>JBBQHZ010000040.1:0-28376 GCA_038324445.1 Rhodobacterales bacterium | reverse complement strand
CGCATGGGCACGGTGACGGTCGAGATGGTGCCCGAGGAACTCGGGTTCGCCATCGAGATTGGCGAGATCGCGGTCAGCGAGTGCGACATGGTCAACCAGTTCGGCGGCGACGGCCAGCGCCCGCCCCAGTTCACCCGCGGCTACGGGCTGGTCATGGGCCGATGCGAACGCAAGGCGATCTCCATGAGCCTCGTGGACCGGGCGCTGCAATGGCGCGAGCTGGGCGAGGAGGCGGTGTTTCCCGCCCAGGACCAGGAATTCGTGCTCTACCACGCCGACAACGTCGAGGCCTCGGGCTTCGTGCAGCACCTCAAGCTGCCCCATTACGTCGACTTCCAGTCCGAGCTGGAGTTGATCCGGCGGCTGCGCGCGGAGGCTGCGGGTAACCAGTTGCAGGAGGCTGCGGAATGACCGAGTACAACTTCGCCTATCTTGACGAGCAGACCAAGCGGATGATCCGCCGCGCGATCCTGAAGGGGGTGGCGGTGCCCGGCTATCAGGTGCCCTTCGCCAGCCGCGAGATGCCGATGCCCTATGGCTGGGGCACCGGCGGGGTGCAGGTGACGGCCGCCTGCCTGACGCCCGACGACACGCTGAAGGTCATCGACCAGGGGGCCGATGACACGACGAACGCGGTCTCGATCCGCAAGTTCTTCGAAAAGACCGCCGGTGTCGCGGTGACCGAGCGCACTGCCGAGGCGACGATCATCCAGACGCGCCACCGCATTCCCGAAACGTTGATGCGCGGGGATCAGATTCTTGTCGTTCAGGTGCCGATCCCCGAACCGCTCCGGTTTCTGGAACCCTCCGAAGTCGAGACGCGCAAGATGCATAGTCTGGAGGAATATGGCCTGATGCATGTGAAGCTTTACGAAGATATCGCGCGCCATGGCGAGATCGCGACGGCCTACGCCTATCCCGTCAAGGTCGAGGATCGCTATGTGATGGACCCGTCCCCGATCCCGAAATTCGACAACCCCAAGCTTGAATCGGCGGCATTGCAGCTTTTCGGCGCGGGGCGCGAACAGCGCATCTACGCCGTGCCGCCCCATACCAAGGTGGTCAGCCTCGATTTCGACGATCATCCCTTTGATCCGTCGAAAGCGCCCCATCCCTGTGCGCTCTGCGGGGCGGAGGGCAGCTATCTGGATGAGGTCATCACCGACGACAAGGGCGGGCGGATGTTCGTGTGTTCCGACACCGATTTCTGCGCCGACCGGCGCCGCGAAGGAGAGGCCGCATGACCCCCCTTCTGGATGTGCAGGCGCTGACCAAACGCTATGGCGGGCGCATCGGCTGCGCCGATGTGGCCTTCACGCTTTATCCCGGCGAGGTTCTGGGGATCGTCGGCGAAAGCGGCTCGGGCAAGTCGACGCTGCTCAGCTGCCTTGCGGGGCACATCGCCCCAGATGCGGGGCAGGTGATGTTCCATACCCGCGTCGAGGGCCCGCGCGATGTCCTGCGCATGTCCGAGCCGGAACGCCGGATGCTGGGCCGCACCGACTGGGCCTTCGTGCACCAGAACCCGCGGGACGGGTTGCGCATGCGGATCAGCGCGGGCGGTAATGTGGGCGAGCGTTTGATGGCCGTGGGCGCGCGCCACTATGGCGAGATCCGCGCCCAGGCCCTTGATTGGCTGGACCGGGTGGAGATCGCGGGCGAGCGGATCGATGACCGGCCCGCCGCGTTTTCCGGTGGCATGCAGCAGCGCCTTCAGATCGCCCGAAATCTGGTGACCGGCCCGCGTCTGATCTTCATGGACGAGCCGACAGGCGGCCTTGATGTCAGTGTGCAGGCGCGGCTTCTGGACCTTCTCCGGCGGCTGGTGCGCCAGATGGGATTGTCGGCCATTGTCGTCACCCACGATCTGGCGGTCGTGCGCTTGCTGGCGGACCGGCTGATGGTGATGAAGGACGGCCACGTGATCGAGACGGGGCTGACCGATCAGGTGCTGGACGATCCGCAGGCGCCCTATACCCAGCTGCTCGTCAGCTCCGTTCTGCAGGTGTAATGAGCGGTTTCGCGTGCGAAACCAAATACTTACGAAGGGTTAATCCGATGATCGCCGTGCAAGACCTTGTTAAGACCTTCACCCTCCACAATCAGGGCGCGACGGTGATCCCGGTGATCGAGGGGGCGTCGTTTCAGGTAGCGCCCGGCGAATGCGTCGCGCTGACCGGCGAAAGTGGGGCGGGCAAATCCACCGTCATGCGGATCCTTTACGGCAATTACCTGGCGCAGGGCGGATCGGTGCGGATCGGAGAGGTGGACATTGTCGGCGCGGAGCCGCGCGCGATACTGGAGTTGCGACGCCATGTGCTTGGCTACGTCAGCCAGTTCCTGCGCGTCGTGCCACGCGTGCCGACCCTCGACGTGGTGGCCGAACCGCTACTGACCATCGGATGGTCCGACGCCAAAGCGCATGACCGGGCGCGCGCACTTCTGACCCGCCTGCGCATTCCCGAACGGCTCTGGTCGCTGTCGCCCACCACCTTTTCGGGCGGCGAACAGCAGCGCGTGAACATCGCGCGCGGCTTTGCCCATCGCTACCCGGCGCTATTGCTGGACGAACCCACCGCCAGCCTCGATGCGACCAACCGCGAAACCGTCCTGACGCTGATCGAGGAAGCTAAGGCGGGCGGTGCGGCCATCGTGGGGATATTCCATGATCTGGAAGCCCGAAGCCGCGTGGCCGACCGTGAAGTCGACGTGTCCCGCTTTACCCCAAGGGCCGCGTGATGGGCGGGCGCTTCATCGCCGTGGTCGGCCCTTCGGGCGTGGGCAAGGACAGCCTGATGGAGGGCCTTTGCGCGCAAAGGCCAGACCTGCACCGCGTGCGCCGCGTCATCACCCGCGCCGCCGATGCGGGGGGAGAGGACTTCGACTCCGTATCCGAAAGCCTGTTCGCGGCGCGCGCGGCAGGGGGCGATTTTGCGCTGCACTGGAAAGCCCACGGTCTTTCCTACGGTATCCCGGCAGAGGTCCACGGGGTACTTGCACAGGGGCAGGACGCCCTTGCCAACCTGTCGCGCGGTGTCTTGCAGCAGGCGGCGAACAGCTTCGACGATCTCGTCGTGATGGAGGTCACCGCCAGCCCCAAGATCCTTGCCCGCCGCCTGGCCCAACGCGGCCGAGAACAGGGGCGCGAGATCGACCGCCGGCTGGCCCGGCCCAAACCGGTGATGCCCGAGGGTCTGACCGTGATCACGATCGACAATTCCGGTGCCTTGGCTGTTGCTGTCGCCGCCGCGACGGCGGCACTTTACCCGGAAAGGGTGTAGCGGTGGCAGAACGGGGAAGGGGCCAGACGCGGCCTTGCCATTCAGGCCCGGACCGCCGATGACGACGGACCGCATGGCCAGAAACGGCTGCACCAAGGGTTATCGGGCAATCCCTGCGTCCATTGGTCCTGTCCCCGTCTTGGCGCGGCGCGCACAGAACAGGCAGCCTGCGGCGCGCTTCAGGGCTGCCACCATTTGAACTTGTCCAATCCCGAGGTTTCCATGCCGGAAGATGCTGCCGTCCTTTTCGCCCCCCTCATCCTTGCCAATGCCCGTCTGATCCTGCCCGGGGGCGAAGCGCGCGGCCGGGTGACGGTTCTGAACGGGAAAATCGTGGAGATCACGCAAGACGCCTCCGTGCCTTCCGGTGCGGTGGACTGCGACGGTGACGTGATCGTGCCGGGGTTGGTCGAATTGCATACGGACAATCTTGAGCGTCATATCCGGCCGCGTCCCGCCGTCCATTGGCCCCACGATGCCGCCATCGTCGCCCATGATGCAGAGCTTGCGTCCTGTGGCATCACCACCGTTTTCGATGCGATCCGGGTGGGCTCGATCGAGGGCAAGGGGGGCACCGGCTGGTCACGCTATGCCCGCGAGTTGGCGGATGAATTGCTGGCCATCCGGGCTCGGGGGTCCTTGAAGATCAGCCATCATCTGCACCTGAGGGCCGAGGTGTGTTCGCATTCGCTGATCGACGAGTTGGACCAGTTCGGGGCGGAGGATCGGGTAGGGATCGTCAGCCTGATGGACCATACGCCGGGTCAGCGGCAATTCGCAGATATCGGCCAATACGAGATCTACATGAAGGGCAAGCACGGCCTGTCTGATGCCTTGTTCGAAGAACATGTCGCGACCCGGCAGGCGCTTGGGGAAAACGTGCGCGATGTCCACGAGGCGGCCGCCGTCGCCGCCGCCGCACGTTTCGGCGCCGTGCTGGCCAGCCACGATGACACAACCACCGATCACGTCGCCCGATCGGCCGGCTATGGCATCGCGCTGGCCGAGTTTCCGACAACGTTGGCCGCGGCGCAGGCCTGCCGCGACCACGGCATCGCCGTGATGATGGGCGCGCCGAACCTTGTGCGGGGCGGGTCCCATTCCGGCAACGTCGCCGCCGGTGATCTGGCCGAGGCGGGCCTGTTGGATATCCTGTCGTCGGATTATGTGCCGTCGGCCCTGCTTTACTCTGCCGTCAGGCTGGGAGAGCTCTGGGGCGACCTGCCGCGCGCCATGGCAACCGTCACGTCGGCGCCCGCACGGGCGGCGGGACTGGTGGATCGGGGCGAGATTGCCGTGGGCCTGCGCGCCGATCTGGTCCGGTTCCGCCCCGATGGCGGCGTCCCTGTGCTGCACGGCGTCTGGTCGGCCGGCCACCGGGTGGCCTGAGCAGTCAGCGGGCGAGGCCTTCGCCGGTCAGATAGGCCATCGCGGCGGGAATGTCCGCCGGATCGCGCAGTTCAAGCACCAGATGCGGCAGTTGGGGCAGCGCCGCGATCGCCCTGAACACGGCGTGCCAGTTCACCGTCCCGCGCCCCGGTGGCCAGTGGCGGTCGGCGAATCCATCGGCATCTTGCAGATGCACATGGGCCAGCATCGCGCCGGCGTCGGTGACGAAATAATCGACCGGTGCGGCCCTCGTGGCGCAATGGGCATAGTGGGCGTGGCCGGTATCGATGGAAATCCGCACGCTGTCAGAGCCGAAACTTGCCGCAAGATCGCGCCGCCACGAAGGCTCGATATCCTCGATGTTTTCGATGACAAGCGTGATGCCTTCCGTTTCGGCCAGCCTGACGGCGGCGCCCAGATTGGCATGAACACGCTCGATCATCGCCTCGGCGGCAGAGGGAGTGTTGCCTGTGCGTGGATCGTTCCCGAAATTGAACCAGTCCCATGTCTTGTAGGGGGAATGCACCACCATCTGTGTGGCGCCAAGGGATGCGGCCGCTTCCACCGCGGTGACCATGCGCCGCGACAGGATGGGCGTCAGTTCCGGGTCCTTGATGTCGAGGGCCAGGTCGTAGAAGGGCCCGTGAATGCCGAGCCGTCCCTCGAACCCGTCCAGATGGGCCTTGGCCTGCGCGACGCGGTCTTTCCAATCGCCCAAAAGCACCTCGGGGAAGAGGAAATCCTGCACCTCCAGATCGCGTTGTCCCTCGATCAGCCAGTCGCGGTAGGTCGGCAAATCGGCGACGTAGAGCGCGGTCCCGATGGGAAGCGGAAGTTGCGCCATCAAAACACCTGCCTTCCGCCCCGCCAGACGGCCTGAACCAGCGGCTGGCCGCGTTCGACCCTCACAGCGACCAGATCGGCCCGGGCGCCTGCTTCGATGATGCCACGGTCCGTCAGGCCCGCCAGCTGCGCCGGGGCGCGCGTCACCATGTTCAGCGCGGCGGGCAGATCGTGCGGCAAGCGGGCGTCTGCGGCGATCGCGAAGGCGGCGTCGAGCGGCGAGCGCGGGATGTAGTCCGAGGCCAGCACATCCACGAGCCCGTGCGACAGCAACTCGGCCACCGCCACATTGCCCGATTGCGACCCGCCCCGCAGGTAGTTAGGGGCGCCCGCGACGATCTGCAGGCCGATCTCGCGCGCCCTTTGCGCGGCCTCCAGCGTGGTCGGAAACTCCGATATCGTGCAGCCCTCGGCCAGAGCGAGATCGACATGGGCGCTTGAAGCGTCATCGTGGGACATCAGTGGCACGCTGGTGCGGATGGCGGCATCGACGCAATGGGCGCGCACGGCGGCGCCATGGGCTTCGGATCGGTCGAACAACTCGGCCATCATCCGACGCCCTTCGTCCTGATCCACCTCCATGTCGCGGATCATGTGCCAGAACCACTTGTCGACATCGGGGCTTTGCCGGTCGCCGGGTGTGTGGTCCATGACTGACAGCAGCCGCGCAACGGGCAGATTGATCGTGGCATCCACAAGGGCCGGTGTCGTCGGATCGGAAATCTCGCAGCGCAGGTGCAGCAGGTGCTCGGCGCGGAACAGGTCCCGATCCCGCGCGTCGACGATGGCAGCCACCAGCGGCACAAGCAGTTCGCGCCGCTCCTGCTTTTGCATGGACGCCCCCACCGAGAGGCTGTCGAACACGGTCGTCGTGCCGCCGGAAATGACCACCGCGTCATGGGCAAGGAGGGCGGGGAGGAAATCCCAGATGACGCCCACGCGCGGATGGGTGTGCCGCTCGACATGATCGGTGTGCAGATCGACGATGCCGGGGATCAGGAAAGCGCCCTCAAGCGACATGCCTTGGCCCGAGTCGGTGAAGTCCGCAACGCGCCCTTCCTCGATGGCGAGAGCGCCATCAACGATGCCGGTGGAAGTTACGATGCGCGCATTGCGCAAGATCGTCGTCTGAAGGTCAGTGCGGTCGAACATTGGGGCATCCGGAGGTTTGAGCGGCCTGTATATTTTCGGTCGGGTAACAGTTGCGTTTCGCCACCATGAAGCTTTCGTGACAAATCCTGGCAGGATTGCAACCGGTATGTTCGCGAATCCCGTTTGGCCAAGGTGCCGATTGTCGTCGGCCGAAATAAACCGACATGACCCGGTGCTTATCCGTGAACATTCCGTGATCAAAGCGCTGTCCTGGCCACAGGATTTCCAAAAAAATATAGCTTTATCAATGTCTTGATGGGGTGTCGTGAAACTGTCACCTCACTGTTTTAAACAATTCATGCACCTTCCACATAAGGTCTCCGACGCCGGGAGCAGGACAATCTGGGTGCCTGCGCTGGTCCGCGTCTGCAATAGACCTGAGGGATGAGAACCAATGCTCAAGATCAAGATTTCCGCGCTCCTCGTGTGCGCGACCGCCCTGACATCCACCGCTGCCCTGGCGCAGGACTGGCGCACGGACATGCCCGTGCTCCGCATCGGCCTGCTGGGCGGCGAGAACGATGCCGACCGTCTGCGCGACAATGCCTGCCTGCAGGAAGAGTTGTCCGCGCTGCTCGGTATTCCGGTAGAGCTGTTCCCCGCACCGGATTACGCTGGCGTGATGCAGGGCCTTCTGGCGGATCAGTTGGACTACGCTTCCCTTGGCGCCTCGTCCTACGCAGGCATCTACCTTCAGGACCCCGAAGCGGTGGACCCGATTTTTGTGGCCTCTGAGGCGGATGGATCGACTGGCTATTATTCCGTGATGTATACGCTCGCATCGAGCGGCATCACCTCCGTAGAGGAGATGGAAGGTCATTCCCTCGCCTTCGCCGATCCGAACTCCACGTCTGGCTATCTGGTGCCGCTCGCCGAAATGACCCTTCAGGGTATCGATATTGAGACTTATTTCTCGGAAGTAGGCTTTGGTGGCGGACATGAGCAGGCGGTTGTGGCAGTTCTGAACGGCCAGTACGACGCCGGCGTCACCTGGGTGTCGGGTGTGGGCGAGCAGTCTGAGGGATATACCCGCGGCAACCTGCGCTCGATGATCGACAACGGCCTTCTGAACATGGAAGACCTGCGGATCATCTGGCAGTCGAGCCAGATCCCGAACGGCCCCATCGTCGTGCGCTCGGACATGCCGGAAGAGCCGCGCCAGATGATCTCCGACTACCTCGCCACCCAACTGCAGAACAGCCCCGACTGCTACTACTCCACCTCCAGTGGCGAAGGTCAGGGCTATGTCGCCGTCGAACACAGCTTCTTCGAGCCTGTGGTCGAAATGCGACGTCTGGAGACAGAAAGCCGCTAAGCCTGCAAGCGACTATGGATCGGGGGGCCAACGCCAAGGTGCGTTGGTCCCCTTTTCCACATCCGATGATGTCGCTGATCCCGATTTGCCCCGCCATCCGGAGTTGCCCCGATGCTGAAGCTTCAGAACCTGTCCCGCCGATTTGGAGACAACATTGCCGTTGCCGCTGCCAACCTCGAAATTCCCGATGGGCAGATGGTGGGCGTGATTGGCCGCTCCGGTGCGGGAAAATCCACGCTGCTGCGCCTGCTCAATCGTCTGATCGATCCTTCCGAGGGCAAGATCCTTTATGCCGGCGCCGACATTGCGCAACTTACGGGGCGAGAGTTGCGGGAGTGGCGATCGGACTGCGCGATGATCTTCCAGCAGTTCAACCTTGTCGGGCGGCTTGACGTGATCACCAACGTCCTGACCGGGCTTCTTTACACGATTCCTGCCTGGCGTTCGATGACGCAGGTCTTCACGCCGCGCGAACGCGCCTTTGCGATCCAGGCGCTGGACCGGCTGGGGATGGCACATACGGCCTTGCAGCGGGCGGAAACGCTTTCGGGTGGCCAGCAGCAGCGCGTGGCCATTGCCCGCGCCCTGGCGCAGGAACCCAAGATCCTTCTGGCCGACGAACCCATCGCCTCGCTTGACCCGATGAACGCGAAGGTTGTGATGGATGCGCTGCGCTCGATCAACCAGCAGGACGGCAAGACCGTGATCTGCAACCTGCATACGCTCGACACGGCCCGAAATTACTGCGACCGCATCATCGGCATGTCGGCCGGAAAGATCGTGTTCGACGGCACCCCCGACTTGCTGACCACGGACATGGCGCGCGAGATCTATGGTGCCGAGGCTGACGAGGCCTTCGACGAAAGCGCGACGTCGACGGCCCTTCCCGGAAGCAAGACGGTTTCCGCCCTGAAGGCGGCTGCGGCCCATGTCTGACGTCCCGCTTACCGGTGGCATGGCCAGGGTCGGTGGCCGCGCGCCTGGCGGCGATGCCGTCAGCGTCTTTGAACGTCACCGCGCGGAGTTGCGCGCCTCCAAGCGTGGTTGGACAATCTTCGCGTTTGCCGCCTTCGCGATCTGCCTTGGTGCGTCGATCTGGATCAGCAATTTCTTCCCTGACAGGCTCGCTGCCGGTCTGCCGCGGATCTTCGAATATTTCGGCACAGTCATTCCCGACCTCCAATGGGATGTCCTGTTTGAGGGACGCGCCGCGGATGGTCGTGCCGTGGCCGGGTCGATCACCTATTGGTACACGGATTTCTGGACCTATGCGGTGCTGATTTGGGAAACTATTCTCATGGCGATGACCGCCACGTTGCTTGGGGCGAGTGTCGCGTTCGTTCTGTCGTTCCCGGCGGCGGCGAACCTTGCGCCCAATTCCTGGCTCTACTGGTTTTCGCGCCGGTTTCTCGAAATTTGCCGGGGCATCCCCGAGATATTGCTGGCCCTGGTCTTCGTGTTCATGATCGGCATCGGCCCCCTGGCCGGCGTGCTGGCCATTGCGATCCATACGGCCGGCGCCCTTGGCAAACTGTTCGCGGAGGTCAACGAAAATGCCTCGTCGCGCCCCATCGAGGGGATAGCGGCGGTGGGCGGCAATTGGCCCGAGCAGATGGCCTATGGGGTTGTCCCCCAAGTCTCCCCCAACTTCTTCAGCTATGCGATGCTGCGGTTCGAGATCAACGTCCGCGCATCTTCCATCATCGGTTTCGTGGGGGCAGGCGGGATTGGGCAGGAACTTAACCGCGTCATCTCGTTCTATTCCGACGACCGGGTCATGGCGGTTCTGATCCTTGTGGTGGTGACGGTGACGGTAATCGACCTGATCTCGGAACGTATCCGGCACACGATCATCGGACGGGAGAATTTTTGATGTCCATGGCTTCCATCGACACGTTGACGGACGCGCATATCGATACCGTCAGGATGCAGCATCCCGGTGCCTTCGCAACGCCCCGGGGGCAGATCAGGCGGTGGGCGCCGCTGGCGATCGCGGTCATCTACGTGATCGTGACCATGTGGTATTTCGAATTCGGACGCCTGCTCGATGCTTCGGAGCGGGTCTTGCCGCTGCTGCGCAATTTCGTGGTCTGGCGGGACATGGACACCTGGGCATACGGGCAGATCTATGTCGGTATCTCGCAAACCCTTGCGATGGCGTTTCTGGGCACGCTTCTGGGCACGCTCGGCTCCCTTGTCGTGGGGTTTCTTGCCGCCAAGAACGTCATGCCGTTCGGCATCGTCCGCCAGATTGTGCGCCGTTTCCTCGACATTCTGCGCGGGATCGACCAGCTGGTCTGGGGCCTTGTCTTCGTGCGCGCCGTGGGCCTTGGTCCGCTGGCGGGAGTTCTGGCAATCTTCATCAGCGACCTCGGCACGCTCTCCAAGCTCTATTCCGAAGCGATCGAGAATATCGACAAGAAGCAGGTAGAAGGCATCCGCGCCACCGGGGCCGGCCCCCTGTCCGTGATCCGCTACGGATATATCCCGCAGGTCTTGCCGGTCTTCATTTCGCAATCGCTCTACTTTCTTGAGTCTAACACTCGCTCGGCGACTATCCTTGGGATCGTGGGTGCGGGCGGCATCGGCATGCTCATCATCGAACGCTTCCGGGCATCGCTTTACGATCAGGTGGCTTTCATCGTGGTGAACGTCCTTGTCCTGATCTTCCTGATCGACTGGCTCTCGAAACGCGTCCGCCTTTGGGCGATCGGGGACAAGACCGAGAGATGAGCAAGCGCCTGTCCGAAGCGCCGACGCTGCATCCGCAGGCCGAGGTCGCGCCCGATGTCACCTTGGGCCGCTATACCGAGGTGGGACGCTTCACCCAGATGGCGTCGTGCGAGATGGGGGACTATTCCTACATCTGCGACTATGGCCACGTCATCTGGACCACGATCGGCAAGTTCACGAACATCGCGAACCATGCGCGCATCAATCCGGGCAACCACCCCACTTGGCGCGCGTGCCAGCACCACGCCCTCTACCGCGCGTCGATGTATGGGTTCGGCGAGGATGAAGAGGATTTCTTCAAGTGGCGAAGCGACCATTGGGTCACCATCGGCCATGATGTCTGGATCGGCCACGGGGTCACCGTTCTGGCGGGAGTGACGGTTGGAACGGGGGCCGTTATCGGTGCGGGCGCCGTCGTCGCCAAGGACGTGGCCCCCTACACGATCGTGGGCGGTGTCCCGGCCCGCGAGATCCGGCGGCGGTTCACCCCGGCACAGGCAGAGGCGCTGATGGAAATCGCGTGGTGGGATTGGTCGCATGAGGCGTTCGGGGCGGCCCTGATCGATTTTCGGGAGCTTCCGATAGACGCATTCATCGAGAAGTTCTTGGGGCAGGTCGGCAAGACCGCCTAGATCCGGTCAGCCCGGATGGGCCGGGAAACCAAGGAGCGATGGGCAACTCGTCCGCATGTTGTGCTGCCCGGCGCCCGTCGGGAGGTGGTCGGCCAGCAGCCAACACAGCGCCCGGACTGCCCCCTTGCGGGAAGCCGGGCCAGCGCTCAGGCGAGCCGGGGGCGCAGCAGGTCGCGCAGGCGGGTCAGGTCTTTTGCAAAGCCCCGAATGCCTGCCGCCAGAAGCTCTGTCGCCATCGGATCTTCATTCATCGCCCAACGGAACGCCTGTTCGTCCATCTCAAGGGGCGCAACCCTGATCCCTGTCTGGGGCGAGAGTTTCCGCTCGACCGGCGCGTCGCTGTCGGCAAGCTGCTGCAGAAGGGCGGGCGCGATGGTCAGGCGGTCGCATCCGGCCAGTGCCAGAATCTGTCCGGTGGAGCGGAACGAGGCGCCCATCACCACGGTGTCGATGCCCATCGCCTTGTAATAGGTGTAGATTTCGCGCACCGACAGCACGCCCGGATCGGTCTCGGGCTGATAGGTGGTGCCGCTGGCCTTGCTGTGCCAATCGGTGATGCGCCCGACGAAGGGCGAGATCAGAAACGAGCCCGCATCGGCACAGGCCACGGCCTGAGCCAGATGGAACACCAGCGTCAGGTTACAGTCGATCCCGTCAGCCTGAAGCAATTCGGCGGCGCGAATGCCCTCCCACGTCGCAGCGAGTTTGACCAGAACCCGCTCGCGGCCGATGCCTCGGTCGGCGTAATCGGCGATGATGGCCTTGGCCCGCGCCACGGACGCCGCTGTGTCGAAGGACAGCGAGGCATCCACCTCGGTCGAAACCCGCCCCGGGACCAGCCCGGCCAGTTCCGCGCCGACAGACACCGCCAGACGGTCCGCAACCGCCGTCAGCCGCGCCTCGGCAGAGCCTGCCTGTTCACGGCCCCAACCGATCGCCTTCTCGATGATGTCTGAGAATTCGGGATTATCCATGGCTTTGAGCACGATGCTTGGGTTCGTCGTGCAATCGGTCGGACGCAGATCCCGCACGGCGGCGATGTCGCTGGTGTCGGCGACCACCACGGTCATGGCGCGAAGCTGTTCAAGTTGCGAGGTCATCTGGGTTCCTTTCGTTTCGTCTTCAGGGCCGATGTCGGTTGTTTCGTCAGGGGTCGGCGCGCTTCTTGTCACCTTCGCCCGACCGCTCGGCAAGTCGTTTCGGTCATCCTTTGCCGCTTTCGGCGCGGCAAACGCCCAAATAGGTCGCTGACCAAGGCGCTGGCCAAACCCTGCCCTTGACCCATTGGGAAGGGCGCGGGAAGGATGCGCACCCCTATCATGGCGGTTCCTTCCACAAACCCTATACTTCCTGTGTTCAAGCGGGTAGGGGCGGGGCCTTGTGGGTTTGGGCCGGATGCGGCCCGCCCAAGATTATTCCTTATCAGTGACAGTTGGACCAGACGTGAAACAAGCTCTCGCACAAGCGCTCGAAGCGCAAGGTTACACCGAATTGACGGATGTGCAGCGCGCCGTGACCGATCCGGACCTGACCGGCAAGGATCTGCTGGTGTCGGCCCGGACCGGATCGGGCAAGACGCTTGGCTTTGGTCTGGCGATCGCGCCGGGCCTGTTCGGCGAGGCCGAGATGTTCGAGCCGGCGGCATCGCCCTTGGCCCTGGTCATTGCGCCGACGCGCGAACTGGCGATGCAGGTGAAGCGCGAGTTGTCGTGGTTGTTTGCACCGGCGGGGGCGGTGATGGCCTCGACCGTGGGCGGCATGGATATGCGCGACGAACGCCGCGCCCTGGCGCGGGGCGCGCATATCGTCGTGGCCACGCCCGGTCGCCTGCGCGACCACATCATGCGCGGGTCCATCGACCTGTCGATGTTGCGCGCCGTAGTGCTGGACGAGGCGGACGAGATGCTCGATCTAGGCTTCCGCGAGGATCTGGAATTCATTCTGGAACAAGCCCCGTCCGAGCGTCAGACGCTGATGTTCTCGGCCACGGTCCCGGCAGAAATCGCGAAGCTGGCGAAGAATTACCAGAAGGACGCGGTGCGGATCGCGGCAGCAAGCGGCGAGAAGCAGCATGCCGATATCGGCTATCGCGCGCTGGCCGTGTCGGCGCGTGACGGCGAGAACGCCATCATCAACGTCTTGCGCTACTATGAAGCGCCCAATGCCATCGTGTTCTGCAACACCCGCGCCACGGTCAACCGGATGACGACGCGGCTGTCGAACCGGGGTTTCTCGGTTGTGGCGCTGTCGGGCGAGCTGTCGCAGACCGAGCGAACCCACGCCTTGCAAGCCATGCGTGACGGACGGGCGCGGGTGTGCGTCGCGACGGATGTGGCCGCACGCGGCATCGACCTGCCCAATCTGGAACTGGTGATCCACGCCGAATTGCCGACCAATCAGGATATCCTGCTGCACCGTTCCGGCCGCACGGGCCGCGCCGGGCGCAAGGGGATCAGCGTGCTGATTGTGCCGCCGGTGGCCCGCAAAAAGGCCGAACGTCTGCTGGGATGGGCCAAGGTCACGGCGGAATGGGCGGAGGCGCCCTCGGCCGAGGAAGTTACCGCCATGGATGACGAGCGGATGCTGGCCAGTTCCGACTGGGACGGCGAGGTCGAGGACTCGAACCGCGAGGCGGTGGATCGTCTGGCGAGCCAGTTCAGCGCCGAGCAACTGGCGGCGGCCTTCGTGCGGTTGTATCGGGAGCGTCGGTCTGCCCCCGAGGATCTGGCGGACGTATCCGCCGCTGCGCCGCCGCCCAAGGCGCGCGAGGACTTCGGCCCCAGCACGTGGTTCTCGCTTGCCGGTGGCAATGCCACGGGCGCCGAGCCGCGCCGCGTGCTGCCAATGCTCTGCAAGTTCGGCAACCTGACCCGAGACGATATCGGGGCGATCCGTATTCAGGCCGATGCGTCCTTGATCGAGATCCGCCAGAGTGCCGTCGCGGGGTTTCTTGAGGCTGTCGGGCCTGCCATGGTGGTGGAGGATGGCGCCGCGCTGACGCAACTGGCGCAGGCCCCCAACCTTGAGCGGGGGCCGGGACGTCCCGGCAAACCGACCAGCCCACGGGCGCGGCCCGAGCGCGCGGAACGGCCCGAGCGTGCGGAGCGGCCGGCGCGTGTAGCCCGTCCGGCGCAAGCTGAAACATCCGCTCCGGTGGAACGTCCGGTAGAACCTGCACCAGCGCCCGTCGCAGAGGCGCCAGTGCAGCGTCCCGCCTCGACCAAGCCGGTGGAGTGGGACGATGCCCCCAAGCCACGCGCGAAAAAGCCCAAGCCGGGGGCGGCGCCTTCGGGCAAGCCCTATTCCAAGCCGTATGGCAAGCCCGAAGCCTCGGGCAAGCCTGCCTATGCCGGCGAGCGCAAACCCGCCCCGGCGCGCAAGCCCGCCTATGCACCGGCCGCCAAACCCGGCCCCAACCCGGCGGCTGATCCGAGCGCCCGGCAGGGAGAGCGGCGCAACAAGCCGTGGGAAAAACCCGGCGACAAGATCCGCGACAGATCGAGCGACAAGCCGCGCGATGCCTCCATCGGCAAGCCGCGCTTCAAGCGCCCCGACGGCGCCCCCGAGGGGCCCCAGGCCGAGGAATGGAAGCCGCGCAAGCCGCGCACCAAATCGGCGGGGGGCGACAGCGCACCACGCTCCATGGCACCGACCACGGGCAAGCCGACCAGCAAGAAGAACAAGGCGCGGGCTTTGGCCAAGGCGCAGGGTCCGGACGGGGCAGGGGCTGACAAGCCGCGCAAGCCGCGGACCGGCCCCAATAAGCCTGGCAAGCCGCGTTCCTGACTACCGCAAGTCAAGGGGGGCCATCGCCCGCCTTTTTACTGTGCCAGGCTCTGTGCGATCTGATCGGCCAGCGACCCAAGGGCGCGGCCCATGGCATCGGCGACTTGCTGCGGCTCGGTTCCTGCCAGTGGCTGGCGGATGTCGAAGCGGCGCAGATACTCGCGCGCGGCACCAGTTGGCGAGAGGATCGCGAACTGGCCGCCCAACTCCACCTCTCCCGAGGCGCGGGCGACCATGCGGTCGATGGTGACCTGCACCCGGCGATCGGGTCCGTCGAACAGCGGCCAGGGCTCGGGCGCTGCGGTCGCGGTCGTTCCCTGATCCAACCTGCGCGCCAGCGATTGGGTGATGCCAAGCTGCGGATCGTCGGCCCATAATGCGCCGCCGAGCGGGCGCAGCGCGCCGTCCAAGTCCTGCACCAGAATGTCGGCCTCGGCAGCATAGGCGGGCAGAACCACGTCCTGCACTTCGATCGACCGGGGGGCGACCCTCACCTGTTCGGCGGCAACCGGTGGAATCGACACGAGGAAGAGGTCATCGCTTCCACAGGCAGTCAGGGTCAGGGCAAGGACGCCCAGAGATATGCGGTTCAACATGAGGTCTAGCGTCCCGTCAGCAGCGAGCTCGGATTACGTTCGATGGTGCGCGCCAACCGCGCGATGGCACGGGCAGCGTCGGTGATTTCCTGCAGCACCGACATCGTTTCTCCCATGAAATCGGAGCGGGCGCCATAGGTGGACAACAATCCGTTGACCTGACCCAGAACCGCTTCGGTGCGCTCTACCAGCGCGGGCAACTCGAGCGCCGCCGCATTGGCCGACGTGGCGGCGGATTCCGCGGCATTCAGTGTCGCGTTCAGGCTGCCGACGACGTCCGCCTCACCCAGGGCCGTCATCAGTGCCTCCAGCTCGGTCAGGGCCGAGGCAAGGTTTGCCGGCACCTCGGTCATGCCTTCGGCATTGATCAGAGCGTCGATCCCCGACAGGGCGGACTCGGCAGAGGCGATCAGCGCCTCGACCTCCAACTCGGCCGCCGTCTCCGACAGGGTGGCGATGTTCTCCATGATGCCGGGCAACTGGTTCGATGCGGTGGTCAGCGGTCCCAGTGCCGCATTGGCGCGCCCGAGGATAGCATCGGCGCTTTCCAGCAACGTATCGGTGCTTTCCAGCACCCCGTCGACACTGATCAGGATCGTGTCGGACCGTCCCGCGATCGACCTCAGGATTTCGGAGATGCCGCTTTCGCGTAGCGCCGTGGTGACCTCGCGCAGGTCGGCCATGGCGGCCAGCGCCTCGCGCGGGATGGCGGTGATGACCTCGCCCCCGACCAGTTCGCGCGCATCCTGCAACAGGCCGATGGCCTCTTCCGGGACGCTGCGCAACGCCTCGTCGCCCGCAAGGCTTTCTATACTGGCAAGGGTGTCGATGGTTTGCGTCAGCAAATTCTCGAATGGCAGGGCCGCGACCCGCTCCAGCAGGCCTTCGGCCGTCGCGTTGAGAGAGGAGGGCGCAGAGGGCACCCATGGCATGACGGGATAGGGAAAGGATTCTTGTTCCAGCACGGCCGGTTCGGCTTCGTAATCCACGGCAAACTCGATCCGCGTCTCGCCCGAGATAAGGCCGGACGAGGTCAGCCGCGCGCGCAGTCCGATGGCAACCTGCCTTTCGAGGTAGTCGTAAACCTCCTCTGGCGGGGCGTCGTCGCCACGGCCCATCAGCCCTGCATCGACGACAACGTCGGCCACCATCCGCTGTTGGCGCCCATTGGGCGTATGGAAACTGCGCACGCGCACCTCGGTTACCTGTCCGATCTGGACGTCGTCCATCATAACCGGCGTGCCGATGACAAGGCCGCGAATGGCGCGGTCGAAATGCACGGAAAGGGGAATGTCGCCGATGACTTCGACATCGAACGCGCTGGCGCGGGCCAGTTCCTCGGTGACATAGACTTCGAAGATCGCCCCTTCCTCGATGGCAGGTGCGCCGACATAGACATCGTCGAACTCGATCCCGCCGGTCACCAGAGAGGCGAGGCTTTCGACGTCGAGCGACAGGCCATCGGTGCCGAGGTTGATCGAGAAGCCCGACGTGTCCCAGAACCGTGTGGCCTGTGTGATGCGCTGATCGTGCGGGGCCTCGACAAAGACTTCGGTTGTGACCGTCAGACCGTCCTCGGACAGCACCGGCTCTTCCAGCCGCCCGACCTGAATCCCGCGATAGCTGACCGGCGCGCCGCCTGACAATTGCATGCCTTCGGGCACGTTGAGCGTCAGAAGGCGGCCTTCATCGCCGGGCCGGACAAACAGCGCATTGGCGCGCCCCTCGAACATACGGCGCTGAACGCCCGCCTCGTTGTTCCACGCCCCCTCGATATAGACACCCGACACCACGGTGGAGAGGCCCGATACGCCCTGCGCCGAAATCTCGGGGCGCACCACCCAGAAGGTTGCGTCTTCATCCAGATAGGGCAGCACCACCGCATCTACGCGGGCATGAATGATCACCGATTGCAGATCGGCACTGAAGTCGACATCCTCGACGGTGCCGATCACCACGTCGCGGTAGCGGACCGTGGTATTGCCTGCCTCGACGCCAGCCGCATTATCGAACCGGATCTCGATCAGCGTTCCGCGGTCGGAATAGGCCTGCCATGCGATGCCAAGTGCCACGATCAACGCCAGCACCGGCACCAGCCACACAACGGACAGGTTGCGCCAGAATCCGCGGCGGGGCGGCAGCACCTCGGCATTGGGCAGGAAGGGGTCGTCTGTCATGTCGTCGAGGGTTCCGTATCGCGCCAGATGGACTTGGGATCGAAGCTCTGCGCTGAAAGCATGGTGAATGCAACCGACAGGGAAAAGCTGATCGCCGCGATGCCGGGGTTGATGGTAGCGGCAAAGTTCAGTTGCACCAAAGCCGCGAGGATGGCCACGACAAAGACATCGATCATCGACCATCTGCCAATGAATTCAACCACTTCAAAGAGCTTGTGCCGCTCGTGGTTGCGGTCGTTGCGGCGCCTTTGGATGCCGATCGCCAGATGCGCGATGGCAGCGAATTTGGCCACGGGGATCAGGATACTGGCCACGAACACAATCGTGGCAACTACGTAGGAGCCGTGGTCCATCAACTCGACAACGCCCTCCAGAATCGTGCTTTCGGAGGTCTGTCCAAGCGTGTTGGTGCGCAGCATCGGGTAGATATTGGCAGGAATGTAGGCGATCAGCCCGGCGAAGAGCCATGCCCAGACATATTGCAGGCTATGCTCGACCGTCTCGGGGTGCAGCTTGCGCCCACAGCGCAGGCACACCTGCGGCACCGGCGCGCGGTGAACCCGGCCGCAATTTGCGCAGCCGACCAGACCCGCCGCGCGGGCGGTGATTATTGGCTGCGGTGTTCGAGCGTTTTCCATATCGTCAATCGGCACATGAAGGTTTCCTGAAGCGCTGTGACCAGCACCAGCGCCACGAAGGCCCAGAAGGCCGGGCCGATGGACAGGGTGGCAAGGCCCGCCACCTTGATCAGCGCCACGGCGACGCCCACGATGAAGATCTCGGCCATCGACCATGGCTTCAACGCCTCTGCCATGCGGAAAACCGGGATCGCGTCGCGGGCGGGGCGGTTGCCAAAGGCCATCGGCGCCAGCACGTAGATGATGGCCAGGAACCGCGTCAGCGGCAGCACGATGATCAACGCGCCGACGGCCAGCGCAAGGACCAAGAACGGCCCGCTGGAAAAGACCAGCACCACATCCATGATCGAGCTGCGCTGGGTGATGCCGGCGGCGGTAAGTTCCAGAAACGGAAAGAAGATCGCGGCCATCATCAAGATGACCGAGGTTAGGGCAAGCATGACGATCCGCGTCATCGCGCCTTGGCGCGGCGCCGACAGGGTCGCGTGGCAGCGCACGCAGCGCGCCCTAGCGCCATCGGGAAGGTCCGTCAGGCGGTTCAGGGCGTCACAGGTCGGGCAAGCGATCAGATCCTCGACCGGCACGCGCGCAAACAGGTCGGATATCTTGAGTGCCGGATCGGGGACGGTTGCGGTCATGACACCTGCTCTTGCGGAGTTGGATGAGGCGGCGGCAGACCCACTCATCGACCGGGCGCAAACCGGGGTCGGGCCGTTCGGGCCCGAAGGACAATATCGCCCCCATGGGCGGTGGGTTCAAGGGGGCGGCCACAATCGCCCTTGCCTGCGCGCCGGCACTTTGGCACGCAGGGCCCATGCGCCTGATAGATCCGTCCCACCCGTTCTTTCGCCCCGCCTGGCGCCGCTGGCTGCTGGTGGTCGCCCCCTTTGCCTGGGCGGCGGTCGAATGGCACTTCGACAACCGTATCTGGGCCTATCTGTTCGCGGCCATTGGCGGGTTTCTGGCGTGGAACCTGATTATCGCCTGGCGGTCAGGCGGGTAAGGTTACCGGCTGGCCGGTTTCGCGCGACTGCGTGGCGGCATCGGCAAGGATCTGCGCACGCAGACCGTCGTGGATCGATGGATTGGGCGGCGTGTTGCTGCTGACCGCCGCGATGAACGCCTTCATTTCAGCGGCATAAGCCGCCTCGTAGCGTTCAAGGAAGAAATTCAGCGTCGGCGCGCGGCGGAAGCCGTCGGCCGTGGCGATCTCGACCGAGGTTTCAAGGATATTCTCGGCCCGCAGCATGCCCTTGGCGCCATGCACCTCGATCCGCTGGTCATAGCCATAGGACGCGCGGCGCGAGTTGGAGATCTGGCAGATGCGCCCCGAGGCGGTGGTCAGGGTGACGGCGGCGGTGTCGACATCGCCTGCCTTGCCAATCTCGGGGTCGACCAAGGCAGAGCCGACTGCGTGGAGCGACGTGAACTCCTCGCCCATAAGGAACCGCGCCATGTCGAAGTCATGGATCATCATGTCCCGAAACAACCCGCCCGAACTTTTGATGTAGCCGATCGGCGGTGGGGACGGATCGCGCGAGGTGATCTGGATCAGTTCGACCGCGCCGATCTCGCCGTTACGCAGGCGGGCTTGCAGCGCGGCGAAGTTGGGGTCGAAGCGGCGATTGAACGCGGTGAAGAAGGGAATGTCGCCGATCGTGGCGATCAGCGCACGAATGTTATCCACAGACATATCCACAGGTTTCTCACAGAAGATCGCCTTGGAAGTTTTTGCTGCCGCTTGGATAAGGGCAAAATGCGTGTCGGTGGGCGTTCCGATGATGACGGCATCGATATCCGTCGCCGCGAGGATCGCGTCGCTGGTCCGGACCTCGGCCCCGATGCGCGTGGCAAGTGCCTCGGCAGCGGCTGGCACGGCGTCGGAGACCGCCACGATCCGCGCCGTGTCCAGCGCCTTGACGGTGCGGGCATGGACCTGCCCGATGCGGCCACAGCCGAGAAGTCCGATACGCAGCATGGGGGTCAGGCCTTTCCGGAAGCGCCAAGGCCGCGGATCACGGCTCGGGCGGCGTTGAAGACGGGGTCGTGGGTATCGCGCAGGATCTGCACGCGGTCGAAGCGGTTGGGGTCGGCATTCACGGCATGGCGCAGCGCGGCACCGAAGGCCATCCTCAACTCCGTCCCGATGTTGAATTTGCAGATTTTCGAAGTGGTTGCCAGCGCAAGCCGCTGCGCCAACGGCACGCCCGAGCCGCCATGGATGACCAACGGCACGGTGGTCGCGGCCTCGATCGCGCGGATGCGCGGCTCGTCCAGGCCGCCTTGGTGATCTTGTTGCAGATGCACGTTCCCGACAGAAATTGCCATGGCGTCAACGCCGGTTTCAACCGCGAACCGCGCAGCCTCGGCAGGGTCGGTCCCGGCGCTGTTTTCGCCGCCGGAATAGCCGACAAAGCCGATCTCGCCTTCGGCGGAAATCCCCGCCGTGTGGGCCATTTCAACCACGGCGCGCGTCTGATTGATGTTCTCGGCCAAAGGCTTGCGTGAGCCGTCGAACATCAGGGACGTGAAGCCCGCGTCCAGGGCCGCGCGGCAGTCGTCCATGGTGTAGCCATGGTCCAGATGTGCCACGACGGGCACATCGACACTTGCCGCCAAATGCCGGAACATCGCCCCCAACACCGGCAGGGGCGTGTGTTCGCGGCAGGACGGCCCGGCCTGCAAGATCACCGGCGCGCGTTCGGCCTCGGCCGCCATCGCGAAGGCGCGCATGTCCTCCCATCCGAGGCAGACCAGCCCCGGCACCGCATAGCCGCCGCGCAAGGCGGGTTGGAGGACATCTGCCAGTGTCGCAAGGGTCATTTGAACTTTGCCACCATGTCCATGATGCCGGGGATCGTGTGCAATTGCGCGGCATGGGTGGGCTGGAAATACTGCTTCAGGCTGCGCTGCGACAGGCCGCCGAGGATGGTGAAATAGTACATCTCATAGCCGGGCAGGGCGCAGCAGGGATGGTAGCCCTTGTCGATTAGAACGGTCGAGCCGTTCATGATGTGATAGGCATCGCCCGGCTCGTTATCGACCCGCTGCAGCATCTGCAGGCCCGAGCCATAGTCGGGCTTGAAGCGGAAATTGTAGCATTCGTCGTGGCGCGTCTCATCCGGCAGACGGTCGGTATCATGCTTGTGCGACGGGAAGCCGGACCAGCCGCCAGCACCGACGGTGAAAAGCTCGCTGACCAGCAGGCGGCCTACGCGGTCGTGGTACCCCGTGCCGAGGATGTGTTTGATCTTGCGATGAGTTTTGGTGTCGTCGCTGCCGTATTGGACACGGTCCAGATCGGCGGCGCGGACAGCGAACGGCGTCAATGTCTCGGCGAATTGCGCCCCTGCGATGAAGATTTCGCAAGCGGTGCGCGCCGTGATCCGCGCGGCCGTCGCGGTCGGGACATAGACCCCCTCCGGCTCCCCATCCCAGACATTCGCGCCCCGATTGCCGATGTCAGTGAAGGTCTTGCCACCCGTTTCGACCGTGACAGTGCCGGTGGCGGGCACGATGCACGTCTCGTAGGCGGCGAGGCGGTAATCGAAGACCTCGCCGGGCGCCAGTTTCACGATGTTGAAATAGGTCAGCGGCACATGGGCGTTGTCCACATCCACGATCGGCTTGTTCTGGTTGTCGTAGGGGGGGATGTGCATCGGCTGCCTCTCAGGCCTGGGATGGGCCGGGGTGGGTGGTCAGGAACGCGTCCAACTCTGCGCGCGTGGGCATCGCAGGGGCGCAACCGACGCGGGCGACAACCATGGCGGCGGCGGCGGAGCCTTGCAGGACCGCCTGTTCCACGCCGAGGCCATCGGCAAGCCCGGAAACAAGGCCGCCCATGAAACTGTCGCCCGCCCCGGTGGGCTTGAGCGCGTCGGTGCGGAAGATGCCGGTGGCGATCTCGGCTGTCGGCGTGATCGTGATCGCGCCCAGTTCGCCGCGCTTGTAGACCGCCAGACTGGCCCCGTTCGTTACCAACTCCCGCGCCTTATCAAGGCCTTTCTCGTAATCACCGGCCATGAAGCCGAACTCCACATCGTTGCCAACGATCACATCACAGAGCGCGCCCGCGCGGGAATAGACCTCTGCCGCGACCTGCGCCGAGGGCCAGGAATAGGGGCGGTAGTCGATGTCGAAGATCAACGGCAAGCCCGCCGCCTTTGCCAATTCGAAGGCGCGGAACGCGGCGCTGCGCGAGGGTTCGGCCGCAAAAACGGTGCCGGTGGTGATCAGCGCGTCATAGGCAGCGTAGTCGACCGCCTCCACATCCGCGACCGTCATTGCAAAATCGGCGGCACCGTTGCGATAGATCACTGATTGGTGATCCTCGATCCGGGTCTCGACAAGGGCCAGAGAGTTGCGCGCCTCGCCGCCTTCGGCCCGCACACGCGTGCGGTCGATGCCATAGTGATCGAGTTGGTTGCAGGCGAACCGCCCGATGGCGTCGTCGGCCACACAGGTCACCAGCGCGACCTTGCCGCCCAGTTTGGTAATGGCCACGCCGATATTGGCCGACGATCCGCCAAGGCAGGCGAAGAATTGCGTTGCATCCTCGGTCCGTGTGCCGGGCGGATCGGGGTAGAGATCCATCCCCGCGCGTCCGATGATGACGAAGTTCTTGCCTGGAAGCCGCATCACACGCCCTGCCGTTGCTTGGACCGGGTGGCTTCGATTTCGGCGTGTTTCTCGCGGACGGTGGCATTTTCCGAAACCTGCGGCGTTCCGACCTCCCACCATGTATGGCCCTCGGTGGTCCAACCCTCATAGGGGTCGACCTTCATCACGATGACGCAGGTCTTGTCGGCTGCCTTGGCGCGGGTGAACGCTTCGGCCAGTTCGGCGGGGTTGGAGACGGTTTCGGCACTTGCGCCCATGGCGCGGGCATGGGCTTCGAAATCGACGGCGAAGGCCTCCGGCACGGTAGGGCAGTCGGCGATCAGGTTGTTGAAACTTGGTTGACCGGTGTTGTTTTGCAGCTTGTTGATGACGGCGAAGCCACCGTTATCCAACACCAGAATGATCAGCTTCTTCTGCGTCAGAACACTTGAGTAGATGTCGGAATTCATCAACAGATAGCTGCCGTCGCCCACGAAAACCACGGTTTCGGCTGTGGACTCTTCTTCTGTTTGTGCAATTCGCGCCCCCCAGCCGCCGGCGATTTCATAACCCATGCACGAGAAGCCGAACTCGACGTCAACGGTGCCGATCCCCAGCGTACGCCAGTTCGCCGTGACCTCGGCCGGCAGGCCACCCGCAGCGGTCACGATCCGGTCGCGTTCATCGCAGAGCGCGTTCACCACGCCGATGGCTTGGGCATAGGAGTTGGGTCGGTTTCCCGGCGCGACATTGCCAGCCACGTAGGTGTCCCACCGGGCGCGGTGTCCCTGCGCGGTGGTGGTCCAGCCCATAGGGCAGATGTGGCCATCGATCGCCTCTCCAAGTGCCTGCAACCCCAGTTTCGCGTCGCCGACGACGGGGACAGACAGGTGCTTGGCCGCGTCGTGGCGCCCGACGTTGAGGCCGATGATCCGCGCATCCTTGGCGAAAGCGGTCCAGGATCCGGTGGTGAAATCCTGCAATCGTGTGCCGACGGCGAGGATCACATCGGCCTCGGCTGCGATGGCGTTGGCCGAGTCCGATCCGGTCACGCCAAGAGGTCCGATATTGAGCGGATGCGTGGCCAGCATGTTGGCGCGCCCCGCGATGGTTTCGACCACGGGGATGCCATGCGCCTCGGCAAAGGCGGTCAATTCGGCCACCGCGCCAGAATACTGCACGCCGCCGCCCGCGATGATCATCGGACGCAGCGCGCCCGTGATCAGGCTTGCCGCGTCCGCGACCTCTGCGGCATCGGGCGCCTGCCGGCGGATGCGGTGCGTGCGGGGCGCGAAGAAGGCGGCGGGGTAGTCCCAGGCATAGCCCTGCACGTCCTGCGGCAGGCCGATGAAGGCCGGTCCGCAATCGGCCGGGTCCAGCATGGTCGCCAAAGCGGCGGGCAAGGATTGGATGATCTGCGCGGGATGGGTGATCCGGTCCCAGTAGCGGGTGACGGCCTTGAAGGCGTCGTTGACGCCCAGGGTCGGGTTCCCGAAATGCTCCAGCTGTTGCAGAACCGGGTCGGGCAGGCGGGTGATGAAGGTGTCGCCGCACAACATCAGCATCGGCAACCGGTTGGCATGCGCCAATGCCGAGGCCGTCAGCAGGTTCGCCGTGCCTGGCCCGGCCGAAGCGGTGCAGAACATGAACCGGCGGCGCAGGTGGTATTTGGCGTAGGCGGCGGCGGCGAAGCCCATGCTCTGCTCGTTCTGGCCGCGATAAAGCGGCATCTCGGATTGCACCGGGTAGAGGGCCTCGCCCAGACAAGGCACGTTGCCATGCCCGAAAATGCCGAATCCGCCGCCACAAATGCGCGTCCTGACGCCGTCGATCTCGATGAACTGGTTCATCAGGAAGCGCACGATCGCCTGAGCCGTGGTCAGCCGGATAGTGTCGACAGATGCGGCCATTGATGTCCCCTCTTTGGCGTCGATTTTGACGCCAAGATTGCATATTGCGAAGCGGTCTGCCTCAGGATACGAATTTTGCAACCGGTTGCAACCGGGTTTGATGGGGAATGCGCTCAGTGGCTCAGATCGGGATAGGATTGATCGGCGGCGGCTATATGGGCAAGGCCCATGCCGTTGCCCTGACGGCGGTCGGAGCGGTGTTCGACACGGCCTTGCGCCCGCGACTCGAGATGATCGCGGCCTCGTCCGCCGCGTCGGCCGAACGGTATCGGGCGGCCTATGGATTTGCGCGTGGCACGGGTGATTGGCGTGACGTGGTATCCGATCCGAAGGTCGAGGCCGTTGTGATCGCGTCGCCCCAAGCCACCCACCGCGCCATCGCCGAGGCCGCGTTTTCCGCCGGGAAACCAGTGTTTTGCGAGAAGCCGCTAGGGGCCTCGCTTGCCGATGCAACCGCCATGGTCGCTGCCGCCGAGGCTAGCGGCCAGACCAACATGATCGGTTTCAATTATGTCCGCACCCCCGCCACGCAGTTTGTCCGAAAGCTGTTGGCGGAGGGGGCGATCGGCGCGGTGACCTGGTTTCGCGGAGAGCATACCGAGGACTTTCTTGCCGATCCGGATCAACCTGCGAACTGGCGCACGCAGGGGCGCGCGAACGGGTGCATGGGGGACCTCTCGCCGCACATGATCAACTGCGCGCTGGCGCTGATGGGGCCGATTGCCGAGGTGTCGGCGCGAATCGAGACTGTGCACGGGGCGCGCAACGGGGGCGTGGTGGACAATGACGACCACGCGCAGTTGATGGTTCGTTTTGCGCAGGGCGCGATGGGGCACCTCTATTTCAGCCGCGTGGCGACAGGGCGAAAAATGGGCTATGCCTACGAAATACATGGCACGAAGGGCGCCATCCGCTTCGATCAGGAGGATCAGAACGCGGTCTGGCTCTACCGCGCCGAGGGGCCGGAGGCCACGCGCGGCTTCGTCAAGATACTGACCGGGCCCGAGCATCCGGACTATCTGCCGTTTTGCCAGGGGCCGGGGCATGGCACCGGCTATCAGGACCAGATCATCATCGAGGCGCGCGACTTTCTGCGGGCCATCGAAACCGGACAGGCGATCTGGCCAACCTTCCGCGCCGGGCTGGACGTTGCCCGCGTCATCGACACGGCCTTTACCGCCCACGCGACTGGCGGTTGGGCTTCTATCCCTATGGAATGAGAGAGAAATAATGGCAATTCGCATTGGCAACGCGCCCTGTTCGTGGGGCGTCGAATTCGCGGTGGATCCGCGCAATCCGACCTGGCAATCGGTCCTGACGGATTGTGCGGCGGCGGGATACAAGGGGATCGAGTTGGGGCCGGTGGGCTTCATGCCGGAGGATCCGGCCATTTTGGGCGACGCGTTGGCCGCGTCCGATCTGGAGCTGATCGGGGGCGTGGTATTCCGCGCGTTCCACGACCCCGCCGCCTGGGACGATGTGCTGGATGGGGCAATCCGGACCTGCAAGGCGTTGGTCGCCCATGGGGCGCAGCATCTGGTGCTGATCGACTCCATCTCTCCGCGCCGGGCGCCGACGGCGGGTCGCGCGGACGCGGCGGAGCAGATGGATGCGGCCGAATGGGCCGCGTTTCGGGACCGGATCGCCCATGTCGCGCGGATCGGGGCCGAGGAATATGGGCTGACGGTCGGCATCCACGCGCATGCGGCCGGTTTCATCGATTTCGAGCCGGAACTGGAGCGGTTGCTAGATGAGGTGCCCGAGGACATCCTGAAAATATGCTTCGACACCGGGCACCATTCCTATGCCGGTTTTGACCCGGTGGCATTTATGCACAGGCATGTGGATAGAATTTCCTACATGCATTTCAAGGACATAGACCCTGTTGTCAAAGCTGATGTCCTTGCAAAGGGGACCGGCTTCTATGATGCCTGCGGGCAGGGGATCTTCTGCAATCTGGGTCGGGGGGATGTGAATTTCCCGGCGGTTCGCCAGATTTTGCTCGATGCCGGGTTCGAGGGATGGTGCACGGTCGAGCAGGATTGCGATCCGACGCTGGATGTGCGCCCGGTCGAGGATGCAAGGGCAAACCGGGAATATCTGCAAAGCATTGGTTTCTAGAGGGAATGGCAGGGTCTGACCCTGCTGGGAGGGGCGGATATGGCACGATTGGCTTGGGGAATGGTAGGCGGTGGCGAGGGCTCGCAGATCGGGCCGGCGCACCGGCTTGGGGCGCAGGCGGATGGGAATTTCGCGCTGGCGGCGGGCGCTTTGGACCATGATGCGGCCAAGGGAAAGGCCTATGCGCAGCGCCTGGGCGTGGCCGAGGACCGGGCTTATGGCGACTGGCGCGAGATGTTGGCGGGTGAAATCGGGCGCAAGGATCGCGTCGATCTGGTGACGGTCGCCACGCCGAACTCCATCCATTTCGAAATCACCAAGGCGTTTTTGGAGAATGGTTTCAACGTCTTGTGCGAAAAGCCTATGACCATGACGGTCGAGCAGGGCGAGGAGATTGTGCGCGTCGCCAGCGCCTCGGGCAAGATTTGCGCGGTGAATTATTGCTACTCGGCCTATCCAATGGTGCGGCAGATGAGGGCGATGGTGGCGGGGGGCGAGATTGGCCGGGTGCGGCTGGTGGTGACCAATTTCTCCCACGGGCACCATGGCGATGCCACGGACGCGGACAATCCGCGGGTGCGCTGGCGGTATGATCCGGCGATGGCCGGTGTCTCGGGGCAGTTCGCGGATTGCGGCATCCACGCGCTGCATATGGCGAGTTTCATCACCGGGGATGAGGTGCGGGAAGTCTCGGCGGACTTTGCCTCGACGATCCCTTCGCGCGTTCTGGAGGACGACGCGATGGTGAATTTCCGGATGGAGAATGGCACCGTCGGGCGGCTTTGGACCTCCTCTGTCGCCATTGGTCGCCAACATGGATTCGACATCCAAGTCTTTGGCGAGACTGGCGGATTCCGCTGGGCGTCGGAGCAGCCGAACCAGGTTTACTACACCCCTGTCGGGGGTCGGACGCAGATCATGGAGAAGGGCGAAAGCGGCTTGTCGGACGAGGCGGCGCGGCTGTCGCGGGTGGCGATTGCGCATCCCGAAGGCTTCCCGCTGGCGGTCGCCAACATCTATGTGGACCTGGCCGCCGCAATCCGGGGAGAGGTGGCGGAGGGGTTGCCCAGAGCCGAGGATGGGCTGCGGTCGATGGCGGCGGTTCATGCCGCCGTCGCGTCGGCCAAGGAGCGCGGAAAATGGGTCGATGCGCGGCCGCCCATGTTCGCCCATCCGGGATGATCCCATTTGGGGCCATCTAGCC
>JBBQHZ010000039.1:0-28392 GCA_038324445.1 Rhodobacterales bacterium | reverse complement strand
ATGCGGACGAAGATACCGTTTGCTACCAGTGCCGCCACGACGGCGCGGGCGAAGGCCCCGTCCGCTCCGCAATCAATCGTGACGAAATTGGTGGCGGAGGGCAGCGGCGTCAGGCCGTGGGCCACGGCGATGGCCGCGATCCGCTGGCGGGCGGCGTCAATCTGCGCCACGGTCTGCGCCAGATAGGCCTGATCTGACAGCGCCGCGATGGCCGCCGCCTGCGCCACCCGCCCCATGCCGAAATGGTTGCGGATCTTGCCGAAGGCGATGATGAAATCGGCTTGTGCAATGGCATAGCCCACCCGCATCCCCGCAAGGCCATGCGCCTTGGAGAAGGTGCGAAAGCGGATCACGCGCGGATGGCTGGTATCAAGCGGCGGGACCGCGTCGGCGGGCGCGGTGTCGGCATAGGCCTCGTCCAGCGCCAGCACACAGCCTTCGGGCAGAGCGTCGATCATCGCGCCGATCCGGGCAGCGTCGTGCCACGAGCCCATCGGGTTGTCGGGATTGGCGAGATAGATCAGCTTGGCGTCGGTGGCGTTCGCCCTGGCGATCAGCCCCTCGGGGTCTTCGTGGTCGCCGGCATAGGGCACCTTGTGCAGCACCCCGCCGAACCCTGCGACGTGGTAGTTGAAGGTCGGATAGGCCCCGTCCGAGGTGACGACCGCGTCGCCCTGCCCGATCAGAAGCCGCACCAGATAGCCCAGAAGGCCGTCGATCCCCTCGCCCACCAAGATATTGCCGATGTCCACGCCGTGATGTGCGGCAAGAGCGGTGCGCAGGTCATGAACCTCCGGGTCGCCATACATCCACGCTTCGGACGCCGCCTCGGCCATCACGGCGATGGCGCGCGGTGAGGGGCCAAAGACGCTCTCGTTGGCACCAAGGCGCGCCTTGAAGGGCGCCTTGCGGGCGCGTTCCTGCGTTTCGGGGCCGACGAAGGGCACCGTGGCGGGCAGGGTCTCTACGAGGGGCGTAAAGCGGGGTGTATGGCGGGGCTCGGTCATGGCGTCAGCGTTTGCGGATTTTTCCCCTGCCCGCAAGGGGCAGGAAGCGCCATGGTGCGGGGATGAGCCAGCCAACACGACGCCAGTTCCTGATCCTGACCGCCGCCGCCGCCGCCGCACGGCTGGGGCCGAGCCTTGCGGCCCGTGCAGGTGGCAGGCGGGTGTTGACGCTGGTCTATGACAAGGGGTTGCGAATGATGCGGGCGGTGGACCGGCTGGTGCCCTAGGCGGTGTTTCCCCCGCTGCGCTAAAGTAGTCCGAGGGGTGCTTGGTGCAGAGCGGGCGCCATCAATTCGCGTCCTCGGTAAGAAACCGGCGGTTCACCCATCCGCGCTGATAGCCTTTCAATTCACCAGACACCACGCGGTATAGGCGTTGATCTGTTGCTGCTGATACGGGTTCAGCGCGAAATATTGCTGTTGCGTCACGGTCGGCGTGCACACGACGATCTGGATCGCCCGCGCGTCGTAGGGCAGCGCATCGATGGCGATGTAGTCAGTCCCCGGCCCGACGCGCACGTTCAGCACATCGTGGGGGGCGACGCCCTGCACGCGCCAGGCGTCCGGGCCGTCGGCGGTGGCGTGGGCGGCGGTGCCAAGCAAGCCCAGGATCGAGGCAATCAGCGCGAGGCGGGAAAAGAGGGTGGTCATGGTGAATGGCTCCTTCCAGGGGCGGCGGCTTGGGCACAATGTGCCGGTCTTGGCGCCACCACTCAATGAAGGAAAACCGTAGGTATGGCGGCTCAGAAGACGGACAGCGCCGCCTCAACCAGATGCGCGATCTGCAACAGCACCGGGTCCGCGATGCCCGCATTGCGCCCGTCCGAGCGTTGCAGGCCCATGCCCATGGTGCGCACCTCGCAGGCCACAATCGCGGCGGCGAGGGTCAGGGCGATACCTGCCATCCCCCGGCGCGGGATCGGGGCGATAAGGTGGCGGATCATGAGATTGTCGAGCGTTTCCATGGCCCGCTTCTGCCATCGCCTGCCAGCGGGGGCGATGGCGGAAACCCTTACCCCCCGTTTTGCGCGGGGATCAGCCGACCTCGGCCAGACGGGCGAGGGCCTGTTTCAGCTGCGCCTCCTCGTCCTCGCGGGCGGCAAGGTTGGCTTGGGTTTCCTCTACCACCTCGGGCGGGGCGGACTCCGCGAATTTCGGGTTGTTGAGGCGACCGCGCAGGCCGCCCAGTTCCTTCGCCAGCTTCTCCAGCGTCTTGGACAGTCGGGCCTTTTCCTCCGCCACGTCGATCAGGTCGGCGATGGGCAGGCCGAAAGTGCCGCCTTCCACCGGGATGGTGACGGTGCCCTTGGGGAAATCGCTGACGGCGGTGACGGTATCGAGCCGCGCAAGGCGCTCTATCATCGCCGCGTTGCGGGCAAAGGCGCCCTGCCCTGCCGCGTCCAGGTTCTGGTGCAGCAGCGGGCATTTGAGGCCTGCTGGCACATGCATCTGTGCGCGGGCCGAGCGGATGCCGTCGATCAGGTTGATCACCCACGTCATCTCGCGGTCGGCGGCCTCGTCAATCAGTTCAGCGCCATAGGTTGGCCAATCGGCATGGATCAGCGGGGTGGCGCGGGTGGTGATCGCGCCCCAAAGCTCTTCCGTGATGAAGGGCATGGTGGGATGCAGCAGGATCAGGCACTGGTCGATGACCCAAGCCATGGTGGCGCGAGTTTCCGCGATGATGGCCGGGTCGTCGCCCGACAGGAGCGGCTTGGCGAATTCGACATACCAGTCGCAAACGCGGCCCCAGACGAAGGCGTATAGCCCGTTCGCGGCATCGTTGAAGCGGTAGGCGGCCAGCGCCTCGTCATGGGCAAGGCGGGCGCGGGCGGTTTCACCGACGATCCACTTATTGACGGTCTGGGTGCATTGGGTCGGATCGAAATCCGCAACGGGGACGCATTCGTTCATTTCCGCAAAGCGCGCCGCGTTCCAGAGCTTTGTGCCGAAGTTGCGGTAGCCTGCGATGCGTTCCTTGCTGAGTTTCAGGTCGCGCCCCATCGCGGCCATGGAGGTCAGCGTGAAGCGCACGGCGTCTGCGCCGAATTCGTCGATCAACTCCAGCGGGTCGAGGACGTTTCCGATGGATTTCGACATCTTGCGGCCCTTCTCGTCGCGGACCAGCGCGTGGACGTAGACGTCGCGGAAGGGAACTTCGCCGGTGACGGCAAGCTGCATCATCATCATTCGGGCGACCCAGAAGAAGATGATGTCGAACCCTGAGATCAGCGTGGACGTCGGGAAATAGCGTTGCAGCTCCGGCGTTTGCTCTGGCCAGCCGAGGGTGCCGATCGGCCAGAGGCCGGAGGAGAACCAGGTGTCGAGGACGTCGGGGTCACGCCAGACCGGATAGATCAGTCGGGTCGGATCCTGATTGACGGTGTAGTCGGCGAGGCCTGCGGCCAGCACGCGGGCCGCCTCTTCCCGGTTTTCGACTTCGACCACGCGAGAGAGGTTCAAGGGCGTCGGCAGGCCCGCCAGAACGTCTGCAAACTGGACGGAAACGGCGTCGAAATCCGCAGCGGAATGGTGGCGCTCGTCCCCTTTCAGAAGCGTCTGCGCATCGAGGATACGCATCATCTCCACTTCATCGAGGGCATTGTCGCCTTCGTCATCCACAAACCCGTGGCGCCCAAGGTCGAACCCATACCAGACCGGAATCTGGTGCCCCCACCACAACTGCCGCGAGATCGTCCACGGCTCGATATTCTCGAGCCAGTGGAAATAGACCTTGCGGTGCTGTTCCGGCACGATGTTGGTGCGGCCATCGCGCACGGCGTCGAGCGCGGGGCCGACGATTTTCGCCGTATCCACGAACCATTGGTCAGTCAGCATCGGTTCGATCACAACCTTGGAGCGGTCGCCGAACGGTTGGGTGATGGTCTTGGCCTCGACGAGGGGCACGATGGGCATCGCTTCGCCCTCGGGTGGCGAGGTGAACCCCGCCCTACCGAGCCGTGGATCGTCCGCGCGGGTCATCACGGCGAGGCCCTCGGCCGTGATCTCCTCAACGACGCGGGTGCGCGCCTCGAGCCGGTCGAGGCCGCGCAGGTGGTCGGGGACGAGGTTGAGGGCGTCGGCCTCCATCTCGGTCAGGGCACGGGTGCCATTGGCCACGGCCTGCGCGATCTGCGCCGCCTCGGCATAGGGCGCGCCGTCCTCGCGCAAGGCTGCCTTGGTGTCCAGTAGGCGGTAGCAGGGGATGCCCGCGCGTTTGGCCACGGCGTAGTCGTTGAAGTCATGCGCGCCGGTGATCTTGACGGCGCCCGAGCCGAAGGTCGGGTCGGGGTATTCGTCAGTGATGATCGGGATCAGGCGGCGATGTTCCTTCGGTCCCACCGGGATTTCGCAGAGCATCCCTACGATCGGCGCATAGCGTGCGTCGTCGGGATGAACCGCGACCGCGCCGTCGCCCAGCATGGTTTCGGGGCGCGTGGTGGCGATGGAGATGTAGTCGCGCGTCTCGCGCAGGGTGACGGTGCCGTCCGCGTCCTTCTCGACGTACTCATAGGTAGCACCGCCCGCGAGCGGATACTTGAAGTGCCACATATGACCCGCGACATCCTCGTTCTCGACTTCCAGATCGGAGATTGCCGTCTCGAAATGCGGGTCCCAGTTGACCAGTCGCTTGCCGCGATAGATCAGGCCCTTTTCGTACATGTCGACGAAGACCTTGATGACGGCGTCGTGGAAGTTGCCCTCTTCCCCCGCGGGCGCGCCGGGGGCGCCTGACATGGTGAAGGCCTCGCGCGACCAGTCGCAGGACGCGCCGAGGCGCTTGAGCTGTTCCCGGATCGTGCCGCCGGACTTGGCCTTCCACGCCCAGACATGGGCCAGAAATTCCTCGCGCGTCAGGTTCTTGCGGGAAATCTGCGACTTGGCCAGTTCGCGTTCCACCACCATCTGCGTGGCGATGCCGGCATGGTCGGTGCCGGGCTGCCACAGCGTGTCGAAACCGCGCATCCGGTGCCAGCGGGTCAGAACATCCTGCAGCGTGTTGTTGAAGGCATGGCCGACATGGAGAACGCCGGTGACATTGGGCGGCGGGATCATGATGGAGAAGGCTTCTGCGCCCGGTTTGGCGTTGGCCCCGGCCTTGAAGCAACCCGTGGCCTCCCACTCGGCATAGATGCGGGCTTCGGACTCGGCGGCGTTGAAGGTCTTTTCCATGGCAATGCGCCCCTTTGGATCGGTTGAGGGGGAAGTAGCGCGCCGGGGCGGGAAGGTGAAGGGGGCGCTTTGGCGCGCGGGGCGGGGTCAAGAGGGCAGGGTCATGAGGGGGCGCTGCCCCCGGCTTCGCCTCCCCCGGGATATTTGTGGCACATGGAATGGAGGCGCGCGGCGGCGGCATCGAGGGCAGCGGGCATGAGGTCGCCGGCATCCAGTTCGGCGAGGACGGGCGCCGTGTCGGCACGGCGCAGGCGCCCATAGGCGGGGTCGTAATGGTCGGTGATCAGCGCAAGGGCGAGGTCTTCCGTCCGGCCCGCGTCGAGGAGCGTGAGCCAATGGTCGACGGTGGCGTGGCCGACATGGGGGCGCAGATGATCGAGGCGCGTGGTCAGCGCCGGGACGTTGGCGGCGAGGTCGGCATATTGCGCGGCGAGGTAGCGGGCGCGGTCGGTGGGCGCGGCCTGGGCGACGATGCGGGGGCTGTCCTTCATCGCGGCCCAAAGGGCGGGCGGCAGGCGGAGGGTGCCGATGCGGGAGGATTCCGCCTCGACCAGAACCGGCTTGGCGGGGTCGAAGGTGGAGAGGCGGTCGAGGAGCGCCGTCTCGAACCCCTTCTGGGCCGGCTGCGGGCCGAAGGTGTCGCCAAGGACAGAGCCGCGATGGTTGGCGAGGCCTTCGAGGTCGATGGTCTGCGCGCCAAGGGCCGCGGCGCGGATCAGCAGGTCGGTCTTGGCGGTGCCGGTGAAGCCGTCGAGGCGGATGATCTTGAGCGCGTGGCGAGCGTCGTAAAGCTCGGTCACGACATGCCGTCGCCAGCTTTGATAGCCACCCGCAAGGGTTTCGGTGCGCCAGCCGATCTGTTGCAGGATCGACGCGAAGCTGCCCGAACGCTGCCCGCCGCGCCAGCAATAGACCAGCGGTCGCCAGCCGCCATCGCGCTCCAGCAGGTTGGCCTCGATCGCCGCGGCGGCATTGCGGGCGACCAGAACCGCGCCGATCTTGCGGGCCTTGAAGGGGCTTTCCTGCACGTAGATGGTGCCGATGCGGGCGCGTTCCTCGTTGCTGAGGACCGGCATGTTCACGGCGCCGGGAACGTGGTCCTCGGCAAATTCCGCGGGGGAGCGGACGTCGATGATCGTATCGAAGCCTGCGGCGCGGAGGGAGGGGAGATCGGTGAGGGTGAAGGCCATGGAGCGCAGGTAGTGGAGTTTGGGGGGGAGGTCAAAGTGGCTTGGACGTTGGCGGGCGCAACGCCGCAGCAAAGGTCGTCGTTGAGCCCATTGCGGAGCGAGGATCGTCACGATTGGGAATATTGAAGCGGGTCGTAATGGCGCGTTTCGTCGATGGCGGGCACCTACGGCCGGCTCTGACCGAAGAACTCTTGAAACGCAGGACTTTTGCGGAAACCGGTCAGGTGATCGTCGGCAGAGGTCCATTCGATGCGCAAGATGAATTGCGTTTATCGCAAGTATTCAACGATCACTCCTGTCCTTCCGCAATGTAGGGGCCGCCCGTTTCACCCCAGCCCCAAGACGGCATGGGTGCCTGTTCGACCACATGCGCACCAGGTTGCGAATTCAGCACCGCAAGGCGCGATCCCCATTCCAGATAGGCGACAAGCGCCGACGCGAACTCCGGGTCATGCGGAGCCTCCTTGTCCTCGTAGGTGTCCAGAAGCAGCGCAAGCCAGCGCCGACGCTGCCGCTCGGTCAGGTGCCGGTTCAGGTGATGGCGGATCATTTCGGGATGCCCGCCATGCCGCTCCGAGTAGAGTTTTGGTCCGCCAAACACTTCGGCAAGGAAAGCGGCCACATGGGCAGGGTGGCCGTCGTCCATGGTCGCGAAAATCGGGCCGATCTCTGCATCCAGACGCACCCGACGATAGAATTCCGTCGTCACAGCCTCCAGCGTTTCAATTCCGCCGATCCAGTCGTAAAGTGAAGGAACTGTCATATCGATCTCCTCTTCGGTCAGGATATCGGTGATCTTCTGTGGCACTCAAGGAGTTACCAAAAGGTGACGACCACGGCGCGCGACCCGAAACTGCTGCACTGCCCTGCACTGGTCGCGATAAAGACAGTCTCGGGCAAATGGAAAACGCGCGTGCTTTGGCTTTTGCGGGAGAGACCGCACCACTTCGGTGAGATGAAGGCGCTGCTGCCCGGCGTATCGGCCAAAGTTCTGTCGGAACAGCTTCGGCAACTCGCTGACGACGGTCTGGTCGCTTCACAGGACACAATGCGCGGCAGTGTGTCGTTCACGGTATACGACTTTACTGCCTACGGACGAACACTGGTTCCCGTCCTCGATATCCTTGGGGGGTGGGGCGTCGACCACGAAGAAAACAACCGACGCAAAGCGGATAGGTAGATTGAAGACCGCTTCGCCCAAGCAAAGCAGACCGACGCCCCCTGCCCCGTCAGATTTCACTGTTCATCTTGCGGAAGCGCTGGATCAGGCTCGACGTGTCCCACCGCCCGCCGCCAAGTTGCTGCACTTCGGCGTAGAACTGGTCGACCATGGCGGTGACGGGGAGCGAGAGGCCCATCTCCTTGCCCTGCGCCAGCGCGATGCCAAGGTCCTTGCGCATCCAGTCGACGGCAAAGCCGTGGTTGAATTCGTTGTCCACCATCGTGCCCGCGCGGTTGGCCAGTTGCCAGCTGCCGCCCGCCCCCTGGCTGACGAGATCGGCGACCTTCTTGGCATCGAGGCCCGCCTTCATCGCCATGTAGAGCCCTTCGGAGATCGCCTGAACCGCGCCCGCGATGCAGACCTGGTTGACCATCTTGGTCAACTGACCTGCGCCAACGTCGCCAAAATGGACGGTGCCCTTCGAATAGGCCGCGACGATGGCCTTGGCCGCCTCGTAATGCCCGGCGTCGCCGCCGCACATGATGGCCAGTTGCCCGTTGCGCGCGCCTGCCTGCCCGCCCGAGACGGGGGCATCGACCCAGCCCACGCCCTGCTCTGCGGCGATGGCGGCCAATTCGCGCGTGACGATAGCCGAAACGGTCGTGTGATCGATGAAGACAGCGCCCTGTTTCATCCCCGCCAAGGCGCCGTCATCGCCCAGCACGACCGAGCGAAGATCATCGTCGTTGCCGACGCAGGCCAGCACGAAATCGGCCCCCTGCGCCGCTTCGCGCGGGGTGGCGGCATGGGTGCCGCCGATTTCGGAAGCCCATTGCGCGGCCTTGGCGGCGGTGCGGTTGTAGACAGTGACGCTGTGGCCCGCATTCAGCAGATGCGCCGCCATGGGGTAGCCCATCACCCCAAGCCCGAGGAATGCCAGTTTTGCCATGGGTCTTCTCCTGTAATCGGTGTCGGCGGACCCTAGCAGCCCCGCCCGGAGTGTCCAGATGCGGCAGGACCGGTTCCTGCTTTTGGGCGCGATGCGCAGGAGAACCTCAGCCCTCCTTCACGGCACCCGACCGCTCCTGCAGGAACAATACCCGCGCCCACATCGCCAGCAGGCCAACCGAGGCCGTGGCGATCACGAAGATCGCCCACGGCAGGATCGGCATCCCAAGCCGCCGCGCTGCGGGCACCAGAAAGGCGAAGGCAATGGAGACTGACAGCAAAAGATCGAGCCAAACCTGATTTCCGGTCGCGTTCGACGTGTGATTGACCCAGAACATGAGCACCCCGTCTGCCGAGAGCTGCCAAATGGTAAAGGCTGCGAACACAGCGAACAGCAGCGCGGGCCAGCGCCATGTTCCGGGCGCTGGCTGACCGTCGCCAGCAAAGGCGCGAGAGATGACAAAGACACCTGCAGCGGCGTAGGCAAGCAGGGGCAGGATTTGAAAGAGGGTCATGGGATGGGCCTTTCATGAATGTAGCAGTTGCTACATTATCGGAAATGTAGCGACCGCTACAAGATAAAAGACATGAGCGGAATCAATCGCAAACGCGAAAACCTTCTGACTTCCATGGCGGCACATGTGTTGGAGCATGGGCTGACAACAGCCAGTTTGCGGCCATTGGCCAAGGCGGCAGGAACGTCGGACCGGATGCTGATCTACCATTTCGGGGACAAGGAGGGCGTGATCGCCGCGCTGCTGTCGTATCTCGCTGAGGGCTTTACGGCAGGGCTGGACGCGATGGTGCCGCCACAGCGCTTCACCTCGCAAGGGGCGCTTCTGACGGCGATCGTCGCTGCCATGCGCGCGCCGATGGCGGCGGGCTATGCTCGCGTGTGGTTGGAGATCGTGGCCGCTTCGGCGCGGGGTGAGGTGGCCTATGCCAGAACCGGCGGCGCGATCATCGACGGGTTCGTGGACTGGGTGCAGGCGCGGTTGCCGGAGGGGGCGCAGCCACGCGATGCAAGGGCGCTTCTCACAGTTCTGGAAGGTGTCATGGTGATGGACGCGGTGGGCCACGGCGACGTTGCGGATGCCGCCGTGGCGTGGGTCTGCCGGACCTCGGCCGACGGTTCAGGCGACGGCGGCAAGTAGCGCCGCGTTGCCGCCTGCAGCGGTGGTGTCGATGCAGGTATGCCGCTCGACGATCAGGCGTGGGGTAGGGTCGGCCTCGGTCACCAGCGGCAGGATCGGACCGGGGCGCGCTGTCAATGCAAGGATATAGGCGCGTGCCTGCGCCGGATCGCCCCAAAAGATCGCGGCGTCAAAGGGCGGCAGATCGGTCAAGGCGTCCGGCGCAAGGTCGGGGGCAAGGGCCGGGGCGCAGCCGGTGGCGGTGGCGGCCCTCGCCTGCGCAAGTGCTGCCTCCATTCCCGGCCCAAGGCACAGGACGCGACCCCTCGGGTGGGTCGTCAGGCGATTGGTCTCGCCGGTCGGGCCGGGCAGGTCGATGCTGCTCAGCGTGCGCTTGGCTGCAACCGCCACGCGCAGGTCGCGCGCGGCATCCGCCGGATCGGTCGGGGTGCCGGGGGTGCCGGTGCCTTGGGCGGCACGGGTGAAACGCGGCACATAGGCAGGCCCGCCCGCCTTGGGGCCGGTGCCCGAAAGGCCCTGCCCACCAAAGGGTTGGCTGCCCACGATGGCCCCGATCTGGTTGCGGTTGACGTAGAGGTTTCCGGCCTGAATCCGGCCTGTCACATCGGCGATCCGCTCGTCGATGCGCGAGTGCATGCCGAAGGTCAGGCCGTATCCGGTGGCGTTGATTTGGTCGATCACGGCGTCCAGCTGATGCGCCTTGAAGGTCGCCACATGCAGGACCGGGCCGAATACTTCCTGTTTAAGATCATTGATGGACGCGACGCGAATAACTGTCGGGGCGATGAAGGTGCCGGTGGTGGGTGCCGCCGTCTGTTTCTGCACGCGACCTTCGGCCTGCGCCTGGGCGATATGGGCCGCGATGGCGGCCTGGGCTCGGGCATCGATGACCGGGCCGATATCGGTGGCAAGCGGCCAGGCGTTGCCAAGGGTCAACTCGTCCATCGCCCCGTAAAGCGCCTTGAGGAAGGCGGGGGCAATGTCATCCTGCACGTAGAGACAGCGCAAGGCGGAGCAGCGCTGCCCGGCCGAGCGGAAGGCGGACATGACGACATCCTTCACGGCTTGCTCCGGCAAGGCCGTGCTGTCGACGATCATGGCGTTCAGCCCGCCGGTTTCAGCGATCAGGGGCGCAAAGGGCGCGAGGTTGGCGGCCATGACGCGGTGGATTGCCCGCGCCGTGGCGGTGGAGCCGGTGAAGACCACGCCGTCGATCCGCGGATCAGAGGTCAGCGCCGCGCCGACGATGGCGCCTTCACCGGGAAGGAGGTGCAGGGCCGCAGGCGGCACGCCCGCCTCAAGCAACAGAGCCACCGCGCGGGCGGCGATCAGGGGCGTGGCCTCTGCCGGTTTGGCCAACACGGCATTGCCCGCGGCCAATGCCGCCGCGATCTGACCGGTGAAGATGGCAAGCGGGAAATTCCACGGGCTGATGCAGGAGACGCGGCCAAGGGGCGGCTGCGTCAGCGTCGGGATCTGAGCCGCGTAATAGCGCAGGAAATCGACGGCTTCGCGCAGTTCGGCCTCGCAATCGGGCAGGGTCTTGCCCGCTTCCCGCGCCAGCAACGCGAAGATTTCCGCGCTGTGGTGTTCGTAGAGGTCGGCAGCCTTGTTGAGGATCTCTGCCCGGTTGGTCGCGTCCCATGGCCGGGCGGACGCGATGGCCTGCGCCACGTCCGTGTCGGTCGACAGCGTGACCTGACCCACGATATCGGCGGGATCGGCGGGGTTGATTATGTCGATCACCGGGCCAGTGCCGGTGCCCGCTTGCCAGCGCGCGTGGTGGAACGGCTCCCGCGCCTTGTGCAGGGCGGCCAGCGACACCGGGTCGGCAAGGTCGTGGCCTTTGGAGTTCGGGCGTTCGGGGGCGAAAAGGGCGGGTGGCGGTGTCACCTTGGCGGCAGGCCTGCCAAGGGTGTTGAAGGGATCGGCTGCAACCGCCTCGGGCGGGACGGCGGCGTCCATGATCTGGTGCACGAAGGAGGAGTTCGCGCCATTCTCCAGCAGGCGGCGCACCAGATAGGCCAGAAGATCCCGATGCGCGCCGACCGGCGCATAGATGCGGCAGCGGGCGGAATTGGATCGGCGCACCAGCTCGTGCAGGGCCTCGCCCATGCCGTGAAGGCGCTGGAATTCGAAGGTGGCGGGGTCGGTCGCCATCTCCAGAACGGCGGCGACGGTGTGGGCGTTGTGGGTGGCGAATTGCGGATAGATGCAGTCGGTCCGGTCCAGTAACTGACGCGCGCAGGACAGGTAGCTGACATCGGTGGCGGCCTTGGCGGTGAAGACCGGGAAATCGGGCAAGCCCGCGACCTGCGCGCGCTTGATCTCGGTATCCCAATATGCGCCCTTCACCAGCCGCACCATAATGCGGCGATCGAGCATTTTCGCCAGCGCATAGAGCCAGTCGATCACTGGCGCGCAGCGTTTGCCATAGGCCTGCACGACGACGCCAAAGCCGTCCCATCCGGCCAGCGACGGGTCGCGCAACACTACCTCGATCACATCGAGCGACAGGTCCAGCCTGTCGGCCTCTTCCGCGTCGATGTTGAAACCCATCTTCGCGGCCTTGGCGGCCTGCGCCAGTTCCAGCACGCGGGGCACCAGCTCCGCCATGACGCGGGCGCGCTGCGCCTCCTCGTAGCGGGGGAACAGCGCCGACAGCTTGACCGAGATGCCGGGGTTCAGGCGGGTGTCGCCATGGGGCGCATGCTTGGCAAGATGCGCGATGGAGGCGGCATAGGCAGCATGGAAATGCTGCGCCTCGGTCGCCGTCACGGCGGCCTCTCCCAGCATGTCATAGCTGTAGGTATAGCCTTGCGCCGCACGGTCGCGGCCCCGTTTCACGGCCTGCGCGATGGTCTCGCCCAGCACGAACTGGTTGCCCATCTCCTTCATCGCGCGGCGGGTGGCGGCGCGGATCACCGGCTCGCCCAGCCGTTTCACGGCCCCCTTCAGCGCCCCCGCAATGCCCGCGCCATCCTCGTCCGACAGCACCGCCCCCGTCAGCATCAGCGCGAGCGTAGAGGCATTCACCACGCCCGATTTCGACTTGCCGCGATGGGCCGACCATTCGGCCGGCACGATCTTGTCCTCGATCAGGGCATCGACGGTGGCATCATCCGGCACGCGCAGCAGCGCTTCGGCCAGACGCATCAGGGCCAGCCCCTCGGCCGTCGAGAGGCCGTATTCGGCAAGGAACACCTCCATCAACCCGCCGCGATCCTCGGCCCGTATCTCCGCCACCAGACGCGTCGCGCGGGCCGAGGCATCGGAGCGGGTATGGGCATCGATGGGATACGCGGAGGTCAGGCGGGCAAGGGCCGCGGCCTCTGGCTCCAGATAGGCGGCGCGGATGGCTTGGCGAAGGGCGGCAAGGTCGGACATGGGCTGCGGGGCTCCGGGGAACGAGGCTGTCATGTTCCAGTCTATCCGATTGCCGACGGGCAATTTGCCTGTAGAATGATGCCCAATGACGCTTTTGGCCCGAAATTTGCACGGATTGCCGCAAGGATGATGAACAACCCCCGGGCCGACAACCCACTTGACCCGGCAGATCGTCGAATCCTGAGGGTGCTGGCGCAGGACGGGCGCATTCCCGTCACTGAACTGGCGACGCGCGTGGGCCTGTCGAAAACGCCCTGCCAGACGCGGATGAAACGCCTGATCGCAGAGGGTTACATCCAGGGCTTCCGCGCCATTCTGGACCCTACGCGGCTGGGGCTGGCGCATGTGGCCTTCGTCGAGGTCAAGCTAGACGACACCCGGGAACCGGCGCTGCGCGCCTTCAACGATGCCGCCCGCAAGGTGCCCGAGATCGAGCAATGCCACATGATCGCGGGCGCGTTCGACTACCTGCTGAAAGTGCGATCCATCGACATCGCCGATTACCGCCGCGCCCTGGGCGAGGTCATCACCCGCCTGCCCCATGTCGCCGCGACTTCGACCCATGTGTCGATGGAGGCGGTCAAGGACGACAACGGGCTGGCGTGAGGGCTGGCGTGAGAGCTGGCTTGAGGGCTGGCGTGAGGCCTTGCGTTCGCCGTGCGAAACGGCAAGCGTGATCGGCGTCAATCCGGGGGAATGAATGATCAACGCAGCGGTCGAGAAACCTAACGTAGGCGCAACCTTCGGGGCAGTGCCCCTGCGCGAGAATTACGACGTTGTGATCGTGGGCGGCGCAATCATGGGATCGTCGACCGCGTGGTGGCTGACGAAGCTGGGCTTCGGCGGGACCGTGTTGGTGGTGGAACGCGACCCATCCTACGAATGGTGTTCCACGGCCCACACCAATTCGTGCATCCGTCAGCAATTCTCGACCGAGCTGAACATCCGTATCAGCCAGTTCGGCGCCGAATTCGTCAACAATATCCGCGAGTTCATGGATGGCGATCCACGCGTGCCGGATCTGCCGATCCATTCCTACGGCTACCTCTATCTGGCCGACAACGAGGGCTTTGCGACCACGCTCCGCGCCAATCAGGCGATCCAGGCCAGGGCGGGCGCCGCCACGCGCCTGCTGACCCGCGACCAGATCGCCGAGGCCTATCCGTTCTATCAGTTGGACGATATCGTGCTCGGCTCGATCAACACCGTGAACGAGGGCTATTTCGAAGGTGCCACAGTATTTGATTGGTTCAAGCGCCAGGCGCGCGAGAAGGGCGTGGAATACATCGCCAACGGGGTTGTGGCGATGACGCACGGCCCCGCTGGCATCGCCTCGGTGACGCTGAAATCGGGGCAGGTCGTGGGCTGCGGCAAAGTGGTGAACGCGTCCGGCCCGCGCGCTGCGGTGACGGCGGGCATGGCGGGCGTGACCATCCCGGTCGAGCCGCGCAAGCGCTTTTCCTACATCTTCAAGGCCGAGAAACCGCTGGATCGCCGCCTGCCGCTTACCATCGACCCGTCGGGCGTCCATTGCCGCGAGAACGGTGGCGGCACCTATCTGGCGGGGGGCCACCCCGAGCATGATCCATCGCCCGCCTTCGATGATTTCACCATGGATCACAGCTTCTGGCAGGACTACCTCTGGCCGCTGCTGGCCACCCGCATCCCGGCCTTCGAGGCGGTCAAGGTGCAGTCGGAATGGGCCGGGCATTATGCCTACAACACGCTGGATCAGAACGCGATCATCGGGCCGCACCCGGAAGTGGCGAATTTCCTGTTCCTCAACGGCTTTTCCGGCCACGGGTTGCAGCAAAGCCCCGCGATGGGGCGGGCGATGGCGGAATTGCTGTCCTTCGGCGCGTTCCGCACGCTTGATATGGGCGAATTCTCCTACGACCGGGTAGTGAACAACGCGCCGGTGCTTGAAACTGCGGTGATCTGAAAGGCCTTTTGACATGCTGAGAAAAATCGTTCTGACCGGGGCGGCGGGCCGTCTGGGCACCATCTTAAGGCCTGCCTTGGCGGGGATGTGCGAGGCGTTAGTTTCCTCCGATATCGTCGACGGCGTCGAGGGGTTGGCCCCGAACGAGACTTACATGAAGGCCGATATCGCCGAGTATGCGCAGGTTGCGGCATTGATGGAGGGGGCCGAAATGGTCCTCCATTTCGGGGCGATCGTGGATGAGGGCCCGTTCGAGCAGCTGCTGGGGCCGAATTTCGTCGGCTCGTACAATGTGTGGGAATCGGCTTGGAAAGCCGGCGCGCGTCGGATCGTCTATGCGTCGTCGATCCATGCGGTGGGGATGCATCCGAGGCAATCGTGCATCGGCATCGACGCCGAACATCGGCCCGACAGTTTCTACGGCCTCGCCAAGTGTTTCACCGAGGATCTGGGCCGGATGTATTGGGAAAAGCGCGGGCTGGAATCGGTGCATCTGCGCATCCTCAGCGCCGCCCCCGTGAAGAACGCGCGCGCCTTGGGCACCTGGCTCAGCGACGGCGACATGGTGCGGCTGGCTCAACGCGCCATCGACACGCCGACCACGGGGTTCGCCGTGATCTACGGCGTCTCGGCCAATGATCGCTGCCCGGTGGACAATTCCAAGGCCGCCTTCCTCGGCTACCGCCCGCAAGACAATGCGGAACAGTTCGCCGAGACGGTCTTCGCCAGCGAGCCTGCGGGCGATCCGAAAAATCTGGCGCAGATGGTCCATGGCGGTCCGTTCGGCCCAGTCCCATTGGGTCAGGGCGGGGCGGCGGCTGCGGCGAAGGGCAACAAGGCCTAGGGCCGCGCATCACAACCGTCTTGGATGGCTCCCTGCCCTATCCATGTCGGCAATCGCGCGTCCGATGTGGTCATCAGGACCGTCGAACGGATCCGGGTCTGCCGCGTGGAAGCGCGTTTCACCATCGCTTTATCCCTGCCAGCCGCCTTGCAATACTCACCGAACCTTGGTCTGAGACCAGCAATTGCGGCCTCTCAGCGGGCCGGATACAAGGGAGAACGATCTGATGTGGCAATTCTGGGTAGATCGTGGCGGCACCTTCACCGATATCGTCGCCAAGACCCCCGAGGGTGCCTTGCGGACGCATAAACTTCTGTCGGAGAACCCCGAGGTCTATGCAGATGCCGCCGTCCATGGCATCCGCGCGCTGCTGGGGCTTGGGGCGGATGATCCGATCCCGGATGGCGCGATTTCTGCCGTAAAGATGGGCACCACCGTGGCCACCAATGCCCTGCTGGAGCGCAAGGGCGAGCGGACGCTGCTGCTGATCACCAAGGGCCTGCGCGACCTACTGCGCATCGGCTACCAGAACCGCCCGCGCCTTTTCGATCTGCAGATCGTGTTGCCGGAGTTGCTCTATTCGGACGTGGTAGAGGTCGACGAACGCCTCTCCGCCGAGGGCGACGTCATCTCGCCTCTGCAAACCGCCCCTGTCCGTGCGGCATTGGAAAAGGCCCATGCGGAAGGCTACCGGTCGGTCGCCGTCGCCCTGATGCATTCCTACCGCTTCCCGGATCACGAAAAGGCGCTGGGCGAGATCGCGCGCGACGTCGGGTTTACGCAAGTGTCCCTCAGCCATGAGGCGTCGCCCCTCATCAAGCTGGTGGCGCGCGGCGATACCGCCGTGGTCGATGCCTACCTGTCCCCCATCCTGCGCCGCTACGTGCGACAGGTGGCCGATGCGCTGGGAACCGGCAGCGACACGCGGCTGATGTTCATGCGCTCCTCCGGCGGTCTGACCGATGCGGGTCTGTTCGAGGGGCGCGATGCGATCCTGTCCGGGCCCGCGGGCGGCGTGGTGGGCATGGTGCGCACGGCGGCAGAGCAGGGCTTCGACAAGCTGATCGGCTTCGACATGGGCGGCACCTCCACCGATGTGTGCCACTATGCGGGGGCCTATGAGCGGTCGTTCGAGACCGAGGTTGCAGGCGTGCGGATGCGTGCCCCGATGATGTCGATCCATACCGTGGCGGCGGGGGGCGGCTCGATCCTATCCTGGCGCGATGGCCGGATGCAGGTGGGGCCGGAAAGTGCCGGCGCCAATCCAGGCCCCGCCGCCTACCGGCGCGGCGGCCCGCTGACGGTCACCGATTGCAACGTGGCTCTCGGCAAGTTGCAGCCTGCCCTGTTCCCCCATGTCTTCGGTCCCGATGCCGATCAACCGCTCGACGTTGACGTCGTGCGCACGAAGTTCGAGGCGCTGGCAGCCGAGATCGCCACCGAGTCCGGCACCGACCGCCGCGTCGAGGTGATCGCCGAAGGCTTCCTGCGCATCGCCGTGGAGAACATGGCCAACGCGATCAAGAAGATCAGCGTCCAGCGCGGCTATGACGTAACGAAATACACGATGAACTGCTTTGGCGGCGCGGGCGGGCAGCATGCCTGCCTTGTGGCGGACGCGCTGGGAATGGAAAGCATCTTCATCCACCCCTTTGCGGGCGTGCTGTCGGCCTTTGGCATGGGTCTCGCCGATGTGCGCGCCTTGCGAGAACATCAATTCGGCCACGGCCTCGACGCGCTGCCATACGCACAGGCCGAGGTTGCCCGCCTGTCCGAAGCCGCCCGCGAAGAGGTGGCGCAACAGGGCATCGGCTCGGCCCATATCACGATCGTCGCCATGGCCCATATCCGCCCCGACGGCGCGCAACAGACCCTGCCGGTGCCCTTCGGAAGCGCCGAAGAGATGGCGTCAGCCTTCGAGGAGGCGCACGCGCAGCGCTTCGGCTTCGTTCCCACAGGCGCGCGCCTGCTGATCGACGTGCTGACGGCAGAGGCGATCGGATCGACGGGCGAAACCGTCTCCCTTCCCGATGCCGCAACCGCCAGCGCAGCCCCGCGGACGGACCGGATGTGGTCGGACGGCGCGTGGCACGAGGTGCCGGTCGTCGACCGCACCACACTCTCCACCGGCGACACCGTTCACGGCCCTGCCATCCTGACCGAACCCACGGGCACCAACATCGTGGAAAAGGACTGGCAGGCCGAATGCGGCCCCGGCGGCAACCTGATCCTGACCCGCGCCGCGCCCCTCAGGCGGCAGGAGGCCATCGGCACTTCGGTCGATCCGGTCATGCTGGAGGTGTTCAACAACCTCTTCATGTCGATCGCGGAACAGATGGGGGCGACGCTGGCCAACACCGCCTATTCGGTGAACATCAAGGAGCGCTACGATTTTTCCTGCGCGATCTTCGATGCGGCGGGCGATCTGGTGGCCAATGCACCCCATGTGCCCGTCCACCTCGGCTCCATGTCCGAAAGCGTCCGCACGATCCTGCGGATCAACAAGGGCCGCATCCGCCCCGGGGACGTGTTCATGATGAACAACCCCTACAATGGCGGCACCCACCTGCCCGATGTCACCGTCATCACGCCGGTCTTTCAGGGCGACACCATCGCCTATACCGTCGCCAGCCGGGGCCATCACGCCGATATCGGCGGCAAGACACCGGGGTCCGCCCCGCCCGACAGCCGCGTGATCGAGGAGGAGGGAGTGCTGATCGACAATTTCCTGCTGGTCAAGGAAGGGGTGCTGCAAGACGCGCAGGCCCGCGCGCTGCTGGCCTCGGGCCGCTACCCCTGTCGCAACATTAACCAGAACATGGCCGACCTCGCCGCCCAGATCGCAGCCAATGCCACGGGTGTGGGAGAATTGATCCGCATCACGAAGCAATTCGGGCTGGAAACCGTCCACGCCTACATGTCCCACGTGCAGGACAATGCCGAGGAAAGTGTCCGTCGCGTCCTTGACGTGCTGAAAGACAGTGCCTTCACCTATCCGCTGGATGGCGGCGCGCAAATACAGGTCAGGATCACTGTCGATCATGCCGCGCGGGAGGCCGAGATCGACTTCACCGGCACCTCGCCGCAGTCGGAGTTCAACTACAACGCGCCGCTCGCGATCTGCCGCGCTGTGGTGCTCTACGTCTTTCGCACGCTGGTAGGCTCCGACATCCCGATGAACGAGGGCTGCCTCAAACCCCTCAACCTGATCGTGCCCGAAGGCTCGATGATCAATCCGCGCGCGCCTGCCGCCGTCATCTCGGGCAATACCGAGGTCTCCCAGGCGATCGCCGATACGCTCTACGGCGCGCTTGGCGTCATCGCGGGAAGCCAGGGCACGATGAACAACTTCGTCTACGGCAACGACGTCCACCAGAATTACGAGACGATCTGCGGCGGCACCGGCGCGGGGTTCACCAAGGCAACCGGGGGCTTCCACGGCACCTCCGCCGTGCATTCCCACATGACCAACACCCGCATGACCGACCCCGAAGTGCTGGAAACCCGCTTTCCGGTGCGGGTGGACGAATTCTCCATCCGTCAGGGATCTGGCGGGGCGGGCAAGTGGCGGGGCGGCAACGGCATCACGCGGCGGCTGCGGTTTCTGGAGCCAATGACAGTCACGGTGCTATCGTCCCACCGCGAGGTGCCGCCCCATAGCGCGGCAGGCGGCGCGCCCGGGGCCACCGGCCGGAACGGGATCGAGCGGGCGGACGGCAGCATCGTGACGCTGAAGGGCAATGACGAGGCGCAGATGGGCGTGGGCGATGTTTTCGTCCTGCAGTCCCCCGGCGGTGGCGGCTACGGTGCGCCCTGACCCGCGCCGCCACATTACTGCCACGATGACTCCCCGATTTCTCCGCGATCGGCCCAAGTCCGGACATAAGGTCACGATACCCCGACGTTGACGGAACCGGTGTCCGGTCATGCGCAGGGGCCTTCCTGTCGTGCCCGGCAACCGGATCCAACCGATACCGACGCCACTCCTGTTCGACACCAACCTGCCCAAGATCGGCCCGGTGCACCCCTCCCCGTCCGGCGACCATTCGCGCCAAGGGGAATGCGTGGCGGGACAGATCGCGCGACTGCTGGGTCAACCGGGTGGGGGCGGGTCGCGGCGGCCCTGTGGATGGAGAGCATGAATGGTAGCCCGCACTTTCTACGCGGTAGATAACGAGGCGCTGCGGGTTGTGTTCTCGACGGCGCAGGGCGTTGGCGATGCGATCATCAACAACTCCGACTCGCCCAACGGCACCCGCTATGTGTTCGGGTCGGGCTTCGGGACGCGCCAGATCACCGTCAATGATACCGGCGGCGGCACCACCACCCTGAACGATGACCTGCCCGGCAATCACGTCATCACCGACGGCGCGGGCATCGTCACCAATGGCAACCAGATCGAGGCGGAATCGATCATCCAGTTGCGGGCGCTCGATGTGAATGGTGTGGCGACCGGCCCGACCATCAACATCGTCGTGCTGTCGCAAAACGGCGCCTATGGCGACGTCTGGGGCTTCATGTCTTCGGCGCCTCTGGTGCCGGGCACGTCCTATCTGAAGGTGGGCGGCAACAATACCGGCACGGCGAGCTACAATTCCTATGCCACGGACTGGCTTCCGGTAATTGACGGCACTGCTGGCAACGACACCATGGGGCCGGGATTTACCGACGCTCAGGGTGACCAGATCGACGGCACCGATGGGATCAACGATCTGATCTACGGCAATGGCGGCAACGACAGCATCAATGCGGGGCTCGGCAACGACAGCGTCTACGGCGGCGATGGCAACGACACCCTGATCGGCGGCGTGGGCTCGGACCTGCTGGATGGCGGCACGGGCATTGACCTGGCGGATTACACTGCCTCGACCGCGGGTGTGAACGTCAACCTCTTGACCGGCACCGGCACCGGCGGCGATGCGCAGGGCGATACGCTGACCGGGATCGAGAACCTGCAAGGCTCGAACCAGAACGACACGCTGACGGGCGACGGCAATGCCAACGTCTTGACAGGCGGCGGCGGCGCGGACCTGCTGAACGGAGGCGCGGGCAATGACACCCTGCAAGGCGGCGTCGGCAACGATACCCTGATCGGCGGCATCGGTTCGGATGTGCTCAATGGCGGCGTCGGCGACGACGTGATCTTCGGCACCATCGGCGATACCGTCAACGGCGGTGAAGGCTCCCCTGATAACGACACCCTCAACCTTTTCGGCAGTGGCCGGTTCACCATCGTCTACGACACGCTGAACCCCGAGAACGGCGTGGTGACCTACCGCGACTTCGAGGGCAACACCATCGGCTCGCTGACCTTCAGCAATATCGAAGCGATCGTGGCCTGCTTCACCCCCGGCACGATGATCTGGACGCAAGACGGCCTGCGCCCGGTCGAGACGCTGAGCGTTTCCGACCGCGTGATGACGCGCGATTGCGGGTTCCAGCCGATCCGCTGGATCGGCAGGCGCCACGTGCCCGCGCCGGAGTTGCTGGCCAATCCAAAGCTGCGACCGGTGCGGATCCGTCAGGGCGCCCTTGCCCCGCAAAGCCCGGATCGCGACATGCTGGTGTCGCGCCAGCACCGGATGCTGGCCGAAAGCAGCGCGGCCGAACTGCTGTTCGGCGATGCCGAGGTCTTTGCCCGCGCGCATCACCTGATTGGCCTGCCGGGGATCGAAGAGGCCGATGTGCCCGATGTCACTTATCTTCACCTGATGTGCGACCGTCACCAGGTGATCCTTGCCGATGGCGCATGGACCGAGACATTCCAGCCCGGCGATCGCTCGCTCGGTGGTCTGGCAGCAGAGGAACTGGCCGAGTTTCAGGCGCTTTTCGGGGCGAACGGCACGCCGATGGATGTCGGGCACTATGGCGAGGCGCGGATGACGCTGACCGCGCGGGAAGCGCGGGTTCTGGTGCAAACGCATCTGGAGCAGGCAAGCGACCTATGCCCCGGCACGGTGGCGGCGTTGGCAGCCTAGGCCTGCATCCGGGCCGCGCCTAGCGTTCCACCGCCGGCAGGCCGCCCGGGAACTGCCGCTCGACAATCGCCAGCAACTCGTCCCAAACGCCCGGTGCCGCGCCGAGGGTGAAGCCAAGGCGCGCATCGGCCGGATAGGGATGGGTGACACCCCCCGCCTCTCGGATCATCAACAGCCCGGCAAGGCTGTCCCACGGGTTCATCGCCGGTTCGACATAGCCCGCCAGACGCCCCGCCGCGACACAGGCCAGCATGTTGGCGCCCGATCCGTTGCGGTAATACATGCTGCCTGCCGCCATCAGCCCGCCGATGATGCCGGTAATGGGACCGGGATCGGTGCGGTCCGACGCGCCGACGGCGACCAGCCCCTGATTGAGCCGTTTGGCGGGGTCGAGCGCCAGGCGCACGCCGTCCAGCGTCACGCCATGGCCCGCACGGGCGGCGAAATGCTCGCCTGTCACCGGCACGTCGATCACGCCCAGATGCGTCTCGTCCCCCTCGATCAGCGCGATGACCACGCACCAGTGCGGCAGGCCCATCAGGAATGGCACGGTGCCGTCGATCGGGTCGATCACCCATGTCAGGCCCGAGCGGCCAGCGGTGGCACCCCCCTCCTCCCCCAAAATCGCATCATCGGGGAAGGCCTCGGCAATTGCGCCGCGGATCATCTCTTCCACCGCGCGGTCGGCGATGGACACCAGATCGAGCGAGCTGTTCTTGCTTTCGATCGCAAGGGTGGAGCGATTGCGGAAGTAGTCGAGCGCGATCTGTCCGGCGCGGCGCGCAAGGTCCGAGGCAAGGGTGGCGCGGGCGGCGATGGGGTCGGTCATGGAGCGGCCTTTCAGGTGGGTGTTCACAGCGACGTCGTATCATACAGGCGGGGTAACGGGGCGCGCTGAAGGCGTCGATGAACGCCGCGCGCGAAAGCCCCGTCAACCCGGCGCAATCGTCCAGACCTTCCCCGAACGGCCCGCCAAAGACGACAGGCACTTGCCAGCGGCGCGGGACCGGATCGACCGGCCCAACGCCTCGGTGCTCTGCACCGGCGGGTCAAGATGCAGGGTGACCGAGCGACAGGCGGGTATGGTCTTGATCAGGCCGTCAGGGCAGGAGGGATCCAGCGCGCGCGCCAGCGCATGGCCCCGGCGGTTGACCCCGACCGAAGTCGCATTGCCGAAATCGACCGTCACGGCGCCGCACGGCCCAAAGCCGCAAGGACATGGAGCGCCGACTGCTCTGCCATGCGCCTTTGCGCCGCCACGGTGCTGCCGCCCATATGGGGCGTCAGCACAACACCGGGACACCCGATCAAGGGCGAGGAAGGATCGGGCGGCTCTTGCGTGAGCACATCCAGACCGGCCCCCAACAGGCGGCCCGCCCGAAGGGCCTCTGCCAGCGCCGCCTCGTCCACCAGCGCCCCCCGGGCGGTGTTGAGGACGATAGCGCCCCGCCGCATCTGCGCCAGTTCCCCAGCACCGAGCACGGGCAGATCGCCCGGCCTGCCATGCAGCGACACCACATCGGCCTGCGCCAGAAAGGCCGCAAGGCCATCGGCGCGCCGGCATCCCCACGCGACCAGATCGGCGTCGCCGGCATGGTCCGACAGCACCAGCACGTCCATCCCCAGCGCGCGGGCCATCGGCGCGAAAAGCTGCGAGACGCTGCCCCAGCCCCAAAGCCCCAGGCATCGCCCCGACTGCTCGACCCCGCGAAAGCGCTCGCGGAAGTCGAAATCGTCCGATTGCATTGCCTGATGCGCCTGCGGGATCGCGCGCGCCACCGCCAGCAACAGCCCCAGCGCGTGCTCGGCCACGCTTTGCGCATTGGCCCCCGGCGTGGTGGCCAGCGCCACGCCGCGCCGCGCAAGCTCGGCCTTCGCGATGCGGTCCGTCCCGGTGCCATGCACGGCGACGACCTTCAGGGCGGGTGCCAATGCCAGTGCCTCCGCCGGGAAGCCCCAGTTGCGGGTGATGACGGCGTCGGCATCGGCAAGCAGGGGTGCCAGATTGGTAAGATTTGTCGACGGCGCCTTCACCGGCGCAACACCGCCCGCCGTCAGCACCTGATGCCCGATGGCGTCGATGGGCTGAAGGACCACGCATTTCATGCGGAGAATGCTCCGACGACGGGCAACCCCGTGCTGGCGCCCGGATACGGCTTCGTATCCATCGGCCTCAGATCCTTGGGCACGACACGTGAGTGTCGTGTCGCTCTCGCCATCGCCGTTCCCTTTCCATCGGATCGGTGCCGACCGCAGCAGCGCGGCACCCTTGTCTGGTGCCTGTTCCCCTAGGGTCACGCAGGCGCTTGAGACACCGCTTAGCACCGCGTCCCGCCGCCTTCCAGTGGCGCAGAGGCGGCTCCTTTTGAGCTGGTCGGGCGGCACCCGCGATCGACGCAAACCGGGCGCAATCAGCCGGTTGCCGGCGCCCCCGCCAATCGGCAGGGGCGACCAGATCGCTGCGTCAGAGCGTGATGCGATAGCGCGCGAAGCCGTCGGGGCCTTCGCCCGCCGCCTCGATCTGCACGCCTTGCACGCTGTCGACATAGGCCTGTGCCCCCGGCCCGGTATCGAACAGCACCGTGGTGTCGGGCATCGGCGCGAAGGTCCAGTTCGCGTCGGCGGCAGGGCTGATGGTGCCTTGATCGAGGATGTAGCGCACGATCACGTCGCGGTTGGTATCGGGCCCCTCGAACACCGTGTTCTCGGGCGAGGCGCCGGGGAAGCTGCCGCCGCCCCCGGCGCGATAGTTGTTGGTGGCGACGATGAACTGCGCCGCGTCGTCGATCGGCGCGCCGTCGAACATCAGGTTGATGATGCGATGCGCGTCGGCTTCCACCACCTCGCCATCCTCGTTGTAGCGCGATGGCCGGCCCAGATTGATCTGGTAGGTTACCCCGTCGATCACGTCAAAATTGAAGGACGGGAAATCGGGGTTCAGCAGCACCTGATCCGGCTGACCTGGCGTGATCTGGTTGAACATGCCCGCCGATCTCTCCAGCCATTCGCGCACCTCTGCGCCCGTGACGCGCACCGCGCGCACGGTGTTGGGATAGAGGTAAAGGTCGGCCACGTTCTTGATCGCGATGGGGCCCGTCGCCACCTCGGTATAATATTCCGGCCCGCTCCGGCCACCGGCCTTGAAGGGGGCGGCGGCCGACAGGATCGGCAGCCCCTCGTTCTCGGTGCCCTCCATCATCTGCGCGATATACCAGATCTGCGCATTCGACACGATCTGGACCGAGGGATCATCAGCCACCAGTGCGAAATAGCTGTGCAAGGGCGCGTCCGTCTCGCCAACGGCGCGGCGCACGTAGTCCAGCGTCGCGTCATGCTCGGCCTGTGCCGCGGCCAGCACGGCGGCGTCGTCTTCGACCAGTGCGGTGATCGACCGATCCTCTTCCCGCCGGTAGATCGGGCGCGCTTCACTGGTGTGGCTGGCGATCCGCCAGCTGTTGCCGTCCCGCTCCAGCATCAGATCGACCAGACCCATATGGCTGCCCCAGAAGCCTGCCATCACACCGGGCTTGCCCATGATCGTGCCGGCCGCGACATCGACGCCGGGGGTCTCGGCGAAGTCGGGGCCGGGAAACACGAGGTGCTGGTGCCCAGTCAGGATCGCGTCGATCCCCTCGATGGCGGCGAGGGGAATGCTCGCATTCTCCATCCCGTCGTTGTGCTCAAAAGCGCCCATGCCGGAATGCGACAGGGCGATGATAAGCTCGGCCCCCTCCTCCTGCATTTGCGGGATATAGGCGCGCGCCGTCTCGACGATATCGCGGGCCATGACGCTGCCCTCCAGATGCCGCCGGTCCCACGTCATGATCTGCGGCGGCACGAAGCCGATGATGCCGATGCGGATCGGATGGGTCGCGCCCGCGCCATCGGTGATCTCGCGGTCCAGCATCACATAGGGCGGCAGCAGCGTGGTATCCTCGACAGGACTTGCCCCCATTTCGCGCACCACATTGGCGCAGACGACCGGAAAGCCGGAACCGACCAGCGAGTTCATCAGGAAATCGAGGCCATAGTTGAATTCGTGGTTGCCCAGTGTCGAGGCGTCGAAGCCCAGCGCGGTCATCGCCGCGATGATCGGATGGCTGTCGCCCTCGGCCATGCCCCGCTCGTAGGCCATGTAATCGCCCATCGGGTTGCCCTGAAGGAAATCGCCGTTGTCGAGCAGGATCGAGTTCGTCGCCTCGTCCCGGACGCCCTGGATCAGGCTGGCCGTGCGCGCCAGACCTACCGTGTCGACGGGACGGTCGGCGTAATAATCATAGGGGAAAACGTGGACGTGCAGGTCGGTCGTTTCCATGATCCGCAAATGCGCCTGCCCGGACTGGGCGCGGGCGGAAAACGGATGAAGCGCGATGAAACCGGCACTGGCGGAGGCAGCCAAAAAGCCGCGGCGGTCGAGAAGGATTGGCATGATCTGTGTTCCCCTGTTGATGGGGCAAGGCTAGCAAGAATTTGCGACTTGGCGGTGACGTCGTCGATGGGCGCGGCATGACACGCCATTTTTCGCCGATCCCGCCTTACGGGGCGAACGTTAGGCAGCCGGTGATCCCCGACGGTCAATCCATGCAGTCCTTCCCGGCCATCACGTCGGCAATTTTGTGATGAATATGGGGAAGAATTGCCTGTGAATGACGGCAAACGGCACATTTCCGAACCCGGTCCTGCCACGTTTCGGCCCCGATTGGACAGCTTTCTGAAGGTTGCTGGGCAAGGGTGCCGTCGGGTCGGAAGTTCAGACAACGGGCAGGGCTTTCTCGGCGAAACGTGCGAGACGCAACTCATCTGAGAGCAAACCAGATCATGGCAACGGGTACGGCTGACATACAGGGGGATGAACTGCCGCCCGGCTCGGTCCTGTGCGGTGGCCAATACACGATCGACCAATACCTCAACGCCGGCGGTTTCGGCGTGACCTACCTTGCCCGCGACAGTCTCGGGCGCCGCGTCGTCATCAAGGAGTGCTTTCCAAGCGCGCTCTGCTTTCGGGCGAACAAGACCGTCCGCGTGCGTTCGCAAGGCAACGCGGTGGAATTCGACACTATTCTCGACCTGTTCGAGCGGGAGGCGCGCGCGCTGGCCGCGTTGCAACATCCTTACATCGTGGGCGTTCACCAATATTTCCGCGACAACGATACGGCCTACATGGCGATGGATTTCGTCGAGGGCCGCACCCTTCTGGACCTTATCGAGAACGATCCCGCTCGACTGACGCCCCAGATGGTGAAGAATCTGCTGGTGCAGCTGTTGCAAGCGGTCGATTTCATCCACCGCCACGATATCCTGCACCGCGACATCTCGCCCGACAACATCCTGATCGATGACAACAATCTGCCCGTCCTGATAGATTTCGGCGCAGCCCGAGAAGATGCCACACGGGTCAGCCGCGTCCTGTCCAAGGTGCTCGCGGTCAAGGACGGCTATTCCCCGCAGGAATTCTATCTCGCCAACAGCGATCAGGTCTATGCCAGCGACCTATATGCCCTTGCGGCCACGTTTCACCACGTGGTCACCGGCTCGGCGCCCGCGAACAGCCAGTCGCGCATGGCGGCCGAGATCCGCAGCGCCGCCGATCCGCTGAAGCGGTTGGAGCAGCTTCCCGGCTATGACGACAGCTTCCTTGGCACCATCAACATCTGCCTGAGCCTGTTCCCCCAAGACCGGTTGCAAACCGCCATGGAATGGCAGGAAGCCATCGACGCCGACCTGCGCCGCAAGAAGCTGACGCATCTGGCCGAGATGGATCGCAACATCGATCGCACCATCGCCCGGCTGGTGACGGATTTCTTCAAGGATTTCGAGCCGATGAAACCCCTGCAAAGGGCGGCGCCGAACACCGGGTTGCCAGCCCCGAAGGGGCGGCAGAAGCGCCTTGGCGGACGCGCTGCCCTCGCCGGCGGCACGAGAACTGCCGACACTGGGACTGCCAACACCGGAACCGCCGACGACATCGGCAAGCCTGCCGGATTGTCCCGCGTGCAGGACACCCCTTTGGCCATTCCGTCAGGCGAAAGGTTCTACTCCGCCGACGAGCTACCCTTGGACGCCGACACCCCGGATGCCGTCCTCAGGTCGGCCATTCCGCCCAAACCCTTCTTGCAGCCCATCGACAGGATCCGGCTGAAATACATGAAACGGCCGGAACCTGAACCCGAAATTAAGGAAGCCACGCTATCGGGTTGGCTTGGGCGACTTGGAGGAGTGCCCCGCCACGACCGCAAAACTAACAGGTCCACCCAAGGGAAAGAGGAAACGACATGAGCATGAATCGCCTCCGCAGCGTCGCCGTCCGGATCAGGCCGCTGGTCGGCTCGACCGTCGCCCAGCCCGATCTGGCGCGCGAGTTGACCGAGACTGCCGGTTTGCCCCATCCCCGCCGTGTGGTGGGCGGGTCGGCGGAGCCAAGCGGAAAGCGCCAGATCTGGGATCTGGAGGATGACGACAGCGATTCCGATCTGCTCGCCCCTGCCCCCGCCCCCATCCCGTCCCCCGCCCGCGCCACCCGCCCCGCCCGCGCGCCCCAGACGGAAACACCCCGGGCCGCACCGGCGCCGCATGGCATAGGCGCAAGGGTGTCGGCCCCGGCGCAGCCG
>JBBQHZ010000038.1:0-28489 GCA_038324445.1 Rhodobacterales bacterium | reverse complement strand
CTGCCCGGCGGTCGCCTCGGCCATCACGGCCTGGAGCCGGGACAAGAGTTTCCGGCTTTCGCTTTCTGACGTCTGGTTCATCGGGATCCCGCATCCGCCGTCTTCTGACGGCCCCTTGCCCCATGTAGCGCGGCGGGACGCGTCGGCGCAATGGCGGCGCGTGGCGTTTGGCGTGCGGGGGGCGTAAGCGGGGCGTGCGGGGGGCAGGCTGTGGCGGGCGTCGTGCGCGACGACCTCGATTTGGGCACTTGGCGGGCGTCGTGCAGAAAGATGAGTATTTTTGAAAAGATGAAGGAGGCCACGGGGATGTGTGGCCGTGCCCCTTGGAGGGGGTGCGGGTTCTGGTGTAGGTCGGGCGGGGTCAGGACAGGAGAGCACCATGGCGGATGGCACAAGGGTGGACGGCGCTCGCGCGGCGGATCTGGTGGCACAGCGGCTTTACGAGGCCGGATGCCGCCACGCCTTCGGGATGCCCGGCGGCGAGGTTCTGACCCTTATCGACGCGCTGCGCCGCGCCGGCATCGCGTTCCATCTGGTCAAGCACGAGAATTCCGGCGGCTTCATGGGCGAGGGGGTGCACCATGTCGATGGTGCGCCCGTGGTGCTGGTGGCAACCGTGGGACCGGGCCTGATGAATGCGGTCAACGTGGTCGCCAATGCCGAGCAGGATCGCGTGCCGATGATCGTGCTGACCGGCTGCGTCGATGCCGACGAGGCGTTGAGCTATACCCATCAGGTGCTCGATCACCGCGCCGTTCTGGGGCCGATCACCAAGGCGACCTTCACCCTGACGGCGGCAGGCGCCGACACCATCGCCGACAAGGCGGTGGCGATCGCGCTGGAACCCCGGCAGGGTCCGGTCCTGATCGACGTGCCGATAGCGGTGGCGGACGCGCCCGCGCGCGCCGCGCGGCGCAGGCGGGTGGCGGCGCAGCCGGTGGCGCCCGCGGGCGCGGGTCTGGCGCAGGCGCGCGGCTGGCTGGCCGAGGCGCGGCGTCCGCTGATCGTGGCGGGCCTCGATGTGCTGAGCGATGGCAGCGCGGCCACCCTCCGCGCCTTTGCCGAGCGCTTCGGGGCGCCGGTCGTGACCACCTACAAGGCCAAGGGCGTGCTGCCCGAGGATCATCCGCTGGCCCTTGGCGGCGCGGGCCTGTCGCCGCTGGCCGACACACTCCTGCTGCCGCTCCTCGCCGAGGCCGACCTGATCCTGCTGATAGGCTACGACCCGATCGAGATGCGCCCCGGCTGGCGCGAGGCGTGGGACCCTGCCGCCACGCGCGTCATCGACATCCATGCCAGTCCGAACCACCACTACATGCATCAGGCGACGCTCAGCTTCATCGCCGATACCGGGGCGGCTCTGGCGGCTCTCGGCGATGTCGCGCCGCGCGCCACTTGGGCAGCGGGCGAGGTGGCGGCAGTGAAGGCCGCCCTGGCGCGCGCCTTCCCCCATAGCGACGACTGGGGCCCCGCCGCCGTCATCGCCGAGGCGCGCGCCGCGCTGCCCTCAACCACACGCGTCAGCGTCGATTCGGGCGCGCATCGCATCTTGCTGAGCCAGATGTGGACCTGTTCCGAACCCAAGAGCCTTGTCCAGTCCTCGGGCCTTTGCACCATGGGCTGCGCCATCCCGCTCGCCATGGGCCTTGCCATCGCTGACCCGTCCCGCCCCTCGGTCGCTTTCGTCGGCGATGGCGGTTTCCTGATGGTGGCGGGCGAGTTGACCACGGCCGCCGAAATGGGCCTGAATCCCATCATCATCGTCTTTGTCGATGCCTCTCTGGCACTGATCGAGTTGAAGCAGCGCCAGCGTCAACTGCCCAATACCGCCGTCGATTACCCTTACCGGCACGACATCGCGGGCATCGCGCGCGCCATGGGCGGCGCGGGCGTGACGGTGCAGAACCGGGCGGACCTGCGCGCCGCCATCGAAACGGCGCTGAGGGCCGACACCTTCACGGTGATCGCCGCCGAGATCGAGCGGGGAGGCTACGATGGCCGCATCTGACATGTCTTCCGCCCAATCGGGCGGCCTGAAGGGGCCGCTCGATGGCCTCATCGTCCTCGACCTCTCGCGCATCCTTGCGGGGCCGACCTGCACGCAGGCGCTGGGCGACATGGGCGCCACGATCATCAAGATCGAGCATCCGGGTCGCGGCGACGACACCCGCGCCTGGGGTCCGCCCTTCGCGCTGGATCAGAACGGCCAGCCGACGGACCTGAGCAGCTATTTCATGTCGTCGAACCGCAACAAGCTCTCGGTCGCCGTCGATATTGCCACGCCGGAAGGGCAGACGATCATCCGCCAGATCGCCGCGCGCGCCGACATCTGCATCGAGAACTTCAAACCGGGCGGCCTCGCGAAGTATGCCCTCGATGCCCACAGCTTGCTCACAAGCTATCCACAGTTGATCTATTGCTCGATCTCGGGCTTCGGCCAGACCGGGCCGAACCGCGAGAAGCCGGGCTATGACCTTATGGCGCAAGGCTTTTCCGGCATCATGGCGCTGACCGGCGAGCCCGATGGCGCGCCGATGAAGGTGGCGGTCGGCATCGCCGACGTGATGACGGGCATGTATGCCACCACGGGTATTCTTGCCGCGCTGCACCACCGCGACCGCACCGGGCAGGGGCAGCATATCGACCTCGCCCTTGTCGATGCCTGCCTGGCTTGGACCATCAACGAGGGCGTGGCGCATCTGACCACCGGCAAACCGCGCCAGCGGCGCGGCAACCAGCACGCCACCATCGTGCCCTACCAGACCTTCGCCTGCGCCGATGGCCATGTCCTTGTCGCCGTCGGCAACGACCTGCAATATGCCCGCTTCTGCGATTTCCTCGGGCGGCCCGACCTTGCCACCGACCCGGCCTTTGCCACCAATCCCGCCCGCCTCGCCAACCGCGAGGCCCTGATACCCCAGATCGAAACCCTCCTGCTGGCCCACAGCCAGGCCGAAGTCGTCGCGGGGCTCGAGGCGCGAAAGGTGCCCGTCGGGCCGGTCAATACCATCGAGCAGGCCTTCGCCTCGGATCAGGCGCATGCCCGCGGCATGCGCATCGACATGCCGCGCGACGGCATCAACAGGGGCGGCGTGGAGCTTATCGGCAATCCGCTGAAATTCTCTGCCACGCCGGTAACTTACCGCCGGGCACCGCCCAGCCTTGGTGCCGATACCGAGGCCGTTCTGTCGTGGCTATCGGGTGATCGCGAACTGCCCGACGCCTAGGCGATGCGCCCGCTTTGCAAGCACTGACCTTGCGTCAGCGCGCAGCCGTCGCGAAAATCAGCGCAAGATCGGCGGATTGCCGTTCACGCGGCCCTCTCCCGGCGTCACATGTATGTCAACTGGGAACCTAGGGCCTTCGCGGAGCGTAATTCATCGGATAGGGCCTTGGTCACCGGGACCGTCATTTGGGGACACACGCATGATGCAGATTGACGGCTTCGGCCAGCCTACGACCATTGCGCCCGGATCGGGACTCGTTGCCTGGAACGCCACGCAGCGTGCGTTTCTTGCCCATGGCGCGGCGACGCCGGTGCATCTGGGGGAAACTCTTGCCGCCGATCCGGGCTTTGCCCTCGGCCATGCCGTCAAGGGCATGTTCATGCTGCTTCTGGGCCGCCGCGAACTGGTTCCCACAGCGCTCGAGGCCTGCGCCAGCGCCCGCCAATCGGACCGCGCCAATCCCGTCTCCCCCCGTGAACGCGCCTTCATCGATGCGCTCGAGGTATGGCTGGGCGGCTTCCCCTCCAAGGCCGTTGCCATTCTCGATGCCGTCCTGACTTCCGCCCCCGACGACGCGCTGGCGATGAAGATCAGCCACGCGATCCGCTTCGTGCTGGGCGACGCGCCGGGCATGCGCCGCCAGATCGAGGCGATCATGCCCGCATACGGCCCGGACCACGCCGCGCGTGGCTATCTGATGGGCTGTCACGCCTTTGCGCTGGAGGAAACCGGCGACTATGGCCGCGCCGCCGCCTCCGGGTCGGCCGCCCTCGAAATCTCGCCCGACGATGCCTGGGGCCTGCATGCCGTGGCCCATGTCTACGACATGATCGGCTCGCCGGAAAAAGGCCTGCGCTGGCTCAAGGGCAAGGAAAACGCCTGGGCGCATTGCAACAATTTCCGCTTCCATGTCTGGTGGCACAAGGCGCTGATGCACCTTGATCTGGGCCAGACCGATACGGTGCTGTCGCTCTACGACACCCTCATCCGTGCCGACCACACCGACGATTACCGCGACATTTCGAACGCCACCTCGCTGCTGATGCGGCTGGAACTGGAAGGGATCGATGTCGGCAATCGCTGGGACGAACTGGCCGACATCTCCGCCCGGCGGACCGAGGATGGCAGCCTGATCTTCGCCGATCTGCACTATCTGCTGGCGCTGATCGGCGGGCGGCGCGAGGATGCGACCGCCAAACTTGTTGCCCGCATCGCCGCCGATGGCGCCCGCGGCCATTCCGAGGTCGAGATGCGCATGGCCACCCCCGGGACCCATGCCGCCATGGGGCTGGAGGCGTTTGGCGATGGCAACTACACCATGGCCTTTCAATACCTGTCCAAGGCACGCCGCCACCTTCAGCTTGCCGGCGGCTCCCACGCGCAGCGCGACGTGTTCGAGCGTCTGACCATCGACGCGGGCATCCGCGCCGGCCGCATGGGCGAGGCATTGGGCATCATCGACGAGCGCACCACCCGCCGTGCCGGCCGCGACGACCATTTCGCCGCCACCCGCCGCGAGATGATCGGCACCGCCACCGCGCCCTTGCGCGTGCCTGCCGAATAGGGGACACGGTCCCTTGGCCATGGTCAGCACAAACCAAAGTTTCACCGCTGCCCCTTCCGCCCCGGCCCGCGCCGCGGTATCCGCCACCGTGCGCGACCCGCGCCTCGATTTCTTCCGCGGCATCGCGATGATCATCATCTTGTTTGCCCACACGCCGGGCAATTTCTTCACCTCATGGATTCCCGCGCGTTGGGGTTTTTCCGACGCGACAGAGATGTTCGTGTTCTGCTCGGGCATGGCATCGGCCGTTGCCTTTGGCCGCACGTTCGAACGGGCCGGCTGGGCCATGGGCGCCACCCGTGTCGCCTATCGCTGCTGGCAGGTCTACTGGGCGCATATCGGCATGTTCGTTTCCATTGCCGCCGCCATGGTGGCGCTCGACACATGGGGCGGGTTCGAGGGCGACTATGTCGGCCAGCTCAACCTCTACCCATTCTTCAACGAGCCGATGCCCGAATTCGTCGGCCTCCTGACGCTGACCTATGTGCCGAACTACTTCGACATCCTGCCGATGTATCTGGTGATTCTGGCGATGATGCCCATCGTGATGGCGCTGTCGCGCGTGAACCTGTGGCTGACCGGCGCGGTTGTGGTGACAGTCTGGCTTTTTGCGCAATCGCGCCTGCTGGAGGTGCTGGGCGTGCCCGATCTGGCGCTCTCCCTCCCGGCAGAGCCGTGGTCGGACCGGCAATGGTTCTTCAACCCCTTCGGATGGCAACTGGTGTTCTTCACCGGCTTCGCCCTGATGCTCGGCTGGATCCCCAAACCGCCGGTCAACGCCTGGCTGATCGCGTTGGCTGTGCTGATCGTTGTCGCCAACGTGCCGCTCAGCAATGTCGGCGTCCGTGCGTTCGAGCGGGGCTGGTTCGGCCTGTCGAATGCGGGCGGCAACCCGGTGATCGCTTGGCGCACGGACAACACCGCCTGGATCACCAAAACCGATTTCGGTCTCTTCCGCTATCTGCAGTTCCTGTCGCTGGCCTATCTTGCATGGGTCGCGGTTGGGGTGGGCGGCAGCCGCCTGATCGCCACCGGAACCGGCATCGTCGCGCAGGTGTGGGAGCGTGTCGTGACACTCCTGATGACCATCGGTCAACAAAGCCTTGCCGTCTTCGTGTTCTCGATGATGCTGGCGCGGCTCAACGGCTACTGGCTTGACCATTGGGGCCGCGACGTGGCGTGGCACACGGTGTTGGTGAATCTTGTGGGCGTGGCCCTCATTGTCGGCGTCGCGACAGTCGTCTCGTGGGTCAAGTCGCAACCATGGCGGGTGCGGCGATGATCATGACGCGCCGAACCTCTCTGGCATTGCTTGCCGCTGTCATGGCCGCTCCGGCCAGAGCGCTCCCGATGGTGCGCCCGGGAACGGCGCATCCCTTCGACCGCAACTGGCTCGAGGCCGAGGCGCGGCGCCTGTCGCAGGCGCCCTACGAACCCCTGCCGCAGGTGCCCGACCCGTGGCGCGACCTGACTTACGACCAGTATCGCATGATGTGGTTCAACCCCCAGCGCGGCCTCTGGATGGACGAGGATCGCCCCTTCAAGGTGGATTTCTTCCATCCCGGCCTCTACTTCCCCCGCCCCGTCGAGGTGAACGTGGTCGAGGACGGCACCGCCCAGACCCTCGCCTTCGATCTGTCGCTCTTCGACATGACCGACCAGTTCCCCGACCTGCCGGTGGACGAGACGATGGGCTATTCCGGCCTGCGCCTGCGGGCTGGCCTCGATCGGCCCGATACCTTCACCGAATTCGCGGTATTTCAGGGCGCGTCCTATTTCCGCGCCATCGGCACCGGCATGACTTATGGCCTGTCGGCGCGCGGCCTTGCGATCAATACCTCCGGGCCCGAGGGCGAGGAGTTCCCCGAATTCACCCGCTTCTGGCTGGAAGCGCCCCGGCCCGGCGACACCCTGCAGACGCTCCATGCGCTCCTCGACGGCGAGAGCGTCACCGGCGCCTTCACCTTCCGCATCACCCCCGGCGCCGTCACCCGTATGGAGGTTTCGGCCACGCTCTATCCCCGCGTGGACCTTGGCCATCTGGGCCTTGCGCCCCTGACGTCGATGTTCCTGTTCGACCAGACCAACCGCGCCGGGCATAACGATTTCCGCCCCGCGGTGCATGATACCGACGGGTTGCTGATCCATAATGGCGCGGGCGAGGTGCTGTTTCGCCCGCTGAAAAACCCCGCCTCGCTGGAGGTCTCCAGCTTCGTCGATGACAATCCGCGCGGCTTCGGCCTGATGCAGCGCGCCCGCGATCTGGCGGATTACGAGGATTTCGAAGCCCATTACGAAGACCGCCCGTCGCTCTGGATCACCCCCGGCGAAGGCTGGGGGCCGGGATCGGTGCAACTGGTCGAGATCCCGTCGGCGTTGGAGATCTACGACAACATCGTGGCCTACTGGCGCCCGCGCGACGGCTTCGCCGCCGGGTCCGAGCATCGGCTGACCTACACCATGGACTGGGGACGCGACCCGCAGCCGCCCGTCGATCTGGCCCCCGTACTCAACACCGCCATCGGCGGCAATTTCGACCGCACCCGGACGCTGGTGGCGATCGATTTCGCCAGCCATGCATGGCTCGACGGCAACCCCGAAACCTATGCCCTCACCATCCGCACCAATCGCGGCATCGTCTCGGATGGCGTGCTGGAGCGCAATCCCCGCACCGGCGGCCTGCGCCTGACCTTCGCGATCGATCCGCAGGAGCATCCGTCGATGGAGTTGCGCGCACAGCTTTATCATGCGGACGTGCCGGTGACGGAAGCCTGGCTCTACCGGTGGTCGGCATGAACGCGCCGCTGCGACCCGGCGTCGACTTCGCGCCGCTGCGGGCCGAGCCCTACATGCCGCCCGAACGGCCCCTGGCGCGCCCGATCCAGAACCTGCGCGCGCCCTATCACGATGCCGCCGCGCCCGGCCTTGGCCGCGCCCGCGTCCGCGCGCGCCTGTGGCGTCTGGCGACCTTCGCGCCCGCCCTCGGCACCACGCTGGCGCTGGTCGCGGCCTTCACCGACTGGTTCGCCATGGGCGGCCTCACCGGGTTCGAGATGGCGCTGATCGCCTTGATTGCGCTGACCTTCTTCTGGATTTCCCTGTCGGTCTCGACGGTGACGGTGGGCCTACTGCGGCTGTTCCCGCGCCGCCCGCGCAGCCAGCCCTTGCCCCGGTCCTTGCCCGCTGCCGCGATGGACGTGGCCCTTCTGGTGCCCTGCTATAACGAGGTGCCTTGGGACGTGTTCGGCAATGCCTGCGCCATGCTCGAGGCGCTGGACCACCTGCCGACCGTCCACACCTACACCCTCTTCATCCTGTCCGACACCCGCGACGCCGCCACCGCCGAGCAGGAATTGCGCGCCTTCGCCACGCTGCGGGCCCGCCTTGGCTCCGATATCCGCCTGTATTACCGCCGCAGGCCGCTCAACACCGACCGCAAGGTCGGCAACCTTGCCGACTGGGTGGAGCGTTGGGGCGGCGGCTATGGCGCGATGCTGGTGCTCGACGCCGACAGCCTGATGTCGGGCGAGGCGATTGTGGATCTGACAGACGAGTTGGCCGCCGATCCCACCGCGGGCCTGATCCAGTCCTTCCCGCAACTGATCGGCGCGGAAACGGTATTCGCGCGCCAGCAGCAATTCGCCTCCACCATCTATGGCGCGGTGCTGGCCGAGGGTCTGGCGACATGGTCGGACCGCGAAGGCAATTACTGGGGCCACAACGCCATCATCCGCACCGCCGCCTTCGCGGCCTCGGCGGGCCTGCCCAAGATGCGCGGCGCCAAGGGCGCGCTGATCCTCAGCCACGATTTCATCGAGGCCGGTCTCTTGCGCCGCGCCGGATGGGGCGTGCGCTTCAGCCCCCGCATCAAGGGCAGCTATGAAGAGGTGCCCGCAACCCTGATCGACTATGTCATCCGCGACCAGCGCTGGTGCCAGGGCAACCTGCAACATCTGCGGCTTCTGGCCTCGAACGGATTTCACAGCGTCACCCGCTTCCACCTGTTCCACGGCGCGGTCAGCTACCTGCTCAGCCCGGCATGGTTCGCGCTGCTGACGGTCTGGGCGCTGATCGGCACCGGCACGGACAGCAACGTCATCGTCTACTTCTCGGGCCTCAACCCGCAAGTGCAATGGCCCGAGATGAGCGCGGTGCATTCCTCCGCGCTTCTGGTGTTCATGTATGGCATGTTGCTGGCCCCCAAGGCGCTGGGGGCGGCGGCCATCGGCAGCATCGGGTTGCGGCTGGCGGATCTGGGCGGGCCGTGGCGCTTTGCGGTATCGTTCGTGACCGAGCTGATCCTGTCGGTCCTCTACGCGCCGATCCTGATGGTGCAGCAGACCCTTGCCGTGCTGCGGACCGTCATGGGCCGCAAGATCGACTGGGTGCCGCAAAGCCGCGACGGCGGGCGCTATTCGCTTTGGGCCATGCTGCGGTTCCATGCACTGGAAACGACGGCCGGGATCGGCCTTGGCGTCGGCATGGCGGCGGGCATCGTCTCGATCTGGCTGTTGCCCATCGCGGTGTCGCTGGCCCTTGCCGTGCCGCTGTCGGCACTGTCGGGCCTGCGCCTGACGCGGTTCCGCGCGACGGCCCGCGCGCTTGGCACGCCCGAGCTTTACGCCGCCCCCGCCATCATCCACGCCGCCCGCGCCGCCCGCGCGGCATTGCGCGAAACACTCAGCGAGTTGCCCGCAGCGGCCGAGTGACCGGGTCGTCCCCTTCGGGACCATCCCACATGGGCCATTCCATCTGGAACCATTCCATCTGGAACCATCCCATCCGGGTGCATCCATATGGGACGATACGATTTCCCCTATCGTCCCAAAGAGGCCCTATCTGTCGCCAGATGGAACCACCCATCTGGAACGACAGCAAAACGCTTATCGTCCCAAAGTCCCGCCATCTGTCCCCATCTGGGATGATCCAAATGGAAGGTTCTGCTACAACGCCTCGAACCAGTCGAGCGCCATGTCTGCCCATCCTTGCGGCACGGAATGGCCGCCGGGAAACAGCGCGAATTGCAGCGATCCGCCCTCGCACGAGGTCCAGATCCGGTTCCAGTAATAGCCGTCATTGGTGATCTCGTCGGGCGAGGAAAGGGCGCAGCCATCGGTCTCGCGCCAGATCTCCATTGAGGCAAAGACATCGCCCTGCCGTCTTGTCCCGTTCCCCAGCACACGGCCCTCGATCGGCACGGTGCCGTCGCTCCAGCCATGGGTGTGCAACACGTCCACCGGCCCCGCGCAGGCATCCATCGCGGGATGCGGCCGCCAGAACCCCCCCGCCACCGGCGCAAAGGCCCGCGCGATGTCGGGGTGGCTGCAAGCCAGGTAGGATGTCATCGAGCCGCCGATGGAAAATCCAGCGATCATAACGGCTTGCCGGTCGATATTGTGCGTCTCTGCGGCATCGCTCAGCACTTCCTCGAAGAAGGCGGGTTCGTCGCGAAAGGTTTCCCGCTCGGGATGAAACGACCACGAACTGTTGCCGCGCCCGCCGGGCCGGGGCACGCCCTGCGGCCCGATCACCGCATATCCCCGCGCCGTCATGGCGGCGGACAGCATGTCGACCATGCCCTCGCCCCGCCCGCCCGCGCCATGCAGCATCATCACCGCCGGAAAGGGGCCGGGCCCGTCCGGCAGGGCGATGTGGTACTCCCCCATCGGCACGACGCAGGGTCCGGGCAGGGCCCCGCAATCCGCCATGGCGGGGCTGGCCAGCAATGTGGCGGCGAAAGCGGCATAACGGATCATCGTCCGGTCCTTTGTGTGGGGCAGCGGCTCAACTGCGATCAACCGGCAGGCCAGCGCGGACCCAACCGGGGCCAGCGGCCGACCCGAGCATTCCCTCCGGCACGTCGATGATATGGGTGAAGCCTGCGGCCATCAACTGGTTCGTCAGGCGCGAGGATCGCACGCCCCGCGCACAGATCAACGCCACTGGCGCGTCCCTCGCGCCCCCGGTAAGTGTCAGCAATGCCTCGGAAAAATCCTCCCGCCGCATGTCGAGACGATGCCCCGACGCCGGGCTGCCCGAGGCTGCCCATTCATCCGGGCGGCGAATGTCGACCAGGATGATCTCGCCCGCTTCGGCCAGCCGATGCGCCGTGGCGACGTCGATCTGCTCGTCCACATCCTCGGACAACAAGGCCCAGAACATGTTGCGGCCACCAGTGGCGGCGAATCCCGCCCCGACCAGCGCCAACGCGCCCGCACCGATCAGGAAACGTCGGCGGTCCACCCTACGACGCCTCCAGATAGCCTGAGATGATCTGCGCCATCATTTCAGGCCCCAGCACCGGCGGCAGCAGGGTCAGCACCGTGCCGTCACCGTCCAGCAGGTAGATGAACGACCCATGCGAGAACACGGTGCCATAGAACGGATCAACGAAAAGCTCTTCGAATTCAACCTCGTAGGCGTCATATGCCACCTGAAGCGCTGCCTCGCTGCCGGTCAGCCCGACGAAGTCGGGGTGATGGACGGGCAGGGCCGTGGCCATCGCCTCTGGCGTGTCGCGCACCGGATCGACCGTGATCATCACCGGGCGCAACGCGCCCCCGGCATCCGTCACCATCTCGACCGTCGAGGCCATCAGCGGCAAAGCGGCCGAGCAGATCTCCTGGCAATTCGCGTAGCCAAAGAACACCAGCTGGTGCATGCCGTCCGGATCACGCTCCGTCCGCTCGTGGCCGGTCTGGTCGATCAGCGTGAACGCCCCACCCAGCCCGTCCGTCAGGTCCTGCGCCATCGCCGGGCCGCCACAAAGCGCCGCGATAAGAAGGGCATGACGGATCACTGCGTGGCCTCCCACGCCTCTTGCCACGTCTCGCCCGTGCCGAGATAGCCGCCTTCCTCGAGCATGGCGGCGACGCGGGGATCGTTGCGATACCACCGCCCCTCCAGCGCTGCGGCTTCGGGATTGGTGGCCGCCCACGCGGCGGTCCAGCCATCGGCGCTGGTCCATGCCTCGTCGCCCACTACCCGGATGCGTTGCACCAGATAGACATTGGTGGCGCCGATGAACTCGTCCTCGATCATCAAACCGTCCACCTCGACCTGCATCCCGCAAAACGGGGCCAGATCGACGGCGGCACCGGTGAAGATGCCCTGATTGTTCTTGTTAGGATAGGTCAGCACGCCATCGGCGGTGCGCAGGAGGCCCAGTTGCCGCCCGGCGCCGCACTCATTGGCGCAATCGCCCGCAACTTCGCACAGCATGTCGACGACCGCCGCCTCGAACCTCGCCGGTTCTTCCCACGCAAGGTTCCACGACTGCGCCTCGGACCCGGCCGAGAACGGTCCTTCCTGAGCCATCGCGGCCGAGGGCAACAACATTGCAAGTGTAAGATATCGCAGCATGATTTCAACCCTCCGGGTTCGGGATGGCGAAGTTCGGGATCGCCCCGAAATCGGTATGGTTGATGTTGGTGATGCCGTGATCCTCGACCACCTCGTCGATCACGAAATAATTCAGCCCGTCACGCGCAAAGACGCGGCCTGCGGCGGTAACCTCATGGGACGCCAGTTCCAGCTGCGACTGACCCGACGCGGATTGGTCATCGCCACCGATGGCGAGGATCATGTAGACCGTGCCGTCTTCGGCGAGCATCCCCACCGGAATGCCACCGGCGCTGCACCACAGCGCGCAGGTATGGTGCGCCGTGCCCTGCACGGCATCGGTGCCGCCCATGACGCCGGAAAAATAGCACCATGTATCAATGAGTTCGCCCCTCAACGTGACCGCCTCGCCATCGGCAAAGGCGGGGGCTGCGGCCAGCAGAAGCGCTGCCGTCAAAGCGTGTTTCATAGCGAATGTCCCCTATCGCGTTCCTTGGGAAGAAGGTAGCAGGGATGCCTTCCGCAGGGGAAATCACGATTTTGAGGGGTGGATTTTTCATCCTGGCGGCAGTGAACCAAGCCGGATTGATGTGGGACAATTGCTTTGACTTGGTAGGGTATTGTGAACATATAGTGAACAAAGAGCCAGCCGAGGCCCCTGAACATGCTCTCACCCGCCGACATCTCCCGCGACTTCGATTTCGAATTCGGCGAATGGACCGTCCATCACCGTCGCCTGAAGGAGCGGCTGGTCGGCTGCACCGACTGGGAGGCGTTCTCCGGCACGTCGCAGACGCGGCCAGTTCTGGGCGGAAACGGCAATATTGAGGACAATCTGCTGCAGTTTCCCAGCGGCTCCTATCGCGCCATTGCCATCCGTTCCTACGATGCGGTCAAGAAAACATGGGCGATCTGGTGGCTGGCGGACACTGATCCGCACCGGCTGGACGTGCCCGTGATCGGCCGGTTCGACGCGGGGGTCGGCACGTTTCTGGCGGAGGATCGGCTGCGCGACGCGCATGTCACCGTCCGGTTCCTGTGGCTTCGCACCGATACCGCCGCCCCGCGGTGGGAACAGGCGATGTCGGCGGATGGCGGCGTGACGTGGGAAACCAACTGGACGATGGATTTCACCCGGGCCTGAGGCTGGCCCGCCGGATCAGCCTGTCGGATCGGCCGGCCCGATCAGACCGCCCGATCAGACCGCCCGATCAGCCGGCCTTGTCCAGCCCGAACGCGTCGTGGAGCGCCTGCACCGCCAGTTCCATGTACTTCCGGTCGATCAAGACGCTTACCTTGATCTCGGACGTGGTAATGACCTTGATGTTCACCCCCTCGTCCCGCAGCGTCTGGAACATCTTGGCGGCCACGCCCGCGTGGGAACGCATGCCGATGCCCACGATCGACACCTTGGCCACGTCTTTGTCGGCGATAAGCGCGCTGAAGCTCACGCCGCCCGCCGCCTTCGCGTCGCCCATCGCCTTTTCGGCCCGCGCGACCTCGCCCACGGGGCACGAGAAGGTCATGTCGGTCATGCCGCCGTCCGAGATGTTCTGCACGATCATGTCCACGTTCACGCCCGCCTCCGCCAGCGGTCCGAAGATCGCGGCGGCGATGCCGGGGCGGTCTTCGACGTTCTGCAGCGTCATCTTGGCCTCGTCCCGGGAATAGGCCACGCCCGCTACCACATTGGATTCCATGATTTCTTCCTCTGAGCACACGAGGGTTCCGGCGTAGTCCGACGGCTCCTCGAAGGATGACAGGACGCGCAGGCGCACGTTGTAGCGCATCGCCAGTTCCACGGACCGCGTCTGCAGGACCTTGGCGCCAAGGGAGGCCAGCTCCAGCATCTCCTCGAACGCGATGCGGTCGAGCTTGCGGGCCTTGGTGGTGATGCGCGGGTCGGTGGTGTAGACGCCATCGACGTCGGTGTAGATATCGCAGCGTTCGGCGTCGAAGGCGGCGGCGAAGGCCACGGCGGTGGTATCGGACCCTCCGCGCCCAAGGGTGGTGATACGCCCCTCGGGCGAGATCCCCTGGAAGCCCGCGACGACGGCGACCCGCATGCCTTGCGCGAATTTGGCGTTGAGGTTGTCGGTCGGGATCGCCTCGATCCGTGCCGAAGCGTGGGCCGAGGTGGTCTGCAACGGCACCTGCCAGCCTTGCCAGCTGCGCGCGGGCACATCCATTTCCTGCAATGTCAGCGCCATCAGGCCCGCCGTCACATTCTCGCCAGACGACACGACCGCATCGTATTCGCGGGCATCGTAGAATTGCCCGGTCTCTTCGACCCAGCCGACAAGCTCGTTGGTCTTGCCCGACATGGCCGAGACGATGACGATGACGTCATAGCCATTGGCCACCTCGCGCCCCACCCGCTTGGCGGCGCGGCGGATGCGGTCGATGGTGGCGACGGAGGTGCCGCCGAATTTCATCACGAGAAGGGGCATTTGCGCGTCCTTGAGTATCGGGCGCGTCATACGGTCGGGCGAAGGGCGAGGCAAGAGGGCGCGGCGCGTGGGGCGAGGTCTGTCGGGGGGCCAGCCCCCCCAAGCCCCCCGGGATATTTCAGGCACAAGGAAAGGGGCGGCTGGCGTCACGGCAGGTGGCGGGCGGCTTCTCTGGCGGCGAAGGGTTTCAGGCGCGTGCCGTGGGTGGCGAGCCAGGAGGCAACGGTGGCCGGGTCGTGTCGGGACAGATCACGCAGCCACCAGGCGAAGGCTTTCTGGATGAACCATTCGGGGTCCTCGGCGAGGGTGTCGGCCCAGTGCAGGACGCGGGCGCGGGCATCGGCCTCGATGGCGGAGGGGTGGCGGGATTTGGTGAAGGGCAGGGTGAAGACGAAGGCCGCGCGGCGGGTCCAGAGGTGGTCGGATTGGCTCCACGCCTCCAGCGTGTCCAGGCGCGACGGATCCTGCACCAGACGCTTCTGGCCGCCTTGTGCCACGGCATCGGCGATAGCCCAACTATCGAACTGCGCAACGGTGGCGGCGATCCAGTCCCAGGCGAGGGTGTCGTCGGGGCGGATGCGGGCTTGCAGGAACAGTTTGCCGGCGGCGATGCGGGCTTCGAACACGTCGCTGTCCCAAAGGCCTTGGGCGAGGGCCACGAGGGCGGCCTGATCGGGGGCCGAGCGGCGCCACTCGGTTGCGAGATTGCCGGTTGTGGCGTTGGAAAGCCCCAGATATTCACGCGCGGCCTTGTGGTAGGCGGCCATGCCTTCGGCGCGGGCAGGGTCCGCGTGGGCGCGGAGGGTGGCGAGGGCCTCGGCCGCTGTCACCGGGGCTTCTCGATCAGCCAGTCGAGGTGTGTGCGCGTCGTGGGCCAATCGGCCTGCGTCACGGAATAGACCGCCGTGTCGCGGATCGTTCCGTCGGAGGTGCGCATATGGGACCGCAGGATGCCATCAAGCTGCGCGCCAAGCCGCTCGATCGCGCGGCGGCTTTGCTGGTTCAGGCGATGGGTGCGGAATTCCACGGCAAGGCAGCCCCACACTTCGAACGCATGGCCCAGAAGCAGGCGCTTGGCTTGCGTGTTGAGCGGCCCGCGCTGTGCCTGCGGGCCGATCCAGGTGGAGCCGATTTCGACCCGCGGACCGACGTGGTCGATATTCATGTAGGTCGTCATGCCGACCGGCGCGCCGGAGGCGTCGAGCAGCGTGAAGGGCAGCATGCTGCCCGCGTCCCGAAGATCGAGGCGGCGGTCGATCTCGGCCGCCATCCCCTCGGCCGAAGGGACGGCCGTATACCAGAGCTTGTGCAACTGGTGCTCGGCACTGATTCGTGCCAGCGCCTCGCGATGGCTTTGGGCGAGCGGAACCAGCGTCACGTGAGTGCCGCGCAGGGTCAGGTCCGTGGGGCCAAGGCGGGTCATTCCACTGTCACCGATTTCGCCAGATTGCGCGGTTGGTCCACATCGGTGCCCTTGTGCAGGGCCGTGTGGTAGGCGATCAGCTGCGCCGCCACGGCGTAGAGCATCGGGGCCAGCATCGGGTCGACCACGGGCAGCACCAGCGTGGCCCAGGTGCCGTCGCCGGCCTCTGCTGCCCCCGCCGCATCGGTGATCAGCCAGACGCGGCCATCGCGGGCCATGACTTCCTGCATGTTGGAGATGGTCTTGTCGAATAGGCCGTCGCGCGGCGCCAGCACGATCACCGGAACGGTCTTGTCGATCAGGGCGATGGGACCGTGCTTCAATTCGCCGGAGGCATAGCCCTCGGCATGGATGTAGCTGATTTCCTTGAGCTTCAGGGCGCCTTCAAGCGCCAGCGGGAACATCGGCCCGCGACCGAGGAACAGGACCGAGCGCGCTTCGGCCAGTTTGGCGGTGAGTTTGGCGATCTGTTCTTCCAGCGCCAGCACCTGATTGATCAGGCCGGGCATGGCGCGCAGCGTTGCCAGCAACTCTGCCTCGCGCGCGGCGTCGATCCGGCCGCGTTGACGTGCGGCCAGGATGGCCAGGTTCGCCAGCACGCCCAACTGGTTCATGAATGCCTTGGTGGAGGCGACGCCGACCTCCACCCCCGCCAGGATAGGCAAGGCCACATCGGATTCCCGCGCGATGGAGCTTTCGGGCACGTTCACCACCGACACGACCTGCGCCGCCTTGTCCTTGACGAAGCGCAGCGCTGCCAGCGTATCGGCGGTTTCGCCCGACTGGCTGACGAAAATGGCCGTGGCGCGGCCCGAGACGGGCGGTTCGCGGTAGCGGAACTCGGAGGCGATATCGACATCGCAGGGCATGGCGGCCAACTGTTCGAACCAGTATTTCGCCACCGCGCAGGCATAATGCGCGGTGCCGCAGGCAACCAGGATGACCCGGTCGGTATCGCTGAAATCCACCGGCTGGGGCAGCGCAACCGCGCCGTCCTTGGCGTAGGAGGCGAGGCATTCGCTCAGCACAACGGGCTGTTCGAAGATCTCCTTGGCCATGAAATGCTTGTGGCCACCCTTGTCGAGTTGCGTGGCCTGAAGCGGGATCGTGCGGGCCTCGCGGTTCGCAAGCCGCCCCTCCGCATCGTGGATTTCCGCGCCCTTTCGGGTGACGAAGGCGTAGTCGCCTTCCTCCAGATAGGTGATCGTGTTGGTCATCGGACCGAGCGCTATGGCGTCCGAGCCCACGAACATCTCTCCGTCGCCATGGCCGATGGCAAGTGGCGAGCCCTTGCGGGCGGCAACGATCAGGTCTTCCTCACCCTCGAAGAGAAACGCCAGAGCGTAGGCACCGTGCAGATGCTTGAGAGTTTCGGCGGCAGCATCGCGGGGGCTGAGGCCGTCATCGAGGAACTGCTCGCATAACTGCGCCACGGTTTCGGTGTCGGTTTCGGAGGAGAAGGATCGGTGCGCCAGACGCGCGCGCAGGTCCCGGTAATTCTCGATAATGCCGTTATGCACGACGGCAACGCGCCCCGCCTGATGCGGATGTGCATTCGTCACGGTCGGCCCGCCATGGGTCGCCCACCGCGTGTGGCCGATGCCGGATTTGCCCGCCAGCGGATCGTGCACCAAGAGGTCCGACAAGTTCACCAGCTTGCCCACGGCACGTCGCCGGTCGAGCGTTCCGTCCTGCACCGTCGCAATCCCGGCGCTGTCATAACCGCGATATTCAAGGCGTTTGAGCGCCTCGACAAGGATCGGGGCAACCTCGTGGTTGCCCAACACACCAACTATCCCACACATCGGGCTATTCCCTTTTCTTTCCGGCCTTGATGGCCCGCAGCCGGTCCATCAGCTTGACCGCCAGCCCTGCTTTCGTCACCTGCCGCGCGCGTCCGATGGCCAGGGCTGCGTCGGGCACATCCTCGGTGATCACCGATCCGCTTCCCGTCATGGCGCGTGCGCCGATCCGCACCGGCGCCACCAGCATGGTGTCCGAGCCGATGAAGGCATCGGCCCCGATCACTGTGCGGTGCTTCATTACGCCATCATAGTTGCACGTCACAGTGCCCGCGCCGATATTGGCCCGCGCGCCAACCTCGGCATCGCCGATATAGGTCAGGTGGTTCACCTTCGCGCCCTCGCCGATCTCGGCCTGCTTGATTTCGACGAAGTTGCCGATCCTCGCGCCGTTGCCGATTTCGGCGCCGGGACGCAGGCGGGCATAGGGGCCGACGACGGCGCCTTGGCCCACATGACAGCCCTCAAGATGGGAAAAAGCGCGGATATGGGCGCCGGATTCGACCGTGACACCGGGGCCGAACACCACATGGGGCTCGATCACCGCATCGCCGCCGATATGGGTGTCAAGCGCCAGCCAGACCGTTTCGGGCGCCTGCATCGCGACGCCGTTCTCGGCCAACTCGGTGCGGCGCATGGCTTGGAACTGCCGCTCCGCCCGGGCCAATTCGGCGCGCGTGTTGATGCCAAGCGTCTCGGCCTCGGGGCAGGTGATCGCTGTCGCGGTCAGACCCTCGGAATGGGCCAAAGCGGGGATATCCGTCAGGTAATACTCCCCCGCGGCATTGTCGTTGGTGACCTTGGCCAAAAGGCGCATCAGGGTCGCCGCATCGGCGCAGAGGACGCCCGAGTTGCACAACCCGATCGCCTGCTCCGCCTCGGTCGCGTCCTTGAATTCGACGATCCGCAGCAGGCTGTCGCCCTCCATCACCAGCCGCCCGTAGCGGCCCGGATCGGCCGGCTCGAACCCCAGCATCACCACGTCGTGGGTCGCCCGCGCCGCGCGCATCGCCTGCAACGTCTCGGGCCGGAAGAACGGGCTGTCTGCATAAAGCACCAGCGCATCGCCATCGAACCCGGCCAAGGCCTGCGCCGCCTGCAACACCGCATGGCCGGTGCCCAACTGCGGCTCCTGCCGCACGGCCACCGCCTCAGGCGCGATATCGGCCAAGGCCGCCTCCACGGCATCGGCGCCATGCCCCGTCACCACCACGATCCGCGACGGCTCCAGATCCGAGGCGGCCCTGATGCCATGCGCGAGCAGCGGCGCCTGACCCAGCAGGTGCAAGGGTTTCGGGATGTCCGAATTCATCCGCGTCCCCGCGCCAGCGGCCAGAACCACCAACGCCAGCGGACGGAGAGAAGCGCCATCCGGCGCGCGATCATCATAGGCCTGCATCAAACGTCTTTCCTTCGCGTTTGCCGCCTATTAACCCTGCTTGGGCGTTCGGGCATAGCCCCGTTGCGTTCAAATACATCAAAAGGCTGTAACAGCCATGGGCGGAATGACGCCGAAAGGGGCCTCATGCGCTCGATCATCTTCGATCTGGACGGCACTTTGGCGGACACTGCAGGCGATCTGATCGCCGCGGCAAACGCCGCCCTGCTGCATCTGGGCCACCCCCCGCAATTGCACACGGGCGCGGATGACGCGACCGCCTTCGCCGGGGGGCGCGCGATGTTGCGACTGGCGGCAGAGCGTTTGGGGCTCGGCGACCCCGAAGCGCTGGCCAATGCCGGGTACCAGCCCCTCCTCGACGCCTATGATCAGGCCATCGACACCCATACCACGCTTTATCCCGGTGCCGTCGCCGCCGTCGACCGACTGCGCGCCGCCGGCTGCGCTACCGGCATCTGCACCAACAAGCCCGAGGGATTGGCGGTGAAACTGATCGCCCGTCTTGGCCTGACAGCCCGCTTTCCGGCCCTGATCGGGGCCGATACGCTGCCCACGCGCAAACCGGACCCGGCCCCCCTGCTCGAGACGATTGCGCGCCTCGGCGGTGATCCGGCCCGGGCCGTGCTGATCGGCGACACTGTCACCGACCGCAAGACCGCTGCCGCCGCCGGGATCCCCTGCATCCTCGTGACCTTCGGCCCCACTGGCCACGCCGTCGCCGACCTCGGACCCGAGGCGCTGCTGGATCACTACGACGATCTCGACCGCGTGATGGACCGCCTCCTTCCCTGATTTCACCTTTTCACAAATACTCATCTTTCCAACGCCCGCCTCGTTCACAAACTCCCCATTGACGCGGCCCCAATGCCGCACGATCTTCCCCGCCATGACAAAACCCGTCTTCACCGGAAACTTCACTCAGCAAGAGCCGATCCCCGAGGCCGCGATCGACGCCGCCGTCGCGGTGATGCGGTCGGGCCGGCTGCACCGCTACAACACCGCCGCGGGCGAAATCAGCGAGGTGGCGCTGCTGGAACAGGAATTCGCCGCCTTTACCGGGGCGAAATACTGCCTCGCCGTGGCCTCTGGCGGCTATGCGATGGGCGCCGCGTTGCGTGCGCTCGACGTCAAGCCGGGCGACAAGGTGCTGTCGAACGCGTTCACCCTCGCGCCGGTGCCGGGCGCGATTGCCGCAGTGAACGCGGTGCCGATCTTCGTCGACGCGACGGACAACCTGACCATCGACCTTGATGATCTCGAAGCCAAAGTGGCGTCATCGGGCGCAAGCGTCCTGTTGCTCAGCCACATGCGGGGCCACATCTGCGACATGGATCGCCTGATGGCGATCTGCGAGGCGGGCGGCGTGCAGGTGATCGAGGATTGCGCCCATACCATGGGCGGCGGCTGGCGCGGGGTTCCGTCTGGGCGGCATGGGATCATCGGCTGTTATTCGACCCAGACCTACAAGCACCTCAATTCTGGTGAGGGCGGCTTTCTGGTGACGGACGATCCCGAGGTCTGTGCAAAAGCCATCCTGTTGTCGGGTTCCTATATGCTTTTCGGCAAGCATCTGGCCGGTCCCCCTGTGGAAACGTTCGAAAACATCAAATACGAGACGCCGAATGTATCGGGCCGTTTGGACAATCTGCGCGCCGCGATCCTGCGCCCGCAATTGGCCGACCTTCCCGCGCAGGTCGCCCGCTGGAACGCCCTCTATCACGCGGTCGAGGATGGATTGCGCAATACCCCCGGCCTTAAGGTGATCGAGCGTCCGGCCGAAGAATCCATCGTCGGCTCCTCCATTCAGGTCCTGCTGCCGGAAGCCTCGGCAGACCAGATGCGCGCCGTCCTAGCCGGATGTTCGGCGCGGGGGGTGGAGTTGAAATGGTTCGGCGCGGATGTGCCCCTTGCCTTCACCTCACGTTATGACAGTTGGCGCTATGCGCCCGAACAGCGCCTGCCCAAGACCGATCGCGTGCTTGCGGGCCTTCTGGACATGCGCCTGCCGCTGACCTTTTCGGTCGCGGATGCGGGCCTCATAGCCGAAATCATTCGTGATGAAGTGCGGGCCGTGCACACCGCCGCCTGAGCCTGCCTGCGCAAAGCAAAAGGGCCAACACACGACGTGATGGCCCTTGATTGGAAGCAAAAAAGGCTTTGATCAGAAGTGCAGCGCCACACCAAGGCCAATCGCGTTGGCGTCAATCTGGCCATCGCTGCCAAGACCGATGATGGTGCCGGATTCCGGGTTCATGTGGGTCGACGTGTAATCCAGCCGCACCGATACGGTGTCGGTCAGCAACATTTCCATGCCGATGCCGTAGACAAGGCCATCGGCTGATCCCTCTGTCGAAATTCCGGCAGCCGCAGAGTAGTTTGCGATCTGGTAGCCAAGCGATCCGTAAACCAGCGCGTTGCCAATGGCATAGCCACCGCGAACACGCGCATTGATCATGTTGTCGTACTCGAAATCCGGTGTTGCCAGCGATGTCTGGAACGATACCGGGCCCGACACGCCAACTTCGGCACCGACCACGAAATTGCTGCCGAGCGCGTAGTTGTAACCGCCGTAGAGACCAAAACCGGTGCCCTCCTGGAGGGGCGTCATGATCGTGGAGTTATCGAACTCGGGCGAGATGATGTTGGTCGCAAAGCCTGCATAGAAACCCGTCCACTGACCGGCATCCTGGGCGGAGGCTGTCGACGCCATCAGCGCGGCGGTCAGGGCGAGGGAGGTTGCAGCAAAACGCATGGCGATTCCTTTGAACTCTGGCGATAGCTTGCGCCATGAGTATTGATAGCGTGTGAGTTTCGGCGAAGAAAGACCGGGCACACCGCCTTTTGCGCCGATTGAGGCCTTTAGGTGACAGAAGCACGCAGTTTCACGCCGAAGTGATGCGGGCATCGGCGCGGCCTTGCTCAGACCAGCCGCGACATATCCTTGGCCGCCCGCACGAATTCGCGGAACAGCGGGTGAGGCGCGAAGGGTTTCGATTTCAATTCGGGGTGGAACTGCACGCCGATGAACCACGGATGGTCCCGCACTTCGACGATTTCGGGCAGGCGGCCATCGGGCGACATGCCCGAGAAGATGAGGCCATGCGCCTCCAGTTGCTCGCGATACTTGATGTCGACTTCATAGCGGTGGCGGTGGCGCTCTTCGATGGTGGTCTTCCCGTAAACCTCGGCCACCTTGGACCCTGCGGCCAGCACCGCGTCATAGGCCCCGAGGCGCATCGTGCCGCCCTTGTCATCATCGGCCGAGCGCGTGACGGTGTAGTTGCCCTGCACCCATTCCTTCAGGTGATAAACCACGGGCGTAAAACGTTTTTTCCCGGCCTCTCGGTCAAATTCCTCGGACCCGGCATCGCCCAGATCGGCAAGGTTGCGCGCCGCCTCGATCACGGCCATCTGCATGCCCAGACAGATGCCCAGATAGGGGATCTGACGTGTGCGGGCAAATTCGGCGGCCTTGATCTTGCCCTCGGTCCCGCGCTCGCCAAAGCCGCCGGGAACAAGGATCGCGTGGAAGCCCTCCAGATGGGGCGCGACATCCTCGCGCTCGAAAATCTCGGCATCGACCCACTCGATCTTCACTTTCACGCGGTTCGCCATGCCGCCATGGGTCAGCGCCTCGGCGATGGATTTGTAGGCATCTTCCAGTTGCGTGTACTTGCCGACGATGGCGACCTTCACCTCCCCCTCGGGGTTGTTGATGCGGTCGGCCACGTCTTCCCATTTGCTGAGGTCGGGCTTGGGTGCCGGGCTGATCTGGAAGGCGTCCAGCACGGCCTGATCCAACCCCTCGCGGTGGTAGGCCAGCGGCGCCTCGTAGATGGATTTCAGATCCTGCGCAGCGATCACCGCGTCGCGGCGCACGTTGCAAAAGAGTGCCAGCTTGGCGCGTTCCTTCTCGGGGATCGGCCCTTCGGAACGGCACACCAGAATATCCGGCGCGATTCCGATGGAGCGCAGCTCCTTGACCGAATGCTGCGTCGGCTTGGTCTTCAACTCGCCGCTGGCCTTGATGAAGGGCAGCAGGGTCAGATGCATGAAAATACACTGCCCACGCGGCTTGTCCTGGCCGAACTGGCGGATCGCTTCGAAGAAGGGCAGGCCTTCGATGTCGCCGACGGTGCCGCCGATTTCGCACAGCATGAAATCGACCTCATCCTCACCGATCGCGATGAAGTCCTTGATTTCATTGGTGACGTGGGGGATTACCTGGATCGTCTTGCCCAGATAGTCGCCCCGGCGCTCCTTCTCGAGCACGTTGGAATAAACGCGCCCCGAACTGATCGAGTCGGTCTTGCGGGCGGCAACGCCGGTGAACCGCTCGTAATGGCCAAGGTCGAGATCCGTCTCGGCCCCGTCATCCGTCACGAACACCTCGCCATGCTCGAAGGGCGACATCGTTCCGGGATCGACGTTGAGGTAGGGGTCAAGCTTACGCAGGCGAACCGTGAAGCCGCGCGATTGCAGCAAAGCGCCCAAAGCGGCCGAGGCCAGACCCTTGCCGAGTGAGGAAACCACTCCGCCGGTGATGAAAATGAATCGCGCCATGTCTGCAAGGCCCCCGTGCGTTTGGTGAGGGCACTTGCGCCATCCCAACGTTTCTATTGTCACGGGATTTGAGAATACCCGGATTCGGCCCCATCGCACAAGGTCAGTTCGACCGTTGATGGGCCATATACGGTGGGTATTGATACCGACCACCCAAAATAGGGTGGCATTTCAGCTTACTCAGAGACAGGCGGCAGCGCCGGGCCATCGGTTCCTGTCGGCGGCAGAAGCGAGTCTGCGGGCGGCAAAGCGGTGCCTTCGGTGTCACCCGTGGCGTCCGGAAGGCCACCCAGATCGTCCAGCAGCGAGGATCCGGCCGAGTTCTGCGCCGCGATCACCGTCAGGGTGACCGACGTGACCAGAAACGCGATGGCGAAAGCCCAGGTCAGTTTGCCAAGCGCCGTCGCGGCCTGCCGTCCGCTCATCACACCGCCACCGCCGCCCATGCCAAGCCCGCCCCCTTCGGAACGTTGCAAAAGCACGACACCGATCAGGCAGATCGCCAGGATCAGGTGGACGACGAGGATGACGTTTTCCATGGGCAGGCCCTATTCCATCGACCAAAGCACTGGTCCGCGCCTCTCTAGGAGATGCGACAGGGAGCCGCAAGAGGTGCCCCCGACCAAAGCATGGTAGATTACCGTTTCAACTATGTCTCAAGTTTTTCATATGGGGGTCGTTCATTCAATCTCTACCCATTGGACGTGCAATTCTTTAACGAATCGTAAAGGGACCGGAGAAGATTTCGGTTTCCCCACCGTCCCCCGCCGGCTATAGCGCGCCGGGGTTTCTTTGACCCATAGACCGGAGGATTTCATGGCCAACGTAGTCGTGGTCGGCGCCCAGTGGGGCGACGAAGGCAAGGGCAAGATCGTCGATTGGCTCAGCGAGCGGGCCGACGTGATTGCGCGCTTCCAAGGCGGCCACAATGCGGGCCATACGCTGGTCATCGACGGAAAAGTATATAAACTCAACGCCTTGCCCTCGGGTGTGGTGCGGGGCGGAAAGCTTTCGGTGATCGGCAACGGCGTCGTTCTGGACCCCTGGCATCTGGTCAAGGAGATCGAGAACATCCGGCTGCAGGGCGTGGAGATTACCCCCGAAACGCTGATGATCGCCGAGAACACCCCGCTGATCCTGCCGATCCATGGCGAGTTGGACCGCGCGAGGGAAGAAGCCGCGTCGTCCGGCACCAAGATCGGGACGACGGGACGGGGAATTGGCCCAGCCTATGAGGACAAGGTCGGCAGACGCTCGGTCCGGGTGGCCGATCTGGCGGATGTGGCAACGCTGGAAGCGCGCGTCGATCGCGCCTTGCAGCATCATGACCCGCTGCGCCGCGGTCTGGGGATCGCGCCGGTGGACCGCGACGCGCTGATCGCGGCCCTGCGCGAGATTGCGCCGCAGATCCTGCAATACGCGGCGCCTGTGTGGAAGGTGCTCAACGAAAAGCGCAAGGCAGGAAAGCGGATCCTGTTCGAAGGCGCGCAAGGTGCGCTGCTCGACATCGATTTCGGAACCTATCCCTTCGTCACGTCCTCCAACGTGATTGCCGGACAGGCCGCGACGGGTGTGGGCCTTGGGCCGACGTCCATCGACTATGTGCTTGGCATCGTGAAAGCCTATACGACCCGCGTGGGCGAAGGGCCGTTCCCGAGCGAATTGCACGACGCTGATGGCGAGCGTCTGGGCGAGAGGGGCCGCGAATTCGGCACCGTCACCGGGCGCAAGCGGCGGTGCGGGTGGTTCGACGCGGCGCTGGTGCGCCAGACCTGCGCCACCTCGGGCGTGACGGGAATTTCCCTGACAAAACTCGACGTGCTCGACGGGTTCGAGACGCTGAAGATCTGCGTCGGCTACGAGCTGGACGGGCAGCAGCTTGATTACCTGCCAACCGCCGCCAATCAGCAGGCCCGCTGCACCCCGATCTACGAAGAGATGCCCGGCTGGGCCGAAAGCACCGAGGGGGCCCGGTCCTGGGCCGAGCTTCCGGCGGAGGCGATCAAGTACGTCCGCCGCATCGAGGAGTTGATCGCCTGCCCCGTCGCGCTACTGTCCACCTCTCCCGAGCGGGAGGACACGATCCTGGTGACGGACCCGTTCGAGGATTGAGGGAGAAGGCGGCGATGGCACTCAGCTACAAGGCAAGACGGCGCTGGTCGCTGGTCGTCCTGCTGGTCGGCTTGCCGGTCTATATCGCGATGGTGTGGTTCGCGCTGAGCCTGCTGGAAGGCTGGTCGATCTGGGTTCAGATGGGCGTGTGCCTGGCGCTAAGCATCGCCTGGGCGTTCCCCTTGAAGGCGGTTTTCCTCGGCGTAGGCCAGGCTGACCCGGACGCCCCGCGCAGCGGGGAGTAGCCCGGACGCCCCGCGCAGCGGAGATTAGCCCCGACGCCCCGCGCAGCGGGGACCAAGCCAAGCCGACAAAAGAGAAGGGGCGCCGAAGCGCCCCTTTCCATGCTGTTGTCAGACTGAAATCAGATCCCGCGATCCAGGCGATACCGGTTGCCGCCAAGCGGTTCCAGTACGCCATCTTCAGTCAGCGTATCGACGGCCGCGATCGCCTCTTCCCGCGAGATCGAGCCATCGGTGGCGATGCGCACAAGGCGCAGAAGCTGCATCCGCTTGAAGTCGGCCATGCCGACGACGTGGGTCAGATATTCGGCCCCCATCTCCAGCACTTCCTCGATCTCGGTGGCTTCCGATTGAGCGAGGTTCTCGGCGAAGCGCGCGAAATGGTCGACCTCGCCAGCATCTATCGTGTCCTCGTCGGCCTCCGGCGCGGCGTCGGTAACAGAGCTGCGCTCTTCCTCCAGTTCGCGGGCGAGTTGGGCTTCAAGGGCGGCGATCGGGTCCACTTCGTCCACCACTGGCGGCTCCATCGGAGTGGGTGCGTCGGCGATCACGTCATCCTGTTCATGGTCTTCGTCTTCGTCGAAGTTAACCTCGGTCGCGGCTGCCTGTGCCGTTGCCGCAGGTCTTGTGACGGGGGCCGCGACCGGGGTCGCAACGGGGGTCGCAACGAGGGCCGCATCGGGGGTCGAAACGGGGGCCACCGGTGGCGTGCGGCTCAACCCGCTGGCGATCTGCCCGGCGCGCTGTGCCAGATTGGCCAAGGAACTGACCATCTTGCGCGGTGCAGGGCGGGCTTCCTCGATTGCCTCCACGTCGATGTCTTCATTCCCGATCGCATAGGTATCGTTCAGGATCAGCGGTGCGACCGGGCGGGCCATTTCGGCTGCCGGTTCCCCCATCGGACGCTGCGCGCCGTGGGAAGCTGCGACCGGGCGGACGCTTGGGGCGGGCTGGACATCGGCCGCTGACACGCGGCGGGGCATGACGCTGGCGGCGATGCCCTTGTCCGCATCGCGGAGGTCCACGCGCAGTTCGGACACCAGCACCAACGGTGCCGGACGATCTTCCGTGCCGTTTGCCCGGCGCGAGACGTCGACACGCACCCGACGGGGCCGCATGACGCGGGCCAGATCATCGCGGTAATCGGCTGCAAGATCGGCGACCACGCCGAAATCGGCGGCGCTTGCTCCGTCGGCGGCCAGTTGCGTTTCCGCCGCACGGGCGGCAACAGCGGCCTTCAGATGCTCGATATTGGCGCGACGACGGGTGGTTTCCATTGTCGCCAGACGACCTTCGGTCGCCTCGAACAAGCGGTCGGCATCGCCTTCGTCGGCCGGGATCAGGTGCGCACGGTCGGTCGCGGTTCCGGCTTGGAGTGCGACGTCCTGGCTGGCGGCGACAGTATCACGCTCGAACCGCTCCAACGCCTCGGACGCGGCCGCCATGGTGGAAGCGCCAGTTGCGAAGGCGGCGGCAAGGGCTGCCACGGCATCATCGTCCGAGGCGTCGATCACCGGTTCGGGTGCGGCACCTTCGCCGCCTGCCGAAAGCAGCTCGTCATCGGGCTGGACCGTCACGGGACGCTCGCCGGTCTCGGCGAGGGCGGCGCGGCGAATGCGGGCCAGACGGGCCGCGATGGAGGTGCCGTCAAAAGCGGTCTCCGAGTCGGTTTCATCGGCGAAGATCGAGTCGATATCATCGTCGGAAGCCGCGTCGAAACCGTCATCGCTGTCGGAGCCGAGGTCGATGTCGAGGTCGGCATCGCTCTCCAGATCCGCCTTCGCGATTCCGGCGGCGATGCTGTCGACCAGATCGAGGGTCTCACCTTCGTCCGCCGCGTCCCGGTAATCGTCGGCTTCTTCGTCGTTCAGCGCCATGCCCTGTGCGGCGAGTGCCGCCGCCACGGCGATCAGCGTGTCGGCACCACCGTCATCGGCATCGGAAAAATCGTCTTCCGCGTCATGGACAGCGAAGTCTTCTGCGCGGGCACGATCAAGGGTGTCGTCGCCCGCCAGAAGCACCGACGGCTCAACTTCTTCGGCGGGCGCGGCGGTTGTCTCGTCATCGACGGCTATGGCTGCGGCAATGTTCGCGATGGCGTCGTCGTCGGATGCGGCATCCTCGCCGGCCGGTTCGGGCGTCTCGTCTGCGTCGAACGCGACGGCTTCGATCGCGGCCTCTGCCTCCATCTGCACCACTTGGGGCGCATCTAGTTCGGGGTCATTGGTTTCAGGGTCACTTGCTTCGGCGGCATACTCGGCGGTTGCATCCGTTTCGATCGCCCCCATGAAGGCGGCGTCCCAGGCGGCAGCCTCGTCGGAGAATGCTTCCGCCGCAGTGTCGCTGGCATCGGTGACCGTTTCGAT
>JBBQHZ010000037.1:0-28859 GCA_038324445.1 Rhodobacterales bacterium | reverse complement strand
GCAGGTTATCGCAGCTTTGGCAGGTGAAGGGTCCGATGCCCCGGTCGCGCCGCAGCCGCAGCGCCGCCACCATGGCGCCGAACGCGGTGCGCGGCGCGGCGGGGTTGGCGGCGTCATGCACGATATCGGGATGGGTCGCGTTGAAACTGCCATCGGCAGCCGTCACATAATAGCCGCCCTCCGTCACGGTCAGCGCCACAATGCGGATCGCAGGATCGGCCATCTGCACTATGAGCGCGGCGTTGTCGGCCTCCACCGGCAGGAAGTCGATCATCGAACCGGTCACTTCCGCCGACAGGCCCGATGGGTCCAGCTCGATCAACGTCGTCAGGCAATCCTGCGCCAGCAGGCGCTCGCGCATGATGCTGTCCCCCGCCCGCACACCCGCGCCGATGATGGCCCAATCGTGGTTCAACCCGGCCTCGAACAGGCGATGCAGATACCATGCCTGATGGGCGCGATGGAAATTGCCAAGGCCAATATGGACGATGCCGGGCGTCAGACGCGTGCGGTCATAGGTCGGGACACGGATCGCGGCAGGCAGCGCCTGCAGGGTCGCATCCGACAACTTGACGCCAGGTTTTTCCATCAACTCATCCACTGGCCGCCATCCACGTTATAGGTCTGCGACACGATATAATCCGCCTCCGCCGAGGCCAGGAACACCGCCATTCCGGTCAGATCGCCCGGCACGGCGAAGCGGCCCGCGGGCACGCCCGCTTCCACCTCCGCCTTCTTCTGGCCGGGCTTCTTGCCCTCCAGCTTGGCGAACATGGCATCCACATGCACCCAATGGTCGCCATCGACGACACCCGGCGCGATGGCATTCACGTTGATCCCGTGCCTGATCAGGTTCAGGCCAGCCGATTGCGTCATCGAGATGACGGCAGCCTTGGTCGCGCAATAGACCAGCACAAGGCTTTCACCGCGCCGCCCCGCCTGACTCGCCATGTTGATGATCTTGCCGCCATGGCCCTGTGCGATCATCTGCTTCGCGGCCGCCTGCAGGGTGAAAAGGGTGCCCGCCACATTGACCGCAAAGAGCCTGTCGTAACTGGCGCGGGTGATGTCCACCGTTTCGGCGGCATCGAAAAGGGCCGCGTTGTTGATCAGGATATCCAGCTTGCCCGCATGATCCGACACGGCGGCAATCGCCGCGTCGATGCTGGCCTGATCGGCCACGTCGATCTGAACGGCATAGGCGCCATCGCCCAACTCCGCCGCCGTCTTGCGCGCAGCGTCGAGGTTGATGTCGGCCACCGCCACCATCGCCCCCTCACGCAGGTAGGCCTCGGCAAATCCGCTGCCGATGCCCCGCGCCGCCCCGGTTATCAGGGCGGACTTTCCCTCAAGTCGTTTCATGCGATACGCAAGCCTTTGTCGTCAAAACGGTGCAGCTTGTCCATTTCGGGCGTCAGGTAGACGGTGTCGCCCGACCGCAACTCGACCTCGCCCGCGACACGCACGGTGATGTCGTCGCGAACGCCGGTGTCGTGGACGTAGAAGAAAGTGTCAGAGCCGAGATGTTCGGACACGCCGACGCGGCCCTTCCACGTGCCCTCGGACTTCGAGACGGTCATGTGTTCGGGGCGAATGCCGACAGTTGTCGCGCCGTGCTTGGCGGCCTCGGGGCCGGTGATGAGGTTCATCTTGGGCGAGCCGATGAAACCCGCCACGAACAGGTTGCGGGGCCGGTGATACAGCTCCAGCGGACTGCCCACCTGCTCGATATGACCGGCGCGCAGCACCACGATCTTGTCGGCCATGGTCATGGCTTCCACCTGATCGTGGGTGACGTAGATCATCGTGGTCTTCAGACGCTGATGCAATTCGGTGATCTCAAGACGCATGCCCACGCGCAGCGCCGCATCAAGGTTCGATAGCGGCTCGTCGAACAGGAACGCGGCAGGGTCGCGCACGATGGCGCGGCCGAGGGCGACGCGCTGGCGCTGGCCACCCGACAGTTGTCCGGGGCGCCGGTCGATATAGTCGGTCAGGTTCAGGATGCGCGCGGCGTTTTCGATGCGGCGATCCTGCTCGGCCTTGTCCATGCCCGCCATCTTCAGCGGGAAGGCGATGTTCTTGCGCACCGACATATGCGGATAGAGCGCGTAGGACTGGAACACCATCGCCAGACCACGCTTGGCGGGGGGGGTCAGCGTGGCGTCCTGACCATCGATGCGGATCTGCCCGCCGCTGACATCCTCCAGCCCGGCGATCAGACGCAGAAGCGTGGACTTGCCGCAGCCTGAGGGCCCGACGAAGACGACGAACTCGCCCTCCTCGATGGTCAGGTCCAGTGGCGGAATGACCTGCACGTCGCCGAACTTCTTCTCAACTTTATCAAGCGTGATGCGTCCCATGGAACGGCCCTCCCTTGTTTGCCCTACCGCCAAGCGGCTGCTTGTGGGCTTATTTCACAGCGCCGAAGGTCAGGCCCCGGACAAGTTGCTTTTGGCTGAACCAGCCAAGGATGAGAATTGGTGCGATGGCCATGGTCGAGGCCGCCGACAACTTGGCGAAGAACAGCCCCTCGGGCGACGAATAGCTGGCGATGAAGGCCGTCAGCGGGGCTGCATCCACGGAGGTCAGGTTCAGGGTCCAGAACGCCTCGTTCCATGCCAGGATGAAGTTCAGCAGCAGGGTCGACGCGATGCCCGGAATGGCCATAGGTGTCAGGACATAGATGATTTCCTTCGACAGGCTGGCCCCATCCATCCGCGCCGCTTCCAGGATCTCCCCCGGAATTTCGCGGAAATAGGTGTAAAGCATCCACACGATGATCGGCAGGTTGATCAGCATCAGGATCAGGACCAGCGCCGCCCGGTTGTCCAGCACGCCAAGCTGGATGCACAGCAGGTAGATCGGGTAAAGCACCCCCACCGCCGGCAACATCTTGGTCGACAGCATCCACATCAGGATATCCTTGGTGCGACGCGACGGCACGAAAGCCATCGACCAGGCCGCGGGCACAGCGATCAGCACGCCCAGAATGGTCGAGCCGCCGGCGATGATGATCGAGTTGGTCAGGAAGCGGGCGTAGTTCGACCGCTCCATCACCACGCTGTAGTTCTCCATCGTCCAGTCGAAGAACAGGAACACCGGCGGGTTCGAGATCGCCTGCGCCTCGGTCTTGAACGAGGTCAGGATGGTCCACAGGATCGGGAAGAAAATCAGGAACCCGATGCCCCATGCGAGGGCGGTGTTCAGGACCTTGCGCTTGGTTGAGACGGCACGTGCCATGGCTGTTCCCTCACTTGTCCAGGTTTTTGCCAACGATGCGCATCAGGAAGATGGCAAGGATGTTGGCAAGGATGATGGCATAGACGCCGCCTGCGCTGCCCAGACCGACGTTCTGGCTTTCCAGAACGCGCTGGTAGATCAGATAGGTCAGGGTCCTTGTGCCGAACGCACCGCCCGTGGTCACGAAGATCTCGGCGAAGACGCCCAGCAGGAAGATTGTCTGGATCAGGATCACGATGGTGATCGCGCGGCTCAGGTGCGGCAGGGTGATGAAGGCAAAGCGCCTCAGCGGACCCGCGCCATCCATTTCGGCGGCTTCCATCTGCTCGCTGTCAAGCGACTGGATCGCGGTCAGCAGGATCAGCGCCGCGAAGGGCAGCCATTGCCATGCCACGATCAGGATGATCGAAAAGATCGAGGCGTCCTGCAGCCAGACGATGGGTTCGGCCCCGAAAAATCGCCAGAGATTGGCAAAGACGCCGTTGACCGAGTCCATGAACATGTTCTTCCACACCAGCGCGGTCACGGTGGGCATCACGAAGAATGGCGCGATCACAAGGATGCGGACAATGCCCTGGCCCCACATCGGCTGATCCAGCAAGATCGCCAGCAACACGCCGAAAACGATGGAAATCAGCAGGACACCGCCCACGATGATCAGCGTCGTCAGGATCGACGGCCAGAACGAACTCGACGTGACGAACCGGACATAGTTTTCGATCCCCGCGAAGCCCTGGTCGCCGCCCCGAAGCGGCAGGTAATTGCGGGTCGAGAACCACAATGTCATGCACAGCGGCACAAGCATCCAGACGAGAAGCAGGAATACCGCGGGCGCCATCATGATCCGGGCCGCTGAACGGGAATGCTGGGTCGCCATGACACATATCCTCTGCGTTTGGGCGCGGAGCCCGGGATGGAGCGAATTCAGGTGGACTGCCGGGAAAAGCGTGCCGGAAGGCGACGGCAGGCGCCGCCTTCCGGGTTGGCGATGGAGCGGTGGCTTAGTAGCCGGCTGCTTCCATGGCTTCCGTGGTGATCGCCTGAGCATTTGCCAGCGCTTCTTCTGCGGTCTGCTGACCAGCATAGAAGTTGGCGAATTCCTGGCTCACTTCGGTTGCGATACCCGCAAACTCGGGGATCGCCGCGAACTGGACACCCACATAGGGAACCGGATCGACGGTCGGGTTCGCCGGATCAGCCGACAGGATCGAGTCCAGCGTCATCTGGGCGAACGGCACCGAGATGTAGTTCGGGTTCTCGTAAAGCGAGGTCCGCGCGCCCGGGGGAACGTTGGCCCAACCTTCATTGGCAGCGACAAGCTCGATATAGCCGGTGCCGGTTGCCCATTCGATGAACTGCAGCGCTTCTGCCTGCTGGTCGGTGCCGGCAGGAATTGCCAGTGCCCAGGCCCAGAGCCAGTTGGAACGACGTCCCAGACCATTGTCGGGTGCCAGCGCGAAGCCGACCGAGTCAGCGACGGTCGAGTCTTCGGGGTTGGTCACGAAGGACGCCGCAACGGTGGCGTCGATCCACATGCCGCAGAGGCCCTGCTGGAACAACGAGAGGTTCTCGTTGAAGCCGTTGGTCGCAAAACCGGCGGGGCCGGATTCCTGCATCATGTCGTTGAAGAAGTTCAGCGTGTCGGCCCAGGGCTGGGTGTCGAACTGTGCATTCCACTCTTCGTCGAACCAGCGTGCGCCAAACGAGTTGGACATCGCGGTGATGAAGGCGCCGCCCTCACCCCAACCGGCCTTGCCACGCAGGCAGATGCCGTTGATCTCGGCGTCACGGTTGGTCATCGCAGCCGCGGCTTCGCGGATGAATTCCCAGGTGGGGGCTGCGGGCATCTCGAGGCCGGCGGCTTCCATCAGGTCGGTCCGGTACATGATCATGGAGGATTCGCCGTAGAACGGCGCCGCATACAGCGTGCCGTCATAGGACAGACCGCCTGCCATTGCGGGCAGGATGTCGGCGGCGTTGTATTCCTCGGACAAACCGTCCAGCGGCACGAGCCAGCCGTTGGCAGCCCAGATCGGCGTCTCGTACATGCCGATGGTCATGATGTCGAACTGGCCACCACTGGTGGTGATGTCCGTGGTCACGCGCTGGCGGAGAACGTTCTCTTCCAGGGTAACCCACTCGACGGCGATGCCGGTTTCTTCGGTGAACTGGTCGGTATAACCCTGCATGCGGATCATGTCGCCGTTGTTCACGGTTGCGATGGTGATGGTCGGGCTATGGGCGTCGGCGAAGGCGGCGCCGGCGGTCAGGCAAGCGGCAGCTGCTGAACACAGCAGTGTACGTTTCATGGTCATTCGAGAGACCTCCCTTTTTTACGTGTGTAAACTTTACGTGAGGGAAAGCCGCTTCGTCAACAGCGAATATTTTAGGCTTTTTGCCGCAATGCGGCGAGTTTTTTGGTCACGCTGACTCTCGTAACTTGAGGGCGCCCTCCAGCAACTGGATCTGCGGTGTGGGGCTGCTGCTGCTGCCGGCGATCATCTCGACCAGCCGGGAAACTGCCGCCTTTCCAATACCGTCGAAGTTCTGCGCCACCGTCGTGAGGGCTGGGAAGGTATAGGGCGACAGGGGATAGTCGTCGTAGCCCGCAATCCGCAATCCGCCCTTCGGACCGCGCCTGGGCACCAAGCCATGCCGCGCCGCGGCGCGCAGAGCACCGATCGCAACGCGGTCATTGGCGCACAGAATCGACCGATCCGTCAGTTCCCCGCGTGAAAAATACGAATCGAGAACCGCTTCGCCATGGGGCTCGAAGTGCCAGTCTTCGTGGATCAACCCGGTTCCGATCACTTCCGCCTTGTGGCCCAGTTCCTGCATCCGGGCGACATAGGCGTTCTCCTTCTCCACGGCGTTGAAATTGACCCGTGGCATGGCCAGGAAAACGGGCGGATCACCCATGCGACAAAGATATTCCGTAATAAGACCGACCGCTTGGTTGTGGTCGGTCCCCACGTAATCCACGTCGTGCATGGTCGCCGGGCGGCTGTCGACCAGCACAAATGGCAAACGGCTTTGCAGCCGCTTGTGGACTTCATAGTCACTCTGGTTGCCCAACGGGATGACGAGGGCGCCGTCCACATTCATTGACAAGAACGTCTCGATCGCCCGCGCCTCGATCGCCGGGTCTGAATGGGAGCATTGCGTGATGACGGTGAACCCGGCCTCCATCGCGACGATTTCGATGGATTCCAGCAGCCTCGTGAAGAACAGATCGTTGAGATACGGAATGATCACTCCGATCATCCCGGTGGATTTCCGGTTCATCCGTGTGGCGAAGAAGTTCGGCACATATTCCACCCGCTCCAGACCAAGCCGGATCTTTTCCGAGGTCGATCCCCGCACTGAACCGGGGCTTTGGAAGTAGCGTGACAAAGTCGGGCGGGACACGCCGATGGCGGCCGACAACTCTTCCATGGTGTTGATCTTCTGTTTCTTCATGGCGGTCCGCGGTCCCCGGTCTGACTGGCAAGGTCGTGCATCAAGCATCGCTCCGGCGCAATCATATCCGGCGAGCAAAAAGTTTACGCGTGTAAATAATCTTGTCAATAATCAGAGCCGGATGCGCCGAAAGGTTGCTCGCAGACAGCAAGGAACGTTGCGTGTGCCGGGCCTTCACGGCTCTGGCCGAGCGGTGTCCCGTGGAACTAGGCGCCACCCGAACCGGGCAGACCGGCAAACCCAACGTGACGGGCAGCGCGGCCGCGTGTGAAGGCGCGTCAGCCACGGCGACGGATGCCCTTTGTCGCTGCCCCAAAGCCAATCGCTGCTTCGCCTGTCCCAGTGGGGTGAACATCAATGAAAAGGAAACCGCTTCCTCGCCGTCCTGAACGGACGGAGGAAGAATTGGCTGGGGTGGTAGGATTCGAACCTACGGTACACGGTACCAAAAACCGATGCCTTACCGCTTGGCTACACCCCAACCGTGCCGGGGTTGTTACGCGCCCACGCGGGCGGGATCAAGACCCCGCATGCGATTTTTGGGGCGGGTTTTCCGCTATTCCTGCGGCGCACCGCGGCGCAGCAGATCGTCGTCGGGCAAGGCCTCGCGTTCGGCTTCGATGATTTCCTTCAGGGCGGAAACCTCGCGCGTGCCGATGTCGCGCGCTTCGACCTGTTCTGGCGGGCCTGCTGGCGGCGCATCGCGCGCAGCGCTGCCGGGCAGGGCGGACCCGATCAGGCGATAGCTGTGTTCAGCCAGCGCGATGCCCGCCGTCTCCAGCCGCGCCTTCACCACCCGGATCGCCTCGCCCTTGGCCATGCCGATATCGGTCTCGTGCTGCTTGATCCACGCCGCCCCCAGAATGTCGATCCGCATCGGCCCCAGCCCCTCGACCGCCGCGCTTGGGCCGGGGGTGTGCAGGACAAACGGCAATTCCTGCAACGCGTCGAGGATGATGCGTTGCGTTCTGGCGATGTCGGACCTGCCGTCAACTTCGATCGTGAAGGTGAACCGGCGTTCGTCATTGCGGGTGAAATTGGTGATCTTGGCCTTGAAGACCGTCGCATTGGGTATGCGGATGTGGTTGCCGTCGGGGCTGAGCAGGATGGTCGCGCGGCTCGTCAGGCGGATCACATGGCCCGTCTCGCCGTCGATCTCCACAAGGTCCTTGGGGCGGAACGGCTGCCGGATCGACAGCATGATGGACGAGATGAAGTTTTCCACCGTGTCGCGCACCGCGAAACCGATGGCCAGACCCACGATGCCCGCGGCCCCGAGGATGGTGCCCAGAAGCGCCGTCGCGTTCAACAGGTCTAGCGCCAGCACGATGCCCATGACGACAAAGGACAGTCGCACGATCTGGCGATAGATGTCGGCAATGAAGGCGTTGGGCGCGATGCGGTCCCACGGCCACGACAGGCGCGCCAGCCACAGGCCGAAGGTTGTCAGCAAGGCGCCGGCGCCAAGCGCCACAAGGATCAGGGGCGAATAGGCGATGGCCTGCGCCACCCGTTCGCGCATCCGCTCCAGCGCGGGGTTCAACCGCTCCACCACATCGGTGCTTTCGCGGACCTGGTTCTCGATGGCCACAACCCCCTCCACCCGCGCGATCAGGGCGTTCAATTCTTCTATCCGGGCAGCATCGAGCGCAGTGCCGCGCAGCGTCACGATGCCATCAGCGACCGAGACGGTCACGCCGCGATAACCGTCCAACTGTCCCAGGATATCGCGGATACGAACCGCCATTGCGGTGTCTTGCGCCTGATCGCGGTCCAACGTGATCGCGCCACCGGGCTGGCCGCCCTCGGTCTGGGCCGCGACCGGCCCCCACAACGATGCAGCGAGGAGCAAGGCCAGGATCGGGGCCAGGATCGGGGCGAGAAGCGGCCGGATCACAGCCGGACCGGATTGGCCTTGGCGACAGCATCCAGCGCCATCAGAACAACTAACACGCCGCCCATGTCCTCCAGCCGGATCATGTTCGGCCCGTCCGAGGGCGCATGGTCCGGGTCCTCGTGCGTTTCAAGGAATACGCCCGCCACGCCCACCGCCACGGCCGCCCGCGCCAGCACCGGCGCAAAGTCGCGCTGCCCGCCCGATGACCCGCCAAGCCCGCCCGGCTGCGCCACGGCATGGGTCGCGTCCATGATCACCGGATAGCCGGTCTTGGCCATTTGGGGCAGCGACCGCATGTCGGCGACCAGCGCGTTATAGCCGAACGTCACGCCCCGCTCGGTCAGCATCAGGCGTTCGTTGCCGGTGCTCGCCACCTTCGCGGCCACGTTCGCCATGTCCCACGGCGCCAGAAACTGGCCCTTCTTCACGTTGATCGCGGCGCCGGTCTCGCCTGCCGCCAGCAGCAGGTCGGTTTGGCGGCACAGGAATGCCGGGATCTGCAGGATATCGACCGCCTCAGACACCGGTGCGCAATGTTCGGGCGCGTGGACATCCGTCAGCACCGGGCAGCCGAATTCGTCGCGGATCGCCGCCAGAATGGACAGCCCCGCCGCCATCCCCAGCCCCCGCTTGCCCCCAAGCGAGGTGCGGTTGGCCTTGTCATAGCTGCCCTTGAACACGAATTGCGCGCCCACCTCGGCGCAGATCCGCGACAAATGCCCCGCGATCATGCGCGCATGATCGAGGCTTTCCAACTGGCACGGCCCCGCGATCACCGTCAGCGGGCTGTCATTACTGACGCGAACACGCCCGATCTCGACAGTTTTCATGGCGCATCTCCCGGGGCCTGAGCCCCGAGAGCAAGAGCGGGAAGATCAGGAACTGATCTGTTCGCGCAGGATCGAGGCGGTCATGGATATCAGCAGGTAGATGCCAGAAAAGACCAGAAGTGCAAGCAGCGTCTTTTCGAACGCCTTGGGATAGGCGGCCTCGTCCGGGGCGACCGGGAACACGCCCATCGAGATGTAGAGCGTCTGCCGGTTTGCCTCGGTCCGCGCCGTTTCCATCGCCTGCAAGGCTTCGGTCAACATCAGCTGGCGGGTTTCCAGATCGGCCTGGGCGATCACCAGTTCCGACTGGATGCGGGCAAGCGACACCTCGCCCTCACCCTCATCGGTCAGGGACGCGCGCAGGCTGGCGATCACCGCCTCGAAGCGCGCGATGTTCGCCTCGGCCACCTGCACCCTTGTGGGATTGGGACGTGCGGCTGCCGTGATCTCGGACAGGCGCAGCCGCTCTTCCGCCAGCTGCATCTCGAAGGACGAGATCTGGCCGAAAACCTGGCTCACTTCGGCCTCGGCGGACAGGACGCCGCGCTGTTCCTGCAAGGCCAGCACGCGCATCTGGGCGGCCAGCGAGCGCTCCTCGGACTCTTCGAAGCTTTCGCGCGCGCCCGACATCTGATCTTCGCGCAGACGCGACGACATCTGGTCTACCCGCTCCTCGGCATAGCCGATCAACGCCTCCGAGAATTGCTGCGAGGCTGCCGGATCGGTCGCCAGAAATTCCATCCGGATCAGGCCTTCGGTCGGGTCATACCCGATGATCAGGCTGCGCAGATAGGTATTGTACATCTGCTCGTCCGAGGCGTCGGGTGCCAGCCGCAACAGCGGGTCGATGTTCTCGCCCGAGAAATGCTCCCGGAAGCCCAATTCCTGGTCCAGCCGCAGCATCGCCTCGCGGCTTTCAAGGTAGCTTTGAACGGTGATCGATTCCTGCACCGTCGCAAAACTGGTGCCCCCCAGAAGACCGCCAAGACCCCCAGTGCTGCCGCCGCCTTCCGCCTTCTGGATGACGAATTCGGTGTGGGTGGAATAAAGCGGCGTCGCGACCTGGTAGTAATAATAGCTGACCAGCATGGTCGGCAGCAGGACAAAGAAGGCCAGTCGCGTCGCCAGCTGGATCAGCTTGCGGCGGCGGCGATTGGCGATATCGCGTTGCACGCGCATGATCTCGGCGGCGCGGCTATCAGCGGAATGGGTCACGTTGGGCGAAGGCGGGGCGGCGCCCGGCACCTGGCCCGGCACCTGGGTTGCGGGCAACCGCGCCGTGGCGGCGCGCATCGGCAGGGTATTTCCTGCCCCGGCGGCGGCGGTTCCGGGGCTGTCGTCGGTCACCACAAGTTCCAGCATGCTCGACGTGCCGAACGGGTCCAGCCCGCGCTGGCGCAACGTGCGCACCGCGTCGAAATCCGACGTAGGCTGCAGGCCATGCTTTTGCGCGGTCCGCCGCGCCATGCGCAATTGCCGACCTGTCAGGCCCTCGGACCGGATGGCGGCGAGGGCCTGTTCGACCGTCGCATCCGGATGAGCGGGGCCGGGGGCTGCGGCACCCATGTCGGGGTCATCCGCGTCCGCCTGCGCGCGGACAAAAGCGGCAGAGCCGGGGAAGGGCGTCGATCCGAAGCCGTCTTCCGCGTCGCTGGGCAGGCTGTGCTCGTCTTCATCATATTGTTGAGGGCGCGTCGGCGCGCTCCCCTGCGTCGGGCGCATATCGAATGTGTCCGGGCCGTCGCCTTCGCCCGTTCCATCGCTGCGGCGGATGCGAAACTTCCTAGCTTTGGGTTTTATAGTCATAAAGCTGCTTCGCCTCTTCCAGCGTGTCGAACTGATACAATTTGCCATCCCGCAGGACAGCCGCGCGGCGCGCGAATTTTTCCAGTGTCGCGGCTTGATGCGACACGATTACCACGGTGGCATTCTTCAACCGCTCGGCAAGAATGTTGCCTGCGCGGCGGTTGAACTCTGCATCGGTGGACGACGGCATGCCTTCGTCGATCAGGTAGATGTCGAACTCCAGCGCCAGAAGCAGCGAGAAGTTGAACCGCGCCCGCATGCCGCTTGAATAGGTGCCAAGCGGCATGTCGAAATATTCCTCGATCCCGCAGACCCAGCGGCAGAACGCTTCGACGTAATCAGGATCCAGCGTGTAGATCTGCGCGATGTAGCGGCAATTCTCCATCGCGGACAGCTTGCTGATCAGCCCACCCATGAACCCCAGCGGAAAGGAGATCCGCGCATTGCGCGTTATCGAGCCTTCATCGGGCTTCTCAAGGCCGCACATCATGTTGATCAGCGTGGTCTTGCCGGTTCCGTTGGGGGCCAGAATGCCCATGGAATAACCGATGTCGACACGGAAAGACGCCCGGTCGAGGATCACCTTTCGGCGCTCGCCGGTCCAGAAGGATTTCGAGACCCCTGAAAACTCCAACATCTCTCTTGCCGCCCAACTATGCCTGTCGCCGCGTGCTCTCTTTAATCCGGCACGTCGTCGTTTTGGAAACATACAGTCCCTTTAGGGCCGCATTATGGCGATGTTCCTGCCATGTTCACAGGGAAATCTGCATCAATTGATGCTGATCCGTTAGGGTGCGCGGTTTGGGTGGCCTAAAGCTCCATCTTTTGGACGCGCAGCAGCTTGCCCACCACCAGTGAAATCGCCGCCGCCGCGAACGAGAACAGGGCGCCCATCTTCGCCGCATCCTGCACCGGACCCGGATCGAAGGCGACCGAGGCCACGAACAGCGACACCGTGAAGCCGATGGCCGCAACGCAGCCGATGACGGCCAGGTCCATGATGCGCATGCCTTGCGGAATGCCAAGGCCAAGCGGTTTCGCCGCGATCCAGCCCATGATGAAAATGCCGATCGGCTTGCCGATCAAGAGGCCCGCCAGCACCAGCCACGTCGCCTCGCCCATCGACGAGAACTCGACGCCGGCATTCATTAGGCCGAAAAGGCCGAGGATGATCTCAACCGGGTATTTCAGGGCGTGTTCCATCTTGTTCAACAGGTCGGTCAGATGCTCTTCGGCCGCCGAGAACAGGCCAAAGGCTCGGTCGGCATGCGGAATCGTGGGGACAATCGGCAGCAGGCCAAGGGCCGGGTGCAGGCCAGATTCCTGGAACGCGTACCAGCTGGCGCAACCCGCCAGTGCATAGGGCCAGAACGACAGCTTCTGCCGCACCCAGGTAGAGCGGCGACGCAACTGGTCGCCCCGGTCGAGGTAGCGCGGCAGCCAGTTCGCAAACACGAAAACACCCACCGAAGCGCCCAGCGACAGCAGCAGCCACGTCGGCGCCAGATCGCCCGAGGGATAGAAGATCGCGAGGATCAGCAGACCCGCCGCGTCATCGGCAATCGCCAGCAACAGCAGGAAGCGCACGGCGGGGTGCCCGGCGCCAAACACCATCCGCCCCACCAGATAAGAGAACGCGATGTCGGTCGCGGTCGGGATCGCCCAGCCATTCGCCACGGCATCGTAGGTTTCCGAGCCGAGAAACACCGCCAGCCCCAGATAGACGGCGATCGGCCCCAGCATGCCGCCCACCGTCGCAATCAGCGGCGTCGCCGCCTTCTTGCCGCGCAGCGAGCCGTTCTTGAGGATCACCGCCTCCCACACTTCCTTGGCGGCAATGGCGAAAAACAGCGCCATCAGCACGTCGTTCACCAGATAATGCAGCGTCAGGGTGCGGTGGCCGTCATGCAGATGCCCGATGGGGGCGTGGTCCCAGATCACGAATTCGGTGAAAAGGTGATAGCTTTCCGCGTCCGTATTCGCCCAGATCAGCGCGATGATGGCGCCGCTGATCAACAGCAGCGAGTATCCGGTGACGAAATTCCAGACGCGATACATACCAGTCCTCCGCATGTCGTTCCGGGCTGATTACCGAATGCGGGCAGGGGCGTCCATGGCTTAGGCGATCATTCCCCAAATCAGGCCGGCGGTGATCGCGCCGACAAGGGCAAGGCCCAGATAGGCGACGAAGACCCGCGGCTTTACCAGCGCCCAGACCGCAACCGCGGCAGGGATGCAGCTGACGCCGCCCGCGATGACAAAGGACATCGCGGCACCGGGGCTCATGCCCTGCTCCAGCAGGCCCGCGACCAAGGGCACAGCGGCATAGCCGTTCAGATAGGCCGGCATGCCGACAAGGGCACCGATCAGGATCGGGGTAATGCCCTCGCCACCGACAACGCCCGCGATCAGGTCGGCGGGGACGTAGGCGATCAGCAGCGATTGCAGCAGATAGGCGAACAACAACCATTTGCCGAGGAACAGGAAATTGTCCCACGAAGTGCGGGCAAACATCTCGCGCCGGGGCGCGTCTTGCCAGAACCGCCAGTTCAGCGTCAGCTTCTTGCCACTGCAGCAGCCCGACTTCGCCGGTTGGGCCCGCAAAGGGTCCGCGAAAACCGGGCTGTTGGCCAACAGCTTCACTGTGACCCCGCCCATGATGCCAAGCCCAAGTGCTGCCAGTGTCTTGGCCACAGCGAAATCGAACCCCAACCCGGCCGACGTGATCGAGAACATCGCCGGGTCCATCAACGGCGACGCCAGCCAGAACGCCATCACCGCGCTCAACGGGGCGCCCGCCGCCAGCAGGGCCGCGACGAAAGGGATCACCTGACACGAACAGAAGGGCGACAGCCCGCCGACCAGCGCGCCCATCAGGATCATCCGCCCCTCGCGGCCCTTGAACGCACCGTCCAGGAGGCGTTCCGAGCCCGTCGCTTTCATGTATCCTATCGCCAGCACGGCGAAGACGATGAAGGGCAGCGTGCCCCAGAAATGTTCCAACGTCTCTTCGATGGTGGGGATCACGGCGGGGCGGTCGAAGGTCGCCAGCACGGCAAGGATCAGAACGCCGGTCAGGGCCACCTTGTCGATCCGGCCCCAGAGTTGCGGCAGAAGGCTTGGGGTGATGGATTGGTCAGCCATGGGGATCTCCGCTCCGGTGCCCGCCGTCATCGGCGCAGCACTCTGCGATCAGGAATTTCGACAGCGCCTCGATCGCCGGATGATCGATCCGCGACAGTATGCGCCGCCCGTCCCGGACCTGGGCCACCAGTCCGGCCGAGACCAGCATCTTGAGGTGATGGGTCAGGACCGAGCCCGCGACGCCGACATCCTCGCCCAGTTCCCCCATCGGCAGGCCGCCCGGCCCGGCGCGCACAAGGCGACGCACGATGGCAAGGCGTTGCTCGGACCCCAACGCTGCGAAGGCGGTCGCGGCAAGGGTCAGGTCGGGCGGGGGCAGTGGCATCTGTTTCATGGTTCTATAATTATAGAAATGAAGAAGCGTCGTCCAGCCCCTTTTCGCGGCGGTGGTTAAGGCTAGACTTCGGCCATGACCGACCGCGCCCGAACCCCTTCCGCCCGAACCCTCGCCGCCCAAACCCTCGCCGCCCAAACCCTCGCCCGCGACATCCGCGGCTGCCGCCTCTGTGCCGACCGCTTCGCCGCAACAGCCACCCGCCATTCCCCCAAACCCGTCGCCTGGTTCGCCCCCGGCGACACGGTCGCCGTTGGCGCCCCCACTGCGCGGGTGCTGATCGCCAGCCAGGCGCCGGGAATGCGGGTGCATCTGGCGGACAAGCCGTTCTGGGATCGCTCGGGCGACCGCCTGCGCGACTGGATGGGCGTGGACGAGGCCACGTTCTACGACCGCAGCCGCATCGCCATCGTGCCGATGGCGTTCTGCTTTCCGGGATACGACGCGCAGGGCGCCGACCTGCCGCCGCCGCCGATCTGCGCCCATACCTGGCGCGCGCGCGTGCTGGCGTCGCTGCCCGATATCCGCCTGACCCTGATGGTCGGCGGCCATGCGCAGGCGTGGCATCTGGGCCGAGGCTCCACCGTCACCGCGCGCGTCGCGGCATGGCGCGACCATGCGCCGGCGGTCTTTCCCTTGCCTCACCCGTCATGGCGCAATACCGCGTGGCTCAACCGCAATCCGTGGTTCGCGGCCGAGCTTCTGCCCGCCCTGCGAGCCCGCCTTCACGAGGTGCTGAGCCTTTGACCCAACTCGATACCGCCCAGGCCGCGATGGACGCCGCCCCCGAGGATACCACCCTCCGCCTCGCGTGGTTCGACCGCCTGTCCGGGACCGAGATGTTCCTGCTTCTGGAACGCGAGGCCGACGGCGACAAGATCGCCCCCAAGGTCTTTTGCGTCGAAGGCGCGGATCTGGTGCTGGCGTTCGACCGCGAGGAACGCCTTGCCGCCTTTGCCGGCGGCGTCGCACCCTATGTGGCTCTGTCGGGCCGCGTCATGGCTGCGATGCTGGCCGAGGCGGGTCTGGGGCTGGCGGTCAACCTCGGCACCGATGCGGAAACCGTGCTGGAGGCCGAGGCCGTTGCCTGGCTTGCCGGAACGCTTGCCAATGCCCCCGAAACGGTGGAGGAGCGCCCGGACGAGGTGCTGCCCCCCGACGGACTGCCCGACCGCCTGCTTGGCGCCCTGGATGCGCGACTGGCCAGCGCGGGCGGACGCGCGACGATGGCGTTTCTGGTGGCAACGCGCGTCGATGGCGGGCGGCGCGGGCATTTGCTGGCCTTCGTCGACCCCGCGCCCGGGGCCGAAGGCGCGCTGGCGCAACTGGTGGGCGAGGCGCTCAGCTTTTCGGGGCTGGAAGCGGCCAGCCTCGATGTCGGCTTCTTCCGCGCCGCCGACCCGATCTGCGCGCGTCTGGCGCGGGTGGGGCTTCGGTTCGACTTGCCGCAGGTGGCGTTCGAGCGTCCCGCCCCCGGCAACGACCCTGCCAAGCCACCCCGCCTGCGCTGACCACCGGCCGCAATAGCGGCCATATGCTGATCATCGGCTGTCAGCGGGCGCCTAAGCGGCCTTCGGCCTTCACGGCGCGCCGCCGTTGTCCGCGCCTCAATACCCCAGCGCGCGATCGACCAGATGCACGAACGGCTCCCCCGCCTCGCCCCGGCGGATATTCTCGGCAATGGCCCGCGATGCGGAAGAAGCCCGCGTCGCCGACGCGATATGGGGGGTGACCGTCACGCGCGGATGCGCCCAGAACGGATGATCGCCGGGTAACGGCTCCTGCCGGAACACATCCAGAGTTGCGTGTCCAACCTGCCCGCTGTCCAACGCGGCCAACAGGGCCGCATCGTCGATCAATGGTCCCCGCCCCGGATTGATCAGCACGGCACCCTGCGGCAGCAGGGCCAGACGGGAGGCATCCAGAACGTTCTCGGTCGCCGGGGTGTCGGGCAGCAACAGCACCACGATCTCGGCCCCCGCCAAGACCCGCGCCAATCCGTCATCGCCCTGCTCTGCCTCGACACCCGGAACGCTCTTCGCTGACCGCGACCAGCCCGAGACCTTGAAGCCAAGGCCCACCAGTGCGGTCGCCACTGCCGCGCCCAATGCCCCCAGACCCAGCACCGCAACCTGCCGGTCCCTCGCCAAGGGCGGCACCACGCCGTCGCGCCAGACGCCATCCTGCCCAAGGACATGTGCGTCCATCCCCAGATGGTGGCGCAGGACATGGCCCACGCACCATTCCACCATCCCCTCGGTCAAACCCGCATCGACCATCCGCGCCAATGGCACCGCAAGTGTCCGGTTCCCGACGATCCCCTCGACCCCTGCCCACAGGCTCAGCACGGCCTTCAACCGCGTATAGGGGGCAAAATCCTGCACGGCGGAATTGGGCGCATAGACGATGTAATCAACGTCTGCCGGATCGGCCTCGATGGTCAGATTGGCGTCGCTGACGCCAACCTCGGCCAGCGCCGCGCGCAAGGTGGGCTCGTATCCCGGCCAGCGGTCGGGCTTGGCGGCGAACAGGATGGTGGGGGCTGGGTGCATGGCGGCTCTCTCATTGGTGCGACCGGGCTACCAACCTGCGCATCAAACGTCCACCGCCTCGCCAGACAGGGCACGCGGACGCGCGCCGTGAAAGCTGCAGGCTGCTTAGGCGCCGCCGCTCCACAGAGCGCCTCAGCGCAGGCGGTGCACATGGGCCGATTGAACCAGCCCCATCGCCGCCATCAGCACCAGCATCGCCGATCCGCCATAACTGACCAACGGCAAGGGCACACCCACCACAGGGGCCAGCCCCATCACCATCGCCATGTTGATCGCGAAATACAGAAAGAACGCCACGGCGATCCCCATCACCAGCAAGGACGCATAGCGATCGCGCGCCATCAGGGCCGTCGCAATGCAGAACACGAGGATCAGGATATACATCAGCAACAGCGACGCCGCGCCGACGAACCCGAACTCTTCCGCCAACGTGGGGAAGATGAAGTCGGTATGGCTTTCGGGCAGGAAGTTGCCCTGAATCTGCGTGCCCTGCATGAAGCCGCGCCCGGTCCAGCCGCCCGATCCCAGTGCGATCTGGCTTTGGGTGATGTGGTAGCCCGACCCAAGGGGATCGGTCGACGGGTCCAGAAAGGTGTCGATCCGCCGATACTGGTAATCCTCCAGCAGGGCCCACGACGTGCCCCGGCTGCTGAACACCGCCGTCACGGTGCCGACGCCAATCCCGATCACTGTCGCGAAGTAGAGCCAGTGGACGCCCGCCATGAAGATGACCGCGCCTCCCCCCACCAGAATCAGCAGCGCGGTGCCAAGATCCGGCTGGATGAAGGTCAGGGCCACCGGCAAGGCGATGATCGCCAGAGGCATCAGCACGTAAAGTGGGTTCGAGATCTTTCCGACATCGAGCCAGTCATAATAGGCCGCCAGCATCATCACGACGGTGATCTTTGCCATCTCGGACGGCTGCAACCGCATGAAGCCAAGGTCGATCCAGCGCTGCGCGCCGCCGCCCGTCGCCCCGAAGAATTCCACGTAGACCAGCAGCAGGACCGATGCCAGATAGGCCAGCACCGACATGTTGCGCCAGAACCAGATCGGGACCATGGCGACCACCATCATCACGGTGAATCCCAGAACGTAGCGCTTCATCTGCGCATCGGCCCAAGGCTCGAACGAGCCGCCGGCGACGGAATACAGCATCAGGAACCCGACGCAGGCCACGCTGGTCAGCAACAGCGCCAAGGCCCAGTTCAGGTGCAGGATCTTGCGCCAGCCGGTGGGGGCGGATTTGACGTTGTATTCGAGAAAACTCATGCCCCGACCCTCAAAGCCTTTCCGTCATGTCGTATCTTCCCCACGGCGCGGCTCGCGACCGGATGGGACCGGGGGCGTGGCGAAGATCGGCAGGCGGCGATGCATCTCTTCGATCTCGCGACGCTGGGAGACAGGGTAAAGCTCTGGCGGCGGCACATCGCCCACTTGCGCACGCAGCAGGATGTCGCGCCCGATGGGCGCCGCCACGGCAGACCCGCCGCCGCCATGTTCCACCACCACCGACACAGCATAGCGCGGCGCGTCATAGGGCGCATAGCCCACGAACAGCGCGTGATCGCGCCGATCCCACGGCAGATCGGCGTTGCCGATCACTCCTGTCTCGCGCTCGGCGGCGCTGATGTTGCGAACCTGGCTGGTGCCGGTCTTGCCCGCGATGGTGTAGGCGTCGCCCATCGAGCGACTGCCATAGGCGGTCCCCCGGCTGGAGTTGCTGACCCGCCACATACCCTCATGCACCACTGCCAGATTGGCGGGATCGATGCCCAGTTCAGGCGCCACGTCACCGGTTTGCGGCACCCCGTCCACCGACCGGATCAGCGACGGCACCAACGCTCTGCCGCTGGCAATCCGCGCCGTCATCACCGCCAGATGCAGTGGCGAGGACAACACGAAGCCCTGCCCGATGGAGGCGTTCAGCGTATCGCCGACAACCCATTCCTGCTCGAACCGCCGCCGCTTCCAGTCCATCGTGGGCGCCAACCCCTCGGCGACACCCGACAAGGGAAGTTCGTGGCGCACTCCGCAGCCAAGCCGCAAAGCCATGGCCGAGATGTTCTCGATCCCGACACGCTGCGCCAAATCGTAGAAATAGACATCGCACGACTGTTCGAGGGCCGATGCCAGATCCATCCGCCCATGCCCGCCGCGCCGCCAGCAATGGAAGCGCCGCGTGCCCACTTCGACCGAGCCGGAACACGGCACCGTCTCGCTGGCGCCGATGAAACCGCCCTCGAGCGCTGCCAGCGCCACGACCATCTTGTAAGTCGATCCGGGTGGATAAAGGCCTTGCGTCGATTTGTTGGCCAGCGGGCGATAGGGATCCTCGTTCAGACCCGACCATTGCGTCTGGCTGATGCCGCGCACGAAGAGGTTCGGATCGAATGTGGGGGCCGATGCCAGCGCCAGTATCTCGCCGCTGACGCAATCCATCACCACGGCACCGGCACTCTCGCCGCTCAGCCGTGCCTCGACATAGTTCTGCAGTCCTGCATCGACGGTCAGTTGCACGTCACCGCCCGGCGTCGCGGCGTCTCGGTCCAGTTCCCGCATGACGCGGCCCGAGGCGTTCACCTCGACCCGGCTGGTGCCTGCACGCCCGCGCAGCAGCGCCTCGGCCTTGTCCTCGACATTATAACGTCCAACCTGAAAGTCGGGGATCTGCAACACCGGATCGGTGTCGCCGGTCTGTTCCAGATACCAGTCCGAAACCGGGCCGACATACCCCACCACATGGCTGAAATCGGGGCCCATCGGATAGACTCGGCTTAACCCCACCTCGGGGTTCACGCCGGGAAGGGCAGGGGCATTGACGGCCACGGCAGACATTTCTTCCCAGCTCAGGCGGTCCGCGATAGTGACCGGCACAAAGGACGGCCTGCGGCCGATTTCCTCGCGCGCGCGCTCCAGCGCCACCAGATCCAGGTTCACCAGCCGCGCCACCGCATCCAGCACCTCGTCCACATCACCCGCATCCTCGCGCACCATCGTGATGCGGTAATTCTGCTCGTTGCCTGCCAGCAGCACGCCATTGCGGTCGAAGATTAGCCCGCGCGCGGGTGACAACAGGCGCAGGTTGATCCGGTTCTCTTCCGCAAGCAGCCGAAAATCATCGGCCCGCTCCACCTGCAGGTAGCGCATCCTTGCCGCCAGCGTCGCGCCGGTGGCCATGAACAGCCCGCCCACAACAATCGCGCGACGCCCGATCACGCGGGCGCTGTCCTCGGTCTCTTTCTGGGTGCGTTTCATCGGTGGTTCACAGACTCACAGGGCTTACAGACTCATAGGGCTTCAAGTTCGGCTGGGCCGAGTTTACGCAATCCGAAGACATATTTCGAGACGACAACCACCAGCGGGTAAACGGCCACCGTCACGATCGCGTGGGCCAAGCTAAGCCCCAGCGAATCGAGATCCGCCAGCAGAACCCACAAAGCCAGCCGGTTGAGCAAAACCATGCCCAATACCGCCACGCCAACCGCGCCCCATTCCACAAGGAAAGGGAACTCCGTCATCGTCAGCCGCCGCCGGCGCAGGAACTCGCATGCCACGATGACCAGTGCCGTCCAGAGGCCGGGTGGCCGGATGAACAGGAAATCCGCCAGCAGGAACACCCCCAGAATCAGACCCAGCGGCACGACGGCGGGCTGGCGCACCGTCCACGCAAAGGCCAAAAGGACCAGCAGATCGGGGCCGGGCAGACCGCTGGAGGCAAGGTTCAGGGGCAGCAGCTTGAAGGTGATCAGGAACAGCGCAAGGGCCACGAACACCGCGCGGTAGGTCCAGACATGGCGCGGTGACAGGGCGCTCATTGATCTACGGCTCCCACCTCGTCAGCCCCCACCTCGTCGGTCTCCCCATCGACACCCACCTCGGCGCGCGCGGCGTCGTCGGGCACCAAGGTGCCATCCTCATCCACCCGCCTGCCCGCCGGTGGCCAGGGTGGCCCGACCACACCAGCCGGATCATCCAGCGTCGTGCCGGGATGGCTGCGCATGACGCGCATGAAGCTCAGCCCCTGCAGATCGGCCGACAAGCGCGCGCGCATCAACTGGTCCGAGGTGAACACCACCTGTCCCACAAGCAGGCCCGGCGGAAACAACCCGTCATCGCCCGAGGTGATGATCCGGTCGCCCGCCGCCACATCACCGGGGTCGTCGACGAAATCGAGCACCGGCGTCGCGGAATTGTCGCCCATCAGGAGCGCCGTCTGGCCCGACGGCTGGATCGTCACCGGAATGCGGCTGGCAGCGTCTGTCAGCAGCAACACCCGCGACGTCCGCTCGCCCACCCCCGAGATGCGGCCGACCACGCCCAGACCGTCCATCGTGGCCCATCCGTCCAGAATACCGTCCCTTGCGCCGACATTCAGCAGAACCGAGCGCCGGAAGGGCGAGCCGGAATCCGCCAGCACGATCCCGGTCACAAAGGTCAGCTCCGGGTCCAGCTGCACCCGGTTCAGGTCCAGAAGCCTGGCATTCTCCTGCTCCAGTTGCAGCGCCGCCTCGCGCCAGGCGCGCATCTGCTGCAACTCTCGCCGCAATTCCTGATTTTGCTCGAAGAGGCGCGTGTAGCTCTGGAACCCCTCGGCCATCCGGGCGATGCCTGTTACCGGGGCCATCACCCATTCCATGTTCGGCACGTAGCGATCAAGGATTGCGGCGCGGATTCGTTCCACCCGCGGATTGTCGATGCGCCACAACAGGACCAGCGACAACAGCAACAACACCAGCACCGCCACCAGCAAGCGCCGGACCGGTCGGGCATAGGAATCGTCATAGCTGTCCCGAGCCATTGCACGCCTTTCAGGGTCGGACGGACTGAGGTTGGCTTAGCTGTCGTAATCTATCGCATGACGCAGGAGACTTTCATACTCCAACGCCTTGCCGGTGCCCAACGCCACGCACATCAGGCTTTCATCGGCCACCGAAATGGCCAGACCTGTCTGCTCGCGCAGCGCCAGATCCAGCTCTCCCAGCAACGCGCCGCCACCCGTCAGCATGACACCGCGGTCGACGATATCGGCCGCCAGATCCGGCGGCGTCGCTTCCAGCGCGCCCATCACGGCCTCGCAGATCTGCTGGACCGGTTCGGCCAGCGCCTCCGCAACCTGGGCCTGGGAAATCTCGGTCTCTTTCGGCACCCCGTTCAACAGGTCGCGCCCGCGTATGCGCATCGACGCGCCGCGCCCGTCATCGGGCATCCGCGCCGTCCCGATGGAGGTCTTGATCCGCTCGGCCGTCGCTTCCCCGATCAACAGGTTATGCTGCCGCCGCAAGTAGGATATAATCGCCTCGTCCATGCGGTCGCCGCCGACGCGCACCGACCGCGCGTAGACGATATCGGCCAACGACAGCACGGCCACCTCGGTCGTTCCGCCGCCGATATCCACCACCATGTTGCCGGTCGGATCTGTGATCGGCATGCCCGCGCCGATGGCGGCTGCAATCGGCTCTGCAATCAGGCCGGCCTTGCGCGCGCCAGCGCCCAGAACCGACTGTCGGATCGCGCGCTTTTCCACCGGCGTCGCACCATGCGGCACGCAGACGATGATCTTCGGCTTCGAGAATGTGGTGCGCTTGTGGACCTTGCGGATGAAGTGCTTGATCATTTCTTCCGCAACGTCGAAATCCGCGATCACCCCGTCGCGCATCGGGCGGATCGCCTGGATGGAGCCGGGCGTGCGCCCCAGCATCAGCTTGGCATCCTCGCCGAAAGCCAGCGCCTTCTTGACGCCATCCTTGACCTGATAGGCCACAACGGAGGGTTCGTTCAGAACGATTCCCTTGCCGCGCACATAGACAAGCGTATTCGCAGTCCCGAGATCGATCGCCATATCGGAGGAGAAGAGGTTGCCAAAAAAGCCGGCCATGGGGCGGGGTCCGTTCGTCAAATAGTATATGGGCGCCCTGTTGGAAGGACGCCCCCGTAGAGAGTCGCATATAGACGTGGCACCCCCTTGGCGGCAAGGGGCGGCGGCCATCCACGTCGGCGACAGGTCGCCGGGAGCAAAAGCCTTGAAAGGCTTTTACCAGACCCTTGCAAGGGTCTGGTCAGGGTTTTGCAGAACCCTGTTTGCGCCGGAAATCAGCCCACGTCCTTGTAGGAAACCTCCCGCACATCGCCGCCGGTCTTCTCGCGCCGCACGATCAGGCGGTTGAGCGCGTTGACATAGGCCTTTACGCTAGCGACCACCGTATCGGTGTCCGCCGACTGGCCCGTGGCGATGCGCCCGTCCTCTTCCACCCGCACGGTCACGGTTGCCTGCGCGTCCATGCCTTCTGTCACGGCATTCACCTGATAAAGCTGCAACCGCGCCTCGTTGGGCCAGATCGCCTTGACCGCATTGAACGCCGCATCGACCGGCCCGTCGCCCTGTGCCGTCGCCTGATGATCCTTGTCGCCGACGCGCAGCGTGATGTCGGCAGATTGCGGCGCCTGCGTCCCGCACACGACACGCAGAAACTTCACCTCCAGATGGCCCTCGCCGTCCGATCCGGCATCCGTCACCAGCGCGATCAGGTCGTCGTCAAAGACCTCTTTCTTGCGATCCGCCAGCGCCTTGAAGCGCACGAACAGATCATTGAGCTGGTTGTCGATCATGTCGAAGCCCAACTCTTTCAGCTTCGCCCGCAACGCCGCGCGGCCCGAATGCTTGCCCAACGGCAGCGAAGTGCCCGACAGACCCACATCCGCCGGCCGCATGATCTCGAACGTGTCGGCCGATTTCAGCATCCCGTCCTGATGGATGCCGCTTTCATGCGCAAAGGCGTTCTTGCCGACGATCGCCTTGTTCGGCTGCACGTTGAAGCCCGACACGGTCGCGACGCGCCGCGACAGGTGCATGATCTTGGTCGTGTCGATGCGGGTGGTGAAGGGCATGATGTCGTGGCGCACGCGCAGCGCCATCACCACTTCTTCCAATGCGGTATTGCCCGCCCGCTCGCCCAAGCCGTTGATCGTGCACTCGATCTGCCGCGCGCCCCCGGCGACCGCCGCCAAGGAGTTCGCCGTCGCCATGCCCAGATCGTTGTGGCAATGGGTGGCGAAGATCACCCCTTCCGCCCCCGGCACCTCGGCGATCAGCCGCGCGATCAGCGCCGCACTTTCAAGGGGCGCGGTGTAGCCCACGGTATCGGGGATGTTGATCGTGGTGGCACCTGCCCTGATCGCGATCTCGACGGTGCGCGCCAGATACTCCCACTCGGTCCGCGTCGCATCCATCGGCGACCACTGCACGTTGTCGCAGAGGTTGCGCGCATGCGTCACCGTTTCGTGGATGCGCTCGGCCATCTGGTCCTTGGTCAGGTTCGGAATGGCGCGGTGCTGCGGCGAGGTGCCGATGAAGGTGTGAATCCGCGGGCTTTTCGCGTGGCGCACGGCGTCCCAGCAGCGGTCGATATCCTTGAAGCTGGCGCGCGCCAGCCCACAGATCGTGGCATTCTTCGCCTGTTTCGCAATCTCGGACACGGCGTTGAAATCGCCCTCGCTGGCGATCGGAAATCCCGCCTCGATGATATCGACGCCCATGTCGTCCAGAAGGCCCGCAATCTCCAGCTTCTCGTCATGGCTCATGGTGGCACCCGGCGATTGCTCGCCGTCGCGCAGGGTGGTGTCGAAAATCAATACACGGTTGTCGGCGGTCATCTTCTTGATCCTTAGCTGATTGGGGTGTCTCCGGCGCGTTCCCTCCCCTGAGCGGTCGCGCCGAAAGGCACGCTCAGAGGCGGCTAAAAAGCAGGAGGCCAAGCAGCGGCAGCGGCGCGAAAGGCGCGGACCGGGCCGGGATGTGGAACTGCGTGGTCATGGGCGGCACAATACCCAAGCAAGTGCGTTTGGAAACCCCAAAATGCACCGGCGGGCCTCAGACCCAGCTGCGCGCGTCCAACCTGTCCGGCGCATCCAGATGCGGCACCGCATTGAAGCTGGTCAGGAAGGTGCCATCCTCGACCACGCGGAAGCGGTGCACCGACGAGTTGTAGATCGGCAGAAGCACCTGCGCCAATCGGTCGGTATCAAGGCCGAGGGCGATCCGAAGCGCCATCGCGATCACCCCTCCCGACGTCACGCAAAGCACCCGCCGCCCGGGCACGGCGGCCTCTTGCAGCACGGTTCCGATCCGGCCTTCGAACGCGTCAAACGCTTCCGTGCCGTTGATTTCCTGCGCGTGCCATGCCTTCAGCGTTTGCGGAATATGCCGCGCGAAATCCTGCTGCGACGCGGGCAGGGGCACGCCGTGGGTAATCTCGATATCGCGGGCCAGGGCGAGGTCATCGAGCTCGTTCAGGCGGGCATCCTCGACGCCGCGCACGCCAATCCCCGCCGCCGTTTCAAGATGCCGCCGCATCGTGCCGGTATGGACCGCGTCGAACGGCGCTTAATGCGCCGCGAACCATGCGCCCAGCCACGCCGCCTGCTGGTGACCAAGCGGCGACAGACGGTCATAGTCCTCTTCCGTGGTTGCGCCGGAATTGGCCTGCCCGTGCCGCACAAGGATCAATTCGCCCATGGTCCGTTGTCCTCCTGACAAGCCTGATGCCACGCGCCGCAATCCTCCCGCAAGCGGTTGACGGCGCTCAGTCGGGCGTTACCTGCCGTGGCATGGAACACTCCCTCATCATCGGCGCCTCTGGCGGCATCGGCGCGGCACTGGCGCAAGCGCTTTTGGAGCGCGACGGCGCGGTAGTCACCCTGTCGCGCTCGGCAAATGGCCTCGACGTGACCGACCCCGCCTCTGTCGCGCAGGCCATGGGCGCGCTTGAGGGCCCCTTCACCCGCGTCATCATCGCCACCGGCATCCTCGCACCGCCGGGTCACGCGCCTGAGAAAACCCTCGCCGCCATCGATGCCACCACCATGGCCCATGTCCTTGCCGTCAACACCATCGGCCCGGCGCTGATCCTGTCGCACCTGCCGCGCCTGCTGCCCCGCAACGCGCGCAGCACTGTCGCCGTCCTGACGGCCCGTGTCGGCTCCATCGGGGATAACCGCATGGGCGGCTGGTATGCCTACCGCGCGTCCAAGGCCGCCGCGAACCAGATCACCCACACCGCCGCCGTGGAACTTGCCCGCTCCCACAAGCAATCGGTCGTCGTGGCGCTGCATCCCGGCACTGTCGCCACCGACTTCACCGCCGACTATCCCGCCCACCGGAAGGTGACGTCGGATCAGGCCGCCGGCAACCTGTTGGCCGTCATGGATGCCCTAACCCCGGCGCAGACGGGCGGCTTCTACGATTATGCCGGGGCAACGATCCCTTGGTGACACCGCGCCTCATCCTCATCCTCGGCGACCAGCTGTCGCCCGATATCGCCGCCCTGCGCGAGGCCGACAAATCGCGCGACGTGGTGATCATGGCCGAAGTCGGGGCCGAGGCCGCCTACGTCCCCCATCACCCGAAGAAGATCGCCTTCCTCTTCGCCGCCATGCGCAAATTCGCGGCCCGGCTGGAAGCCGACGGATGGCGCGTCCGCTACACCAAACTCGACGATCCGCACAACGCGGGCTCCATCCCCGCCGAGATCCTGCGGCGCAGCGAGGAGGTTCACGCCCGCGAGGTTCTGGCCACCGAACCCGGCGAATTCCGCCTGATCTCTGCGCTCGAAGACTGTCCCATCCCCGTCCACATCCTGCCCGACGACCGCTTTCTGTGCTCCCACGCCGACTTCGACCAATGGGCCGAGGGCCGCAAGGAACTCCGCATGGAGTGGTTTTACCGCGACATGCGTCGCAAGACCGGCCTTCTGATGGACGGCGACAAGCCCGAGGGTGGCAAGTGGAACTACGACCACGACAACCGCAAACCGCCGCGTGGCTCGATCACCGCCGCGCCGATGCACTTCACCCCCGACAAGGTCACGCAAGAGGTTCTGGACCTCGTCGCCGCCCGCTTCCCCGACAATTTCGGCACGCTGGAACCGTTCTGGTTCGCCACCGACACCACCGAGGCGCGCCGCGCGCTCACCCATTTCATCGACAAGGCCCTGCCCTGTTTCGGCGACTTTCAGGACGCCATGATGACGGGCGAGAAATTCCTCTACCACTCCGTCATCTCGCTCTACCTCAACGCGGGCCTTCTGCACTGGCGCGAGGTCTGCGATGCGGCGGAGCAGGCCTACCGCTCCGGCCACGCGCCGCTCAACGCCGTCGAAGGCTTCATCCGCCAGATCATCGGCTGGCGCGAATACATGCGTGGCATCTACTTCCGCGAAGGTCCCGATTACACCGCGCGCAACGCCCTCGACCACAGCCGCGCGCTGCCGTCCTTCTACTGGACTGGCGATACCAAGATGCACTGCCTGTCGCAGGCCATCACCCAGACCCGGGACGAGGCCTATGCCCACCACATCCAGCGCCTGATGATCACCGGCAACTTCGCGCTTCTGGCCGGCATCGACCCGGCAGAGGTCCATGAATGGTATCTGGCCGTCTACGCCGACGCCTATGAATGGGTCGAAGCGCCCAATGTCATCGGGATGAGCCAGTTTGCCGATGGCGGTATCGTCGGCTCGAAACCCTATGTCTCGGGCGGGAATTACATCAACAAGATGTCGGATTACTGCAAGTCCTGCGCCTATGAGGTGGGGGAGAAGTCTGGGGATACGTCGTGCCCGTTCAATTCGCTCTACTGGGCATTTCTCCACAGGCACCGCGACCGCTTCGGGCGCAATCCTCGCATGGCGCAGATGTATCGGACGTGGATGACCATGTCCGCCGACAAGCGCGAGGCCGCCCTCGACACCGCCGAGGCCCTTCTGGCCCGCCTCGACGGCGGCACCCCCGTCTGACGCAGCCCCTGCGCCGCCGCGCAGAACCTCACCCTGTGCGCCGCCGCGCAGACCCTGCGCGCCAGTTGCAGGCGTCAAACGACGGGCGCTGCCTTAAGTGAGCGCGTATAAATCCAGCTCAAAGGAGCCCAACATGTCCAACGTCAAACTCGCCGTCGTCTTCTACTCCACCTATGGCACCAACCACCGCATGGCCGAAATCGTCGCCGACGCCGCCCGCGCTGCGGGGGCCGAGGTGCGCCTGCTGCGCGTTCCCGAAACCGCGCCGCAATCCGTCATCGACGGTCAGGACGCATGGAAAGCGCAGGCTGAAAAGGCCAGCAGCATCCCCGAGGCGACGCTCGACGACATGGAATGGGCCAACGCCTACTTCTTCTCCGCGCCCACCCGCTTCGGCGTTTCGGCCAGCCAGCTGCGCAGCTTCATCGATGGCCTTGGCCCGTTGTGGGGCAAGGGAGCGCTGGCCAACAAGGCCGTCTCCGCCTCCACCTCCGCTCAGAACGCCCATGGCGGGATGGAGACCACGTTGATGGGTCTTTACACCACCATGATGCACTGGGGCGCGATCATCGTGCAGCCCGGCTATACCGACCAGTCCGTGTTCGAGGCCGGTGGCAACCCCTATGGCACCGTTGCCATCGCGGGCAACGTGACCGACAAGGTCGAAGCCGCGCTGCGCCATCAGGCCAAGCGGTTGGTGGAATTTGCCGGCAAGATCGCCTGAATAGATCATTTGATGCCCGAAGATTCGTGATATTCTGGGCCGTGGAGGTTTCCCGCCATGGCCCAGATACCCGGCAA
>JBBQHZ010000036.1:0-30276 GCA_038324445.1 Rhodobacterales bacterium | reverse complement strand
GTCTTCGTATCGCCTGATCTGGTCGATCACTTCCTGCGCGGTGCCCATGGTCAGGTCACGGCGCATGTTCTCGGGGGCCATCATCTTGTTTGCGGCCAGATCCTCGTCGCTCAAGGCCTCTATCAAGCCTTGGCTGACCGGGCGCCTGTTCTGGAACCAGGCGCCAAAATAGCTGTAGAATTTGGACAATTCCTGCGCAGCCAAGGCAGTATCATCGGCATCCGCCCCCACATAGGTGTGGTGCAGCAGCATGATCTTTGGCCGAGGCTGGTCGGAGGCGGCGCAGGCAGCATTGAAAACGCCCATCAGGTTCTCGATTTCCGCCATCCCTTGCCATAACGGCGTGACCTGAATGTTGAAGCCCTGATCGATCCCGAACGCGTGGCTATTGGGATCGCGCGCGGCGATCCAGATGGGTGGGCCGTTCTCTTGCAGCGGCTTCGGCGCAGAGGTGGTGGAAGGGAAGCTGTGAAACGTGCCCTCGTGGGCGCAGTCGCCCGCCCAAAGCTGGCGCAACAGCGGTGCCGTCTCGCGCATCCTTTGCCCGGCCTCCCACGCATCCATCCCCGGCATCAAGCGCTCGTATTCATAGGAATAGGCCCCGCGCGCGATCCCCAACTCGATCCGGCCCCCGGTGATCAGGTCCGCCGCCGCCGCCTCACCCGCCAGTTTGATCGGGTGCCAGAACGGCGCGATGATCGTGCCGGTGCCAAGCCGCAGGTCCTTCGTGTGGTAGCTCAGGTCCACAAGGCTCAGGAACGGGTTCGGCGCGATGGTGAAATCCATTCCGTGATGCTCGCCGGTCCAGATCGCCCGCATGCCTCCGTCATCAGCCATCTTGGCCAACGCGATCAGCTCCTCGCGCAATGCGCTGTGGTGTTGGTCTGGGGTCAGCCGTTCCATATGGGCAAAAAGAGAGAAATCCATGGCTCAGGTGCCTTTTGGCTGGGGGTGTTGGGCGGGGGGCGCGCAGCGGTCGATGAATCGCGCAATCGCCGAATTGACCTGTGATGCATGCGTCATCGGCATCATGTGTGCGGCGTCTTGCTGCACCTCGAAACGCCCCTGCGGCACAATCGTCGCCATTTCGCGCGACATGTCTGGCGTCGAGTTGGGCTCCAACCCGCCGGTCATGAAAAGGGCCGGACAGGGCAGCGCCTTAAGGGTGCTGTCCGAGGGGCCATCTTCCTCTGCAAAGACCCGGTAAGCGCTGCGATAACTGGCGGGGTTCATGGCGCAAAGCCACGTTCGGCAGGCGTTGCGTTCGGGGCTCTCGGCGGCGCCGTACCAGCGTTCCAATGTCGGCGAAGGATCCGGCAGTGTTTGCCCGTCCAGCGCCTGCGCGCGCGCTGACACCGCCGCCTTCGCCGCAGGGCTGCGCCGGTAAACTGCGTTCATGGCGACAACACCTTTCACAAGGCCGGGATGCCGGATTGCCAGATCGAGCGCGATCATCGCCCCGAAGGAGTGGCCGATCACCATGGCAGGCCCGTTCATGGCAGCCGCGACCCTGTCGGTGAATGCGGGCAGACCAGCGTCCGGCCCAAGCGGCACGCTGTGCCCATGTCCCGGCAGATCGACAGCCACTACGCTGCAAGATCCTGCCAGGCTGCCGATCTGCGCGCCCCACGCTTCGGCCCGAAGGCCCACGCCGTGCAGCAGAAGGACCCGCTCGCCGGAGCCCGCCTCGATGGCGGCCAGCGCACCGGCGCTAGACCGCGGCCGGGTTGTCCAGGTCATGACCCAGATCCTTCAGATCCTGATAGCGATCCCCGATGCGGTGGTGTGGCCGCCCACCGGTGGCCGCGCCCAGAACGACGACAATCTCGTCATCCCGCGGCGCATCGGAGATGGCGAACTGGATCGTCAGATAGTGCGGGCGGCGACCCGCGTCGTTCTTGTCCATCAAGGGCACCATGATCGCCGCGTTCGCGCCGCCGCGCGTGTTAGTGAAGGCGAGATAGGATTTTGCACCCACCGCCTCCCGGTAGTGATTGCCGAAATGCAACGTGTGGATCAGGCCCGAGGCATGTTCGATCTCGCCATTCAGGCCCACAACGGCGGCCTTGCCATAAGCCTCGATCGCCTCGCCCGAACCGGCGAGGGCAATCATCCGCTTGGTCATCAGCGCGCCAAGGTGCGGGCCATAAGCCGGGATTTCGGGCGTGAGGTCCTCGACAAAGCGTCCCGCCCACGGGTTGCGGACCACTGCTGCCACCGCGAACATGCGCCACGGCCGGTCGGTGGCGCGAAAGCCCTCGATCAGAACTTCCTCATCATAAGTGACGATTTTTCTGATCTCGGGGGTCATGGTCTGATCTCATGGGTGATGCCCTGTCGTGATCTATGACCGCAGGCACTTTGACAAACGAATGAAACGCGTGCTTGGGTTTTAGCCAAGCTAATGGCTGGATTGATCTTGGCGAAAACCCTGCCCCCGCTGACGTGGTTTCGCGCTTTCGAGGCTGCCGCCCGCAAGCTGAGCTTCACCGCGGCGGCGGAAGAACTCGGCATGACGCAATCTGCGGTCAGCCAGCATGTGAAGGCGTTGGAAGGCAGGCTTGGCGTCGCCCTTTTCGTCCGGCGCGCGCGGGGCCTGTCGTTGACCGATGACGGGCGCAAACTGTTGCGGCAGCTCGAGACCGCATTGGAAACGTTGGCGGTGGCAGCCCGGTCCTTCGACACCGGTCAGTCGCAAGATATCCTGACGGTGGCCACCTCGGTCAGTGTCGCGCAATGGATCATCGCGCCGACGCTGACCGCGTTTTCCAGACGCCATCCGACGATCAGGTTGCGGTTTCTCAGCACCATCTGGCCGGATGATTTCCAATCGGTCAGCGCCGATGTCGAAATTCCGTTCGGATCCCACAAGCAATTCGGCCGCAATGCGACCTTGCTGGAGCCAAGTGGCCTTGTGGCCCTGAACTCACCCGCACTTGAGGGCGATCTGGACACCCTGCCCTTGATCGAGGCTGTGGGGACCTCGGGCGGCTGGAATTCTTGGCGCGGCGACAATCGCCAAGGCGAAACGCCACGGATTTTCGTGGATTCTTTCGGGGCGGCGCTGACAATGGCGGTGCACGGCAACGGCGTGGCGCTGGTCAACGAGGTATTGGCGCAGGCCGCCTTGAAACAGGGGCAATTGATCCGGGCGCATGGTGACTCGGTCCCCTGCAACGAGGCGTACTACCTGCGGATCAAGGAAGGCAACGCGGCTGCCGCGCAGTTCAGAGATTGGATCGTTGAACAGATCGAGTCCAATTCCTTGAACCACCGGTAGGGCGACCGGACCGCAAAAGGTTGCAAAAGCAGTCTTGCGCGATCTCGACCCGCTCACGCGGCCGGGGGATTTCCCCGACAGCGGTCACCAATCCGGTGGCGGATCAGGCCAGCGCCGCGTCCGCCATGCGTTCTTGCTCGATCATGATTTCAAGCTGACGGCGGAACCGCAGTTGCCCGCCATCAATGTTGAGGTCGATATGGGGCGACGTCTTTGTCGACATGCCCTTTTGCACCTCGTTGAGGACTTCGCGATCCTCCTCGAAGGCGTGTTTCACATCCTCGCTCATCATCCTGGACAGCGCGTGGTCGTCCGGGCGGATATTGCGCATCTGGAACCAGTAGTAGCGCGTCCGGTCATCCGTCTCGGGTGTCATGAAATTATAGCTGTTCATCACGAAGGTCTGGGGGTGAAGCGGGCCATCCTCGCCACCGGTTCCGGCGGGCGTGAAAACTGCGCGGATGATCGCGTGACACGGGTAGCGGACTTCATAATGCTGCAATCGGTCGCAATTGCCGGTGAACTCGATCACCTTCTTGTAGAAGGGTGCAGGCTCCACATCCATCATCCAGCGCCACACGGTGATGCCGGTATCGGCCTTGGTAATCCGCAGCGGGGTGTCGACGGCCGCAGCCTGCCCGAACGACGATTGATGCACCCAAGCGACATGGGTGGGGTCAAGCAGGTTGTCGGTGACGTAGAGGTAGTTGCAATCGATCTCCAGCGCCTTGCCCTTGTTCATTCCCCAGGCTGGATCCGCGAATTCGGGGATATCGAAAATCTCCGACGCATCGGCAAGCGCAGGATTGCCCATCCAGACCCAGACGAGGCCATGGCGTTCTTCCACCGGATAGGCATGGACCTTGGCATTCGACGGGATGCCGCCCTTGCCTGGCGCGCGGACGCATTGACCGGTGCAGTTGAAGGTGAGCCCGTGATAGCCGCATTCCACGTCGTCGCCTTTCCGGCGCCCCTTGCTGAGCGGCATCTTGCGGTGCGGGCATGCGTCCTCGAGCGCAATGATGGTGCCAAGGGTGTTGCGGAACATGCAGATCTTTTCGTTCAGCATGATGACCTGCTGCAGATCTTGCCCGATCTCGTCGGACCATGCCGCAACATACCAGGCGTTTTTCAGGAACATTCCGTCTTCTCCATCCCATTTGCCTCGCTGGCCGACAGCTTTCTTCGACGGCGCCGACAGCCCGATCCAAGCCTCAAGCCTGGCCCCACTCAAGGGGTGCGCCCGAGCCATTGCTCGGTTCTAAGGGAACAAGGGATGCTTGAATACGGCGTTTCGAAAGGGGCGGTGTCGGTCCTGCCGGGGGTTATCGCCCTTCGCCACCCCGCGCCACAGCATCCAGGACTTCACCGGCGATGCGTGCCGTATCGCCCCAACCGGGCAAGGCGGCCCCCGCCTGCCGCGACGCTTCCGCCATCCTCGCGCGCTCTGCGGGGTCAGAGAGAAGCCTGTCGATGGCGGCGGCGAAGGCGTTGGCGTCGTCCGGGGCCACCAGAATCCCCGCCCCTTTCGCGACCGTCTCGGGAACAGCGCCGGTGCGGCAGGATATGATGGGCAATCCATGGGCCATCGCTTCGTCAAAGACGATCCCATACCCCTCGAACCGCGAGGCGAGGGCGAAGAGGGTGGCTTCATTGTAAAGGCGCGACAGATCCGCATCGGACAGCCGCCCGGCCAGACGAACGCGCGCCTCAAGCCCGAGCGAACGATGCAACCGCTCCAGTTCTGCCGCATGGTCAGCGTCATAGGGCGAGCCGACGATCACCGCCTGCCACTCAAGATGGGTCAGTTGCGCCAGCGCCTTCAGCAAGATGTCATGCCCCTTGCGGGGGTGCTGGATGCCCACCGACAGGATCAGGGGGGGATCGGCCGGCTTGGACATGCCCGAGGGCTGATCGGTGCCCGGCCGGGCGACGGTGATCTTTTCCGGCGCCAAGCCATAATCCGATGCCAGCAGGCTGGCGGTATGGGGGCTCGGCACCAGCACGTGGGCAGCCAGTTCCAGATTGGCCCGCTCGGTCCGGTAGAGGTGCGCGCGCCGCGCGGGGTCGAGGCCGCTTTCCACCGCCAGCGGATGGTGGATCATGGCGATGATCGGGGCACGGACGCGGGCCAGCACGGCGGTGTCGATCGAGCCGAAGACCAGACCATCAAGGATCAGGGGGCGCTCGAGGGGGATCGCTTGCAGAAGGCTGGCCGCGTCCTCCATATCCGCCTGTGTCGGATCGGGAAAGGACGCCCCAAGCCGGATATGCGCCACGTCTCGCCCTTCGTCCCGCAACCCCTCCAGCAAGCGACGTTCATAGATGTAGCCACCCGTCAACGTCGTGATATCGCCCGGAATGGCGAAGGCGGCGGGGCGGGCGGTCATGCAAGCTGTTCCGGCGCGTAGACGCGCAGCACGCGTGCCTCAATCAAGCCGACACCCGCGTAACCCAGCGCCGAGATGCCCGCGACAAGTGCCACCGCGCTCCACAGCATATCGTAATCCGACAAGGACGCCGACAATGCCATCAGGCTGCCGATGCCGTTGCCGGTGGCCAGCCACTCGACCACCGTCACGGCAAGAACCGACGCCGGAACACCCATGCGCGCGGCGGCGAAGAAGGCCGGAAGCATGGCCGGGATGTGCACGCGGATCAGGCGGGTCAACTTGCCTGCGGCAAAGCTGTCGAACACGTCGAGGATCTGGCCGGGGGCCTGCCTGAGGCCGTGAATGCAGGCGACGAGCGTGGGGAAAAAGACCATCACCGCAATCATCACCATGGTGCCAAGCGCGCCGCGTCCAAGGAGCAGAACGATCAGAGGCGCGGTCGTGACGATCGGGACCGAGCGCAGGGCGATCGCCAGCGGCATGGCCGTGCCGGCGATGGCGGGAACCAGCGCGAAGAGGATCGCAAGGCCCGCCCCCGCGGCAAGCCCCGCAAGGTAGCCGGGCAAAAGAAACACCGCCGTTTCCCGCAGCGCCACGCCAAGTGTTGCGCGCGTGGTGGCGGCGTCAGGGTCCAGCACCAGCGCCCTGAATACGTCGCCGGGCCCCTTGGCGAAGAAGGGGTTGAGATCTAAAAGGGCGATGCCACCCCCCCAAAGAAGCAGGATCGCAGCGATCACGCCGACCAGTCCCGCCCACGGACCGCGCAGGCCCGAGGCCATGCCGTCCTGAACGCGGGGCAAGGCAAGGATCACGGGCGGCGCATCTTTCAGCATGCGCCGCGCCAATGCGCCGATGGCAAGATACACGATCACCGACACCGCCGTTGCAAGGGTGGCCAAGGCCCATGTCATCTCGACATCCAGCGCCCGCATCGCCTGGATCGTGAGAACGCCCATGCCCCGCTCTGCCCCGGTGAACTCGCCGACCATCGCGCCCAGAAACGCCGCCGGGGCGGCGATCTGCAACCCGGCAAAGAGGTATGGCAGCGACGCCCGCCATCGCACATGGACAAGGGCGGCGATGCGACCGCGACCATAGCTGTGGATCAGATCGAACCAGCTGGCAGGTGCTGCGCGCAGGCCGACCAGAAACGGGATCAACGTGGTGTAATAGACGGCCAGAGCCGCCATCACGATCTGCGGCCCGTCGCCCGGCCCGAAGATCACCCGCAGGATCGGCCCGGTCGCCACCAGCGGCAGGCAGAATACCACGAGCGACACGCCGGTGACGAGGCGCTGGCTGGCGGGCCATGCCAGCGCGATGACTGCCAGAAGGACAGCCGCAAGGTTGCCGATCACAAAACCCACCGCAGCATTGCCCAGCGTCTCGCCCAACGCGCGGGCCATCAGCCCACGATTCTCCACCAGGTAGAGCGCCACGTCGGACGGAGCGGCTAGGACGTAAGACCCCGACAGCGCGCGGGTGGCAAGCTCCCACCCGATCAGGACGGATAGAAGGCCAAGGGCCGTCGCACGGCCGGACCCGCCTGGGACATTCAAGGCGTCGGTGGCAGCAATGCTCATTGTGCTGCCAGCGACGGATCGCGTTGTGCCGAGCCAAGCGACAGGGCCGCGAATACCGCATCGACGATCGTTCCGAACTCGGCACTGCGGGCATCACCCGGCTGGCGCGGGCGGGGCAGGTCGACGGCGATATCGGCCACGATCTCGGCCGGACGGGGCGACAGGACGATGACGCGGTCCGACAGCATGACCGCTTCGCTGACGGAATGGGTAACAAGGATCGTGGTGGTGCCACGCGCTTCCCAGATCCGGGGCAGATCCTGCGCCAGTTGCTGGCGCGTCAACTCGTCCACCGCGCCGAAGGGCTCATCGAGCAGCAGAAGTTGCGGCCCGGTCGACAGCGCCCGCGCGATGGCGGCCCGCTGCCGCATGCCGCCCGACAATTCGGCGGGCCTTGTGTCGGCAAACCCATCGAGACCAACAAGCGAGATCAACTGGTCGATGGCCGCGCGGTCCACTGGGCGACGCGCCAACGACAGCGCCAACTCGATATTGCCGCGCACGGTTCGCCAAGGCAGCAGCGACGGGTCCTGAAACGCGATGGAGAGGGCAGCGTTTTCCAACGTCCGCGACGGCGGCAGCCCGCCGATCTCCACCCGCCCCGCGCTCGGCTCCTCCAGCCCAGCGATCATCCGCAGCAGGGTGGACTTGCCGCAACCCGACGCCCCGACCAAAGCCGTTGTCTGCCCTGCGGCAAACACGATGTCGGTGGGCCGGACCGCCTCTACCCCATGACGCCAGATTTTGGCCAACCCTACGCAGGTTACCTTGGGGGGCGGCGTGCGATCAGGATCCATGAACCTCTTCAAGAATTGAGCGATCCCAGAGGTCGGGCGTTACCGTCCGACCAATCAGCGCGAGGGTTTCGATATTGGCGGCCACGGTCTCATCCGTCCACCAACCAAAGCCGTTGGCGTCGGTCAGGTCCGAGAACATCAGCGGCACCTGACGCGCGGCCTGCAGCTTTTGCGTCTCCAGATCCAGTCCCGCGTCAGGGAACATGGCAAGCGTCAGTTCCGCCGCCGCATCGGTATCTTCGCGATAGGCTTCCCACCCGGCGACCTCGCCGCGCATCAGCGCCACCAGTTCGGCGCGGCGGTTGGCAAGGCTGTCCTCGGTTGCGATGTAGGTCTGCGAATGCACGGCATAGCCGAAATCCGCCATCAACATCGTCACCGCTTCGATCCCCTGCATCGCCATGGCAACCGGAAGATCGGTTTCCCAGCTGAGCAGGCAATCGACCTCTCCGGCCAGCAGAGGTTGGGCGGAATATTGCGTCGGCACAATCTCGATCGCGTTGAAATCGACGTTGTTGAGGGTGCAAAGAGCTTGCAGGACCGGCGTGTTGGCCAGCGCCATGCCGATCCGCTTGCCTTCAAGGTCCGCCGGTTCGTTGACCGGATTGGCCGGCAGCGAGGTGATGACGAAGGGATTTTTCTGCATCGCCACGCCCAGAATTCGGAACGGCGCGCCCTGTTCGACGGCAGCGGCGGTATAGTCAGCGGCCGAAATGCCAACAAGCGCCGTGCCCGACACGACAGGCGGCTCGACCGGGGCATTGGGCCCGCCGGGAAGCAGCGACACCGACAGGTCCTGTTCCGCCCAAAGGCCGCGATCAAGGGCGATGTAGCTTCCCGCGAACTGCGCCGAATGCAACCACGACAGTTGCAGCGCCACGGCGGTCTGCGCCTGCGCCAAGCGCGGGGTCAAGCCAAATGCGACAGCGCCGAGGCCAGCGGCACCCGTGCCGATCAGGCCACGACGGGTCAAAATAAGCTTATGTTTCATAGGACTCTCCAATTTCTCAAAAAGTTAATGCGTGGTGGCGGTTTGACAAGGAAATGCAAGGCAAGATGGCCATTTCCGCCGATGTCTTGATCTAGACGATCAAGATTTCACCGGATTTGGTGGCGCCGTGACGCCCACAAAGACGACACCGGGCAACGCAGAGGCCAGAATGACCATCCCGAACGCGATGCTGGTCGCCAAACCGTCGCTGGCGCTGGCACCGGCCACGGGAAACAGCACCGCAGCGGCACCTTCGCGCAAGCCCCACCCGCTCATGGTGATCGGGATCACCATCGTGAACAGGATGAGCGGGATAAGCGCAACAAGCGCCGTCGCGGAAATCTCGACGCCGATGGCGTAGGCGCAAGAAGCGAATGCCGCGATGTTGCAAAGGGCGGTCCCAAGGCTGAGCACCAATTGCCGCCAGCGCACAGGCGGCGCGATCACCGCATGGGCGAACGCCGTGGCAAGACGGGACAGTGCCCGGAAAGAAGCGATCCGGGTGACAAACCAGAACAGGACAGGCAAGGCCAGTCCGCACAGGAAGAAGGTCAGGACGGGGATCAGCAACCAGCGTGGCCAGTCGAACCCGCCCGGAACCAGCAGCGTTGCTATGAATGCCGCCAGAAACATCAGATACATGGCGATCTGGCCCGCCAGACGCTCGAACACAACCGCCTGCCCGGAAGCCAGCAGACCCGCCTGCCCCCGCGCCCGCACGGCGCGCCCTGCATCCCCCAGAACGCCACCGGGAAGCGCCTGATTGACGATCTGTGACAGGTAATATTCGCGCAGAGCCGTCCAACGGTCGAGCACGATCCCCAGTTGTGAGGCCGTCAGCCGCCAGCGCAGCGCCGACAGCACCGTCTGCAGCGTCAGCAGCGCCCCCGCCGCCAGCAGCCAGAAGGGATTGGCCGAGGCCAGTCGCTCGACAGCCGCAGCCCCGTCCGCGACGTGCCACAGCCAGAGCAACAGCCCTGCGGCAACAGCAATCTGCAAGGCGCGCAGAAGACGGGGGTGAAGGCGCGGCAGGGTCATCAGGTCACCCCCCCAGCGCATTGGTCGAGGAAAATGTCTCAAGGATCAGATTGCGCATCTGGTCCATCGGGCGCACCGGCGCGTCTTGTGCCGGGATCAGGCCCGGCGACAGGCCCCATCCCCCCACGCGATCGACCAGATGCGCCGGGCCGATGACATGAAGCGGCACATCCCGGCGCTCGTCCAAGGCCACGAACCCTGCCGCCTGATGGTCGCCCATCACGATCATCAATGGCGGGTTGTCCGCGTGCAACTCGGCATAGGCCAGCACCGTTTGCAGCGCGTAATCTATCGCCAGCCGGTATTGCGCGCGTACCCTGTCCCTGTCGCGCCAGACCACATCAGGCGGATCCCCGGCCAAGGCCATATCGTTGAAGATGCTGCCGTCCCCGACGTCCGACCACGCGACAAGCTCCGGCACTGGCAGCCATGGCGCGTGCGATGTGCCCGTGGCGATTTGCACGAAGAGCGGGCGGTTGTCGGCACGGGGGGCATCGCGCAGCAAGGCGTCAAGAGCCGCGAAGGTGAACTGATCGGGCATCGTGACCCAGTTGAAGGGCAGCCCTTGGTAGCCCAGGTCGCTGGAGGCGAAAACTGTCTCGAAGCCCATGAATTGAGCCTCGGGCCAATTCAGTGTGATCTGCGGCATCACCGCTGCCGTGTGAAAGCCCAATCGCGCGGCGATGTGAAACAGTGTCTGCCTCCCCGACGCCAGCGCCGCGCCATAGCGCGTCTGGCCGTCGATCCACAGGCCGTTGGAGAAGGTCGAATGCGCCAGCCAGCTTTGCCCCCCCTGCGTGGGCGAGGCAAGGTAACCCGAAGCCATCGACAGGCCAAGGCTTTCAAGCCGCTCCTGACCGGCCGACAGGGTGGCGAGATGCAGGTCCGAGAACAGCGCGGTGTCGATGCTGGTGCGCCCGTAGCTTTCGATGAAGATGATGAGCACATCGCGGTCGATCAGGTCCAGAAGTCCCTCCGTCTCGGCATAGGGATCGACGGCGGCGGCAGTTCGAAAGAGTGCGAGGTCGGCAAGTGTGTCGCGTGTGGTCTGCAGCCGCTCCAACCCGACGCGCGCGCTAAAGGCAGCGCCGGGGGGGCCTATCGGAAGGGTCCAAGCTCCCATGGATGCGCCGATCTCGGCCGTGGCGACACCAAACGCCGCCACGGCGCCGATGGCGGCCCCCGCCCGCAGCCGGACGGCGGAGGGCGACATGGCGGCCCAAACGCCCGTAGCCCACCAAGTGATCCTCACGATAAGACCGATCACGACAAGGCAAGCGCAAACCGCAAGGATCGCCGGTACAAGGCCAATCGTCCCCGACAGCAGCCGCAGCCCCGCCACGATCAGCGGCATGTCGGCAACCGGGTTGAACCCGCGCGAAAGGGCGGTAAACATGCCGAAATCAGCCGCCTTCAGAAGGGCCACCAAGATCAAGGCCGCGACAAGGAGGACACGCAACGCGATCCCGAACCGTCCCCTGCCGACAGCCAGCAGCGCCAGCAAGATGACCGGCAATTCGAGCGGGAACAACGCCAGCGCGCCCCATGTCATCGCACCGGGATGGTTCGGTTGGACCAGCAGCAGGTGAAGGACAAGTGCCGAAAGCACCAGACGCAAGGCCTCGCGGCGGAAGGTCGGCATCATGCGCGGGCTCGCCAGAGCCACAATATATCGACGGTGAAGGACCACACCAGCGCGATGGCGACCACGACAACCGCGGGATTGGCGACGCTGGCCGCGACCAACGGCAGTTGCAGGGCAATCAGGGTCGCAAGTTGAAGCACGCATACCACCTTGCGGCTGAACCGCGCGGGCAAAGGCTGATCCAGCCATGGCAACACCCTGCCCGCCGCCGCGAACACATAGCGTGGCAAGCCAAGCAGCAGCACGATGGCCGCCACCGTTCCCGACGCCCAGGCGTTCAGGGCAAGGATCAGGGCAAGGGCACTGTCGACTTCCATGTCGAAGCGCGCGCCGAAGTCGGATACCCGCCCCTCGCGACGGGCAAGCCAGCCGTCGGCGCCATCAAGCGACAGGGCAAGGCCCGCCACCGCGACGACCGCCCACGACGCTCCGCCACCCACCGCCAGCGGCGCCAGAAGCGATGCGGCCAGGGCCAGGCGCGACAGGGTGGCCACGTTGCACAATCCCAGCGCCGCGTGGGGATATCCCCGTTGCATCAGGCCAAACGACAGACCCACGCCCAACCCATAACCGCAGAGGGCGAAACTGATCGGAAGCGCCTCGAACCCCGCCAGAAGCGTCGCCAGACCGGCCACGACAGGCGACAGGGCAAGCGCCGCAAGCAGCAATCGCGTGGCGACGCCGGGCCCAGCCATGAATGGCAGACCAGCGGTCCGAAACGGGTGAGGGTTCACATCGGGCATCCCGATACCTTGGCTACGTCAAATAACTTGTCAAGCTGTGCGCGCTGGACCTAAATCGGCCTCAGGACGCGATTTTATCACGCAAGAAAGGTGGCTCGCCCGATGCTTCAACCACAATATTCCGTGACCGCGCGATTATTCCACTGGGTCATGGCGGTGCTCGTCCTCTCGACGATACCGGTGGGCATTCTGATGGGGCAGACGGGGTTGGACCGCGCGCTGCAGAACTCGCTTTACATCTACCACAAGAATCTGGGTGTCCTGCTCCTGATCCTTGTCGTGGGTCGCCTGATCTGGCGGCTTGGGCACCCAGCGCCCGCAATGCCTGCGCATATGCCGGGATGGCAGGCGCGCATTGCCGGTCTGACGCATCTGGCGATGTATGTGTTGCTGTTCGTGATCCCCATCGCGGGCTATGTCCGCGTGAAGGCGGGCGGCTTTCCGATCGAGAGCCTTGACGCGCTGGGCGTACCCTCGCTTGTGCCCCGCTCGGACGCATTGGCCGAGACGGCGATGGGGGTGCATCAAGCCGCCGCATTTGCCATGGCGGCCATCATCGCCCTTCATGTCGGCGCGGCGCTGTTTCACGGCATTGTGAAGCGCGACGGCGTGGTTTCCCGGATGTGGCCGCCATTCGGCAGCGCGCCGCGCTAACCCGCGCGACGTCGGGCTTCCGTCGCCTCGATCATCGACTGCCGGTGGTTGCTTATCGCGATTTCCGCCCGCAGCGGTCGGTGGTCGGACGTCACGCGGATGCCCTTGCCGTCCAGCACCGTCGCCGATGTCACGCGCGCAGGGGGCGTCACAAGAATGCGGTCGAGCGGCATGAACGGGCGAGAAACGGGGAATGTCGCGGGCGCGGGCCCGGCAAGGCGCAGGCCCGTCACCCGGCGTGAGAACGCCAGACCGCCCCATGGCCGCCATTCGTTGAGATCGCCGCACAACATCGTTGTGCGCTCTCCGCGTCGGAACAGGTGCTGGCCCAGCGTGCGCATCTGCGCGATGCGCAGGCCCTGCGACAGCGACAGATGCGGCGCCACAAGCCGCAAGCTCTGGCCGTCCTTGACCATGTCCACGATCACCGCGCCGCGATGGCAATGCCCCGGCAGATCGATCAACGCGATTTCCTCTACCTCGATGGCGGGGTGGAGGAACACGATCACGCCAAGGAAACCGTGGCTGTCCACGCCCCAACGGCTGCGGGCGTCGGCTTGGACATGGGTCAGGCCGGTATCGGCCTCGACCTGTTCAAGGTCCAGAAACCCGCGATGGGGCGGCGACGGCTCGTCCGCTTCCTGCAAGATCAGGGCATCAAGGCCGGGGCCACAGACCTCGTCCCGCAGGACGCGCACCGTTCGTGCCGGATCGACGACGCCGTCATTGCCGCGCCCCCGGTGGATGTTCCAGCTGACGCAACAAAAGCGCGTTTCATCATGTGTCACGCGACCCAAACCCTCTGTCACTTCTCTGACCGACCTTGGACGTAGGACGCAGCGCCAGCAAGTCCCACAGTTTGGCCACGCGCGCATTCGCCTTTGACCCGCCTATGGGAGGATCGAGGCGGCTGGCGGAAAGCTTGCACTTTGTGCAAGACCGCGTTTGGCACGCCATGGGGCGGCGCATCATTGGGGCGACACCGGGATGAATGAACCGAACGCGCAGATCAGACCACCCCGGATGTCGAAAACCGGGATCGGTCGCTCGCTCGACATCTATTACCGCGACGCGGCGCGGACTGCCCGGATGGACCTGTTGAACGCGGCGTTTGTCCCGGCTGGCGGGTTGGCTTTCGATATCGGTGCCCATGTTGGCGACCGCTCGGCCAGCTTCCTGCGGCTTGGGGCGTCGGTTGTCGCGCTGGAGCCGCAACCCCGCGTCTTTCGCACCTTGCGGCTGATCCACGGGCGCAACCCGCGCGCAACGCTGCTCTGTCAGGCGGCAGGGGCCGCGCAGGCCGAGATCGAGATGCACCTCAACACCCGCAATCCGAGCATCTCCACCGCGTCCACCGCCCTGATCGCCGCGGCGCAAGATGCGGCAGAGTGGCAGGGGCAGGTCTGGGACAGGACGATTGGCGTGCCCGTCACAACGATGGACCAATTGATCGCGGATCATGGCTTGCCGGATTTCACCAAGATCGATGTCGAGGGCCATGAATACGAGGTGCTTGCCGGGCTTTCTCGGGCCATCCCTGCGCTGTCGTTCGAATTCACCACGATCCAGCGCGACATTGCCTATGCCTGCATCGAGCGGCTGGACGCTTTGGGTCACTATGCCTTCAACCTCAGTCTGGGCGAGGATCATCAGCTTCGCCATCTCGAATGGATCGATGGGTCGCGAATGACGGCCGAAATCGCGGCCCTGCCCGGCCACGCCAATGCAGGCGACGTCTATGCGCGGCTGCGATAGGGGGCGCGCGGTCATCGACGGACAAGGCAGCCGAATTCCACGGCCACCCACCCCGGGGTCGACGATATTTGGCTTGACCTTCCACCCACCGAAAGCCTTACGAAAGAGGCTAGGCGGCGGGTCAGCAGGTGTCGCTCACATGGTCAACCGTGACAGGCCCCGCGCGCCCCAGACACTAGCCCAATCAAAAACAGATCTCGAAACGGAGCATCCGATGACGACATTCAACATTCCCGACATGAGCTGCGGCCATTGCAGGGCCACGGTCGAAAAGACCATCCATGCGCTCGACCCATCGGCGCGGATCGGCTTCGACATGACGGCCCGTCAGATCACCCTCGAAAGCGCGTCCGAGGCGGCGAAAGTGCAGGCGGCGCTGGCAGCGGCGGGCTACCCGGCCACGGCGGCCTGAGGCTTGCGGAACGTCCCATCCTTCATCGCGCGGCATTGGGATGTGAGGGCTCTGCCCCATAGTTCACCTTCCCGCGGCGATCGGATAGGCGAAGGGGCAGTTTCGATGAAAGGGCCACCCGAATGGTGCCGTGGATACACCTGGCCTCGGCCGCCGCGCCGCAGGGCGATACCCTGACGCTGTCACGGCGGGGCACCGAATTCTCGATCCGGCTGGGCGATGGCAATGAATTGATGAACAGCCGCCTCGGCGGCTCGGAGGAAGCGCTGGCAAGTTTGGCCTTGGCGCGCCTGTCCGCCCGGCCCGCGCCGCGCATTCTGATCGGCGGATTGGGCATGGGCTTCACCTTGCGCGCGGCGCAGGCGCTGGCGCCGGAAGACGCACAGCTCATCGTCTCGGAAATTGTGCCGGAACTGGTCGATTGGGCCTCGCAGCATATGGGAACGGTGTTCGGCGACAGCCTGACGGACCCGCGCGTGGAGGTTCTGATCGGTGATGTCGGCGCCCTCATCAACGGCGCTGCGGGCGTTTACGACGTCATCCTTCTGGACGTGGACAACGGCCCCGATGGCCTGACCCGCGCCGGCAACGATGCGCTTTATGGTGAGGCTGGCCTGTCGGCGGCGCGCCGGGCGCTGACGCCGGGGGGCGTGCTGGCGGTGTGGTCGGCGGCGCCCGCTACAGCCTTCTCGAAACGCCTGTCGCGCTGCGGCTTCGACGTGGAAGTGGAGACGGTTCGCGCCGGTCGCAGCAAGCGCGGCAGCCGGCACACGATCTGGGCGGCGGTTCGCGGCGGCAGCAGGCCAGTCTAGGGGTGAGGTTCGGTCTGGGCTGCGGGCAGTCCATCCGCCGTCCCTTCGGACCTTGCTTGCCAGAAAAACACCACCACGCCGGGAAGGGCGACAAGCCCCGTCAGAACACCGTAAAGGATCGAGGTTGCAACCGCATCGGGAAAGGCGCTGCCGATCACGGCATAGCCCTGCGTGATCGCCAATTCGCGCACACCCCAGCCACCCAGCGAGATCGGCAAGATGGCGAAGAACAGGCCGATCGACACGGCGACGATACTCTCAAGGACCGGCGGCGCAAAGCCGATCGCGCGGGCCACGGCGATGAACGTGGCGATACTCAACCCGTGGAGCAGCACCGATGCAATCAGCGCCAGACCGGCGCGCAGGCTGGTGATGTCTGCCACCGGCAACAACGAGCGGATGGCTTGCTGGCGGCCCGCGATCCTCAGCAACAGGACAAACGCCACACCACCCGACATGGCACAGCCCAGCCCTGCGAAAATGCCAAGACGATGCGCAACCCATCCCCCCAAGGCCAGCAGAAGCAGGCCCACCAGTCCGAACACCCGGTCCAGCAGGATCAGCCGCGTCGCCTGCCCCAGTTTGCGCCCCGATTGTACCAGCCGTGCAATCCGCGCCCCGTCGGCACTGAGCAGCCCGAGGCCGAGGGTCGATCCGAATTGTCCCACCCATGTCACCGCCACCGCCGCCAGAAAGGACGGATGATCCGGCAGGCTGAGGATGCGCAGCCGCGACGCCATGACGAAAATCCCCAGAACGCTGAGCGCAACAACGCCCGCGATCCAGACCGGATCGGCGCCCATCAGGGTCGGCCCCATGCCGTCCGGCATCAGCGAGATCGCCAGCCACAGACACACCGCGCTGACGCCAAGGCGCAGGACAAAAAGCGCCAAAGGTTTCATTCGGCGGACCCGGTGTCGCAGAGTTCCGGGCGGACGCGGATCAACAGCCCCCCCGGCGCGTCGAGCGCGACATAGCCAAAGCGGGTCAGATCATCGGGGCGCAGGTCGGGGAACCGCAACCTCTCGGCTTCGGTAAACGCGATGTAGGCCACGTTGTATCGCCGCAGAAAACGGCACTGCTCGGGCAGGTTGGTCCCCTCGTAAAACGCGGCGATCTCGTCATATCTTCGCCAAGCGGGCCCAGGTGCTGCGTGCCACAGATGGGCATGGCTGGCCCACCCCAGGACGCTCGGCCGCCCGCTGGCGGTCGCCAGCACGGCTCCCTCCGTAAAGCTGTTGGAGGGTGCTTCGATAAAGCTGGCACCCTCGGGCCATGGCGTGGCTTCCAGATAACGCACCAACTCGATCCGCGCGCCGATATGGTTCAGGCCATCCAGACCTTGCCCCGCGCGCGGCAGGTAGAAGGTATCGTAGGCATAGCTGAAGGCGGCGATGACGGGGGCCACGACCACCAGCGCGCCGATCGTGGCAATGCGCGCGCGATGGGTGACGAGGATGCCCGCCACGACCGCGGTCGCGATCAGCAGGATCGTTTGCGAGCGGAAGGTCAGCTTGAACATGGTGTTCGCGCGGGCATGATCCTGACCGTAGATATCCTCGACCCGCACCAGTTCGGGCAAGGCGATCAGGCAGAGGCCCCAGATCGCCAGCCCAATGGCCAGCGACAGCGTTACCGACCATTGCCGCCCGACGCAGAGCACAGCTATGGCGATCAGGGCCGGTAGCGCCACACCATGGACGACAATCAATTGCCAGAACGGCGTTTGCGCCCCGGCGGCAGCGATGCCTTCGCCAAAGGGGCTGAAATTTGCCGCGAAGGGGATGGCCGTGGCAACGGCGATCGCAAGCGACGTGACAGCCAAGGCGGCCATCCGGTCCATCTCGGCCCGACCGCCCAGAACGACCAGGGCACCCCAGACGCCCAATGCCCCCAGCCCAAGGATCGGGACATCCCAGGCGTTGGTGCCGTAAAGCAGCCCCAGCAGGACCCCCAGCGCAATGGCAGGGCCAAACCCCGGCCGCGCGCCCGCCACCCGGTCGCGCAGGAGCGACAGAAGCATCAGCATTCCAGCCAGAAAGATCGGCGTCGCCAGCACATGGGCATGGAGATCGCCGACGCGGAAGGCGTAGCCGGTGAATTCGGTGAATGCGTGATCGTCTGTTGCCGGGTCAAAGCCGATGAAGCGGGTCGAGTCCGGATAGTAGAACTCGGGATGGTTGGTCGGCATCAGCGGTCGGAGGATTGTGTAGAGAAACGAATGCAGGTTGCCCGCATAAAGCGCCGCCAATCCCGAAAGCCCCGCCAACGCCGTGGCGATGTGACGTCCCACGGGCACCAGCGCCGCAAAGACCACCGCGCCAATGCCGGTGCCCGTCATCGCAAACAGGGTCGCCATGCCAAGCTGGTAGGCATGATCGGCGGAGATCGCGGTCATTTGCGCGAACACCGCCACAGTGGCATGGCCGAGATAGTAGTAGTTGATCCCCCTGCCCGCGAACCAGACATCCTCGGGCGGCATTCGGTCGGTCTGCAACAGGGCGCTTAGAAAGCCCAGATTGGTGGGTTTCTCCAAGCCGGTCAGATCGGCAAAGACAAGCCGCTGACCAAGGCCGAAGATGAAGAGGACGACAAAGAAACCCTCGATCCGCGCGACGGTGCGCCAGTCGATGACAGCGCCCCCCCGCCCCGCCACCCAAAGCCCGCCAAGGGCAAGCAGCGCAACAAGGCCCGCCTGCGCGTGAAACACGCTGAGCCCGAAGGACGAGGCCAGCCACCCCGCATATCCCGCGACACACCAGCCAAGGATCTTGGCCAGCACCACCTGCGCGGAGGGCGCAAGGTTGGGGGTCAGGCGCATTGTCATCGGCAGGGCAAGCCAGCCCGACAGGACAAGCGCCAGAAGCCAGCGCACCAGTTCCGCGATGTCGGAGGGGTCGGACAGCCACACGTTCATGCCGGTGCCCGCCAGCGGTCGAACAAGGTTTCGGGCGCGCAGTCCTCGGGGGCGACAGGTTCCGCCAGACGCAGGGCCAGTTCCTCGGCGCTCAGCGCCTCGACCCGCTCAAGGATCAGAACCTCGGGCGCATCGAAGACGACGCGGGTTTCCTCCATCGGCGCCCCGGGATAGGCAAGGTGCCCCAGCGGCGTCCAGCGCACGTGGCGCGCCACGACGCGGTAGCCCAGCCGCCCCGATGCCAGCCCGGCGTAAAGCGTGCAGGCGCCCGGGAACCTGTCGGGCAGCCGCGGCAGGACCGACCAGTTGCGCCGCGACAGCACCACAAGGAAGCGTCCCTGCGACAGGTCCCGCGACAGGCTGGCCGTATCGAGCGGCCATTCCAACGGCAACTCAGCGCGCGTGGTGTCGGCGGGCGTCGCGAAAGGGACCTCTCGTGGTTCCAGCAATATCACGTCACCGGGCAAAGCCCGGGCCGCCAGATCGACGGCCGCCGTAAGGCGCGGGTCGGGGGCGAGGTATCCGGCACTTTGGTTGAGGCCATTGCCGATCACGACAGCCACGGCCACGATCAGCAGGACGCGCGCCGTTTCGGACCGGATGCGTTGCCATATCCACGCGGCGCCAAGGGCGGCAAACACCATCAGAAACGGCAGGACCGGCGCGAGATAGCGGAAAAACAGTGCATGCCATGTAACGATGACCGCGCAGTAGATCAGCACAAACAAGATCGTCGGCGCCATGCGTCTGAAGAGCGGCGGGGTGCAGAACACGTGGACGAAACCGATGGCGGCAAGAAGCAGCCCTGCGCCCTCCATCCCGCCCCAGAGTTGGCGCAGCTCGAACAGAGCGGGTTGGCGATCGTAGAATTGCCACGTCCAGAACACGTCGATGGTACCGCGCACCACCCCGCCCTCCGCTTGCATGGTCTCGCGCCACGCGGTCCAGTCCAGCACAATGGCGGGCGTGGTGATGAGCCAGAGGAGCAGCGCAATCGCCACGCCTGTCCCAACCTCCCTGGCGGCGGCAAGCAAGGGCGGGCGCACCAGCACCAGCGCGAAAAGCGGAATGATCGCGAATACCAGCGACGTGGTTTTCAGCCCCAGCCCAAGGCCCAGGACAAGGCCCGAGAGAATGGCGGTGCGTTGAACGCCGATACGCCCATCCAAGGCCGCAGTCGCCAGCCGTGCAAGGATCAGGGCCACAAGAATCAGCCCGCTTTCCGTTGTGCCGAAATGGGCCCATTGGATCAGCGGTGCCGATCCCCCCAGCAAGATCGCGGCCAGCGCCCCGGCGACAGGTCCGGCCAGATCACGCGCCCACAAGGCTGCCACCAGAACTGCGGCACCGGACGCGACGGCTGAGATGAAGCGGGCCGCCCAAAGGATGCAGGGCGCACTGGCTTCCCACCCGCAGACGGGCCAGGCCAGCAGGCGCGGCATCCAGACGGCAAGGCCGTTATAGGCATGGAAATCCGGGATCAGCCCATCGGGCCATGACAGCGCCGCGGCAGCGCGCACCAGGTTGCCCTCATCGGGATGGAGGCCGGTGAAGCCGTCCCAGCCCAGCCCGGCAAGCCGCAAAACAAGGGCCGCCGCGATGATCCACGGCAGCGCCTGCGCGCAGCGCGACAAGGCGGTCGCAGGTTGCGTCATCACCCCTCGCCCCGCGACAGGATCAGCAGGGGCAGCACCAGAAGATTGAAATGCACCAGCCCGTTTTGCGCCAACCGCACGAGGGCCTGAAGCGTTTCCGTCGGCGCATTGTATGCACCAACGGTCACGCTTCCATCTGCTCCAACGCTGACCATCTGCCCCAATCCGTCCATCTCCGGCGCGCTCCAACCCGCCGTCATGGTGCCCAATACCAGTGCGACACCCATGAACACCAGCGCCAGCACAACGCCGCCATATCCGCCCCGGACGGCAATCGCCGCACCGATCAGGGCCGGCAGGGCGATAGCGAAATCCTGCGGGTAGATCGGCGCAATCAGGAATGCGGGCGGGTCGATCGCGGCCAACCGCCACGTGGCGACCACCCAGCCGCTGTCACCCTGCCGCAACGTGTCGATCCCGACAGGATCGAGAAGGGCGAGAAGCAGGTTCGCCGGGGGCACCAGCAGGGCGCCAGAGACGGCAGCCGCCACGAAACCCCATGCCACGGCCAGTCCAGATCCGACAAGGATCGCCATGCCCATGCGCCGGCGCGGCAGACCGGGCGCGACAACAAGGGTTGCGGCAAATACCGCGACGGTCAGCAGGGGGAAGATGAACAGATGCACCGCCTCGAACGCCGAGGGGGCACTGGCCAACGTCACGGCAAGCGCCATGACGCGCGCGAAATTGAACACCTCGATCACGACAAGACCGATGGCCGCCATCCGCAAGGCCGCGCGCCAATTGTGCGTCAAGGCGGCCGTCACCGCCAGCCATGCCGCGACCAGCCCGTGCCCGTCGCAGACATCCGTCACGACCACGGCCCAGGTGCCGTCCGTGCTCCGCAGTTCCGTCAGGCTGCGGTCAACGGGAAGCGACAGCACATCAAGCAGCCCGTCCGCCAGCACCGCAAGGACAAGCGCCAGCGCATCGAAGACCGCGCGCATCGGGGGCAGGTCGGAGATGGAAAGCATCGCCAGCAAAATCGCAGCAGCAAGAGTGCCCCGCAGAACCTGCTGCTGGATATCCGACCTCAAAAGCGGAGGTTGACCGACAGACGCGCGCCGAGCCCGGCATAGCCGTCCTCGTTGAAGTGACCGCCCAGCCCCGCGTCATAGCTGAGGCCTTGAAGATCGCCCGTCATGCCCAGACCGAGATACCCCCGAAGGCCCTCGGACGATGTCGAACCGATGCCGGGCAGCGACGCGTTGTCGTTGAAGACATAGCGCATGTCGCCCTGCAGATAGGGTCGCGCGGCCATATCGGCCCCGAAATGGGTTCGGGTGTTGAGGAACGCGACCGTCGAGTCGTAGTCCTGCGCCGCGACCGCGCCGCCCCCCGTCTCGGTATAGGCGTCATCGCTCTGACGCACATGGCGCAGGCCGAAATCGTAATCGACCTGCGTGCTCTCGAGGAATACCGAGTTGGTGCCACGCAGGTCCACAAACCACCGGCTGGCCTCGTAATTTCCGGAAACCGCCCCGGCAGAGCGGGTCACGTCATAGTCGAGTTCCATAAGCCCGAAGGTCGCCGAATAGTTCAACCCGGCACCGTTGCGCGTCGCAGCCCCCAGGGCCAGCCCGTAACCGGTGCTTTCCACCGTGCCGGAATTGTAGGGGGTGTCCACGTCAAGCTCTTCGATCAGAAGCGACGCGAAGACCACCACACCGCCATCAAGGCGTTGCCCGAGGGTCGCCGCGCCGACAAGCATGTCGCCCTCGATCTCTCCGTCGATATCGAGGTCACGGTAGGTCAGCCGGACACCGCCAAAGGTGCCGCCTTCCGTCAGGAACCCGCCGCCCATGCTGGAGATGGTCACATTGCCGCTGGCATCCTGGCTGACACCGCCGACGCCCGCGCCGCCGTCGCCGTCAAGCGCATCGAGAATGGCGTCGGCCATCTCATCCGTGATGATCTCGGACAGGTCCTGTGTCGCGGCGGAGGCAGAGCCGGGAACGTTGCGCGCCTGCGCCTGCGCTCCCCCGAATGCGAGGGCCAGACTGGCGCCCAGCAAAATCAAAGCGATCCGAATGCGAATACAGGATCTGATCATCTGGGTGCCCCCCTGTGGATTGGTGAATCCCTACCACTTTGCACGAAACAATCAAACGCCCCTCACCGACAATGGGCGGATTTCAACGCGGTAGTGACAGGATATCCGCAGCACCATCCCGGCACAGCCGATAAAGCCGTCCCCAACGCAAGACGCTGCGCCCGGTAACGCGCGCCCGGTGCACCACATTGCATTCCACGATTCGCTCGCCACGGGTGTTGAGCAGCAAGATCGCCAGCAGGACCGACGGCACGACGCTGCCCTGACGGATCCTCGGCGCAAGGTCATCCCAGACCACGCGGCGCAGCAGCTTGTAGGGCACGCCCGCGTCCCTGGGACTTTTTCCGAACCGCAACGCGATGCCCGCCCGCATGACGCGGGTGATGACCAGCCGCACCGGCGGGTCGTGGCGGGGCGTGCGGATGCCAAGGATCGCATCAAGCGGCAGGTCGTGCAGCTTGCGCCAATGTTCCCCGAATTGCGCCAGCGCGATCTGGCGGTCGCTGTCGAGAAGCAGCAGCACGTCGCCGCGCGCCGCCTCGATCCCGTTGCGCAGCGCCGCGCCATGCCCGGCATTCTTCTGCCGGATCACGCGCAGCGACGGCATTTGCAACGCTTTTGCCTGCAACAAGCTTTCGGTAGCATCGGTCGAGCCGTCGTCGACCACGATGACTTCGGCTCCCGGCACCGCCCTCAGCACCTCATCGCGCACTTCATCAAGCGCCAGCATCAGGCCATCGCCTTCGTTATACGAGGGCATGATCACGCTAAGCGGGATGGCGGGGGAAGAGGCTCGGTCAACCATGAAGCAGCTAAGCGCGATGCCCTACCCGTTCGACAAGGAGCGTTCGGCGCCGGTGGCCGAGGAACCGCAATTTGTTGCTTCGCGGCCACAGCGGGTCAGGGCCGCGATGACAACCCGCAAGACGCCCCGCCATTGGGCGCGCACCCGGTTGATTTGCAGCCGGGTTTCACCCCTTGTGGCCGAAAGACCAGCGTAGGGTCGCTCACATATTCGGGCCGGGGCATGGCAGTCGCAGGAAAGACGGCGGAGATACCAGCAGGGCAGATGTCCGTGGCCCTTGCTGCCGCCATCGCGGGGTGGGCCGCGATCGCCTTGCTGTTGCGGCTTCTCGGGATCAACTGGGACAGCGGCACGGCGCTCAATCCCGATGCGCGGCATCTGTTCAACCTCGCCTCCGTCGCCGCCCCCCGCATCGACGCGGCGCTGGCGGATGGCATGGGGTGGGTCACGATCCTGCTCAACCCCGACCTGTCGCCCCTCAATCCCCGAATCGACGGCGCCTTTTACGTTTACGGCGACCTGCCGCTGACCGCCCTGACGCTGTGGGGGCATTTTGCCGGCATCACCGACTATACCGGTTTCATCCTCGTGGCGCGCGTGATGGCGGCGCTTGCCTATGGCTCTGCCATCGTGGCCGTGTGCCTCAGCGCCTGGGTTGTGGGCCTGCGGCCCGTGGGCGTGGTCCTTGCCGGAATGCTCTTTGCCAGTGCGCCCACGGCGTTTCAACTGGGCGGCTTTGGCGCCGTCGATATCTGGCTGATCTCGGCCTGTGCATGGGCCGGGCTGGGGTTTCTGGCACTGACCCATGGCGTGGCACGGGGCGGCGTCGCGGTCGGCATTGGCATCGCCATGGCGGTCGCGGTCTCCAGCAAGGTGACGGGGCTGGCGCTGGGGCTTCCTGCCGTTCTGGCGCTGACAATGCTTGGTCGATATCGCCCCGTGCTGGCGCTGCGCCTTGGCGCCATCGGGCTGATCGCTTTCGGGCTGAGCCTGCGCCTTCTGTCGCCGATGTCCTTCTCGGGCCTCGTCACGCTATCGCCCGAATTTCTGGCCGATTTCCGGGAGTTGCGCGAGTTAAACGCGTCGGAACACTTCCCGCCGAACTGGCAATGGGCGATACCGGTGTCCCTTGCCCAACGGATGCGGGATGTCCTGCTGTTCGGGACCGGCCCTGTCTTGCTGGTCGGTGCGGCTCTGGGCCTGCTGTCGGGGCATGGACGGGCGCGGTTGATCTTGCTTGCCGTCGTGGCAGGACCGGTTTTCGTTCTGGTAACAGTCCACAGCCCGATGCTGCGTTACGGCGCACCCGCCCTGCCCGCCTTGGCAGTTCTTGCCGCCATGGGGTTTGCGCGCTGGGGGCGCGGGCTGCAGGTTCTGGTCGCCATTCTGGCCCTTGCCTGGGGCTCGGGCATCGTGCGCCTGCACCTCGGCGAGCACAGCCGCATTGCCGCCAGCCTGTGGCTGGTGTCCCAGCCCGGCCCGGCCATTGTCGTGGTGGAAAGCGCGTGGGATGACTCGTTGCCGATCTACATCCCCGGCATCCCCTGGCGGGACGATTTCGACATCCAGTCCCTGATGCTCGAGATGCCGTCCGATCAGGAGATGGTCGAGCGGATCGTCCGGCTGGCCAGCGACGGCGATTTCATCGTCTCGTCCTCTGGCCGCTTTGCCGAGGTTCAACCCTATCTGCCGCAGCGTTTCCCCATCGCCGCCGCGTGGTTTGCCGGGCTGGAAAGCGGGGCGTTCTGCCTCGTGCCGGTCTGGCAAAGATTGCCCGGCTATCCCTTGCCCTACTTCACGCTCGACGACCGCGACGCGCAGGAGCCCTGGACGGTCTACGACCACCCCCCCGTCACGATCTACGCCCGCAGCGACTGTTTCGATGCCGAGGCTTTGCGCGCAACGCTCGAGGCGGCGATCCCGGCGAACTGAAACGCCCTATAGGGGCGAGTGCACGAAAACCGGCATCGGCGCGCCGGATTGAAGGTGGACAAGGTAGGCCCGCGCCGTATCCAGCGCCTCGCGGATGGAACGGTCCATGTCGAGGTAGCGATAAGTGCCAAGCCGCCCGGCGAAGGTCACCCCCGCCTCGGCCTTTGCGCGGGCCACATAGTCCTGCAACAGCCGTTTGTCGTGGGCAAGGCGCAGCGGATAATAGGGCACATCGTCCGGCCCCGCCGCGATGGCGAATTCGCGCATTGCCACGGTGCGGTCATGGCTTTCCCAAGGCGCGAAATGCTTGTGCTCGGCGATGCGGGTCCATGGCGTGCTGCGGTCGGCATAGTTCATCACGGCGCAACCCTGATAATCCCCCTCCGCCTCGATCCGCTCGAAGCGGAGGCCACGATAGGCCAGAGGTTCGGAACCGGGCGGGAACCAGCGATCCAGCGGTCCGGTCCAGAAAACATGGGCGCCATCCCTTTGGCCCGGCGGCAAGGGCCGCGACAGGTGCAGGGCGATGTTGGGATGATCTAGCATCCGCGCCACCATCGGCGTGTAGCCTTCCGCAGGCATGGCCTGCACCGGATGGTCGAAATAGCTGTCCTCGAACGTCCAGCGCATCGGCAGGCGGCGCAGGATGGACCCCGGCAATTCGCTAGGCGGCACACCCCATTGCTTTTCGGTATAGCCCTTGAAGAACGCCTCGTAGAGGGGACGGCCAACGCCGCGCAGGGCCACCTCCTCGAAGGTATCGGCGTCGCCCTCGCTTGCCACTTCAAGCGCTGCATCGGCACGGACGCGCGCCTGCGCCGCGGCAGGGCTCAGGGCCTCGCCATAGTACTGGCAGAGCGTGGCAAGATTGATCGGCAGGCTGAACACCCTGCCTCCCGCCACGGTGCGGACCCGGTGGCGAAACGGGTGGAATTCGGCAAAGCGCTGCACCAGCGCCCACACCTCCATATCGTCAGTGTGAAAGATGTGCGGACCATGGAGGTGCAGCAGGATACCGGTCGTGGCGTCCCGCTCGGTGTGGCAGTTTCCGGCGACGTGGGGCCTGCCCTCGTAAACCTCGACGCGCAACCCCGCCTCGGCGCATTCGCGGGCGATGACCGCTCCGGTCAGGCCCGCACCAGCGATGAGGATGCGGGGCGTCATCTTGCGGCGGGATCAGCGGGCAAAGGAACCGGCTGCGGCTTGCACCCTAGCGTCCGTCACGGCGCCGTGCGGCCAGCAGGATACCCGCAAAGGCGATCAGGCCGAAGATCAGCGCCAGCGGAAGGGCCAGACCCGTCGCCAGACCCGGCGCAATCGGCACCTCGGCTGCTGTGGGGGACGCGCTTGCACTTGGTGCGACCGTCGGAACATCGGTTGGCGTCACGGTTGGAACTGCCGTGGGCGTCGTTGTCACTGTCGGCGTCGCGGTCGGTGGCACAGGCGTGTTTGTCGGCGTCGTCGTGGGTGTGGTGGTCGGTGGAACAGGCGTGTTGGTCGGCGTCGTCGTGGGTGTGGTGGTCGGTGGAACAGGCGTGTTGGTCGGCGTCGTCGTGGGTGTGGAGGTCGGCGGAACAGGCGTGTTTGTCGGCGTCGTTGTGGGTGTGGAGGTCGGCGGCACAGGCGTGTTGGTCGGCGTGCTTGTCGGCGTCGGTGTGCTTGTTGGCGTGGCCGTTGGCGTCGGCGTGCTTGTCGGCGTCGGTGGCACCGGCGTGCTTGTCGGCGTAGGTGGCAGAGGCGTGCTTGTCGGCGTCGGTGGCACAGGCGTGCTTGTCGGTGTCGGTGGCACAGGCGTGCTTGTCGGCGTCGGCATCACAGTCTGTGCAAGCAGTGCACCAGACAATGGCAGGCTGGCCGTCATCGCAACAATGATGATAGCGCCCACAGCATTTGACGTTTTGCTCAAACCGATGTTCACGTACGCGGCCCCCACCTCTGCCCAACAGGCAAATCACCTTCTGTGTATCAACAGTGCGCGGGTTCGACAAGAAAGCTGAGACTTTCTAGGCGCACTGTTTTTGGGTGCTGTCCTTTGCGGGCCAGGCGAAGGGGGGGCAAGCGCAGGACGGTCGATGCAACCGACCGATCGAGCAAACGGCACGCCGGTCAGTTACCCCACCGAAAACGCGCCAGCGCCGGGCTAATGTCCGACATTCCGCGCGGCCAGCGCCGCCGCAAGCGCGGGACCAGACAGCACATCCTCGCACCGGCGCACGCGCTCAGGGGTGAAATGCCCCTTCGCATCCAGCAGGTTCACCGTCGCGATCAGCCCGCCGTCATGAACCACCGGAAAGTTGAGGACCGACGCACAGCCAAGGCTGCCGATCAGCGCGTGATCGGGGAATACTTCCGCAATCTCGGCCAAGGTATTGGCCACAAAGCTGCGATGCTGCCCGTGCACGATATCGAACCACGCGTTGCGGTTGATCGGCTTGGTGCCCGAGGCGGGATAGGCGTCCGGCATGTTGGTATAAGCGCGGCGCGCCACGCCTTCCGCCAGATCGACGGTCATCACCGTCCACAGGCGCACCGGGACCAGCGCGTCGCTCAGTCGGTAGAGCGCGTCGAAGATCGCCTCCGAGGTCCGGGCGGCAGCAAGGTCGCGAGTGAAACGGTCGTTCGCCGCGCGAAGGGCATCAGTGTCGGATTGCATGGTGTCTGGTCCTTTGGCTCTCAGGCGCCGCCGCTGGCGGCATACAGCGCCTTGGTGTAGGGGTCGGAAAAGCTGCCGTCGTGCAGCGCTTTTGCAGGTGCGATCTCGACGATTCGTCCCTTGTTCATCACCGCCATGCGGTCGCACAGGAAGCTGACGACCGGCAGGTTGTGGGTGACCATCAGGTAGGTCAGCCCGCGCTCGGCCCTCAGGCGCTTGAGCAGGTTCAGGATCTCGGCCTGAACGCTGACATCGAGCGCGCTTGTCGGCTCGTCCAGCAGCAGCACCTCGGGCTCCAGCATCATCGCGCGCGCGATGGCAACGCGCTGGCGCTGACCACCCGACATCTGGTGCGGGTAGCGAAAGCGGAAGCGGCGGTCGAGGCCGACATCGGCCAGAACCTGCTCCACGCGATTGTCGCGGTCCGCAATGCCGTGGATCGCCAGCGGCTCGGACAGGACCGCGTCCACCGTCTTGCGCGGATGAAGTGAGCCATAGGGGTCCTGAAACACCATCTGACAGCGCCGGGCGAGGTCGCGGTTCGGGCGGTGGCTGCCGGGCTGGTCCAGCAGCGTGATCGCGCCGGTCCATTCCGGGGCCAGACCGACCAGAGCCTTCAGGACCGTCGATTTACCCGACCCGCTTTCGCCCACCAGCGCGAAACTCTCGCCGCGCGCGACGTCGAAGGTAACACCCTCGACCACGCGCTGGCCGTCATAGGCGATGTTCACGTCTTTCAGCGAGATGGCCGTCATATGCCCGCCCACTGACGGCGATCCATCACCGGCAATTCCGCGCGGGTCTCGTCCATGCGTGGCACCGCCGCCAACAGGCCACGGGTGTAGGGATGGGTGGCGTTGTGCAAGTCGGCAGCGTTGCAGCTTTCCACCACGCGTCCGGCATTCATCACAAGGATTCGGTCGCACTAGCGTGCCACCAGCGGCAGATCATGGCTGATCAGAATCAGGCCCATGCCGTTGTCGCGCACCAGATCGTCGATCAGCTTCAGCACATCGCCCTGAACGCTGACATCGAGCGCACTTGTCGGCTCGTCAGCGATCAGCAGTCGCGGGCGGGGGATCAGCATGATCGCGATCATCACGCGCTGGCCCATGCCGCCCGACAATTCATGCGCATACATGCGCGCGACGCGGTCGGGGTCGTTGATCCGCACGGCCTCCAGCATCTGACGGACGCGGGCCTTCATCTCTCGCTTCGGCAGGCGCTCATGGACGCGCAATGCCTCTTCGATCTGCGCGCCGACGCGCATCACCGGATTGAGCGAGTAGCGCGGGTCCTGCATGATCATCGAGATCTTCGCCCCCCTCAGGGCCCGCATCTGCCCCTCGGGCAGCGTGGCCATGTCCTTCCCCTCAAAGATCATGCGCCCCTCGACGCGGCCGGGCGGGCGGATCAGGCGCAGGATCGCGCGGCCGGTCATCGACTTGCCCGACCCGCTTTCACCGACAATCCCCAAACGCTCCTGCCCCAGATCGAACGACAGGCGGTCGACAACATTTACCCGGCCCTTGGGCGTCGGGAAGCTGACGGACAGGTTGTCGACGGACAGAAGCGTCATCCCTTGCGCTCCGATTTCGGGTCCAGCACGTCGCGCAACCCGTCGCCAAGGAAGCAAAAGCCAAGTGACACAAGGATGATGGCGAGGCCGGGGAAAGTAGACACCCACCATTGATCGTAGATATAGGCCCGCCCGTCCGAAATCATCGCGCCCCATTCCGGCTGCGGCGGCTGCGCGCCAAGGCCGAGAAAGCCAAGGCCTGCCGCGGTCAGGATGATGCCCGCCATGTCCAGTGTGACGCGGATGATCATCGACGAGGTGCAAAGCGGCAGAACATGCCGCGTGATGATCCGCCCGTGGGACGCCCCCAGAAGCCGCGCGGCCGCGACGAATTCCGAGTTGCGGATCGTCAGCGTCTCGGCCCGGGCGATGCGGGCATAGGCGGGCCATGTGGTTATGGCGATGGCGATGATCGCGTTCTCGATACCGGGACCGAGGGCCGCGGCGAAAGCCAGGGCCAGCACCAGCTTGGGCATCGACAGGAACACATCGGTGACACCCATCAGCGCCCGGTCCACCCAGCCGCCGAAATAGCCCGAGATCGCCCCGATCATCAGGCCCAGCGGGGCCGAGATCACG
>JBBQHZ010000035.1:0-31220 GCA_038324445.1 Rhodobacterales bacterium | reverse complement strand
CGAAAGATCGGCTTGGCGGTGCCTGCGACCAACTGGATGTAACGCACGAAGGGCAGGCTCGCCAGGATCATGAAGACCGCCGCGACATATTCGATCGGTCCCTGAAAGTCTCCGAAGGAGCTGTCGCGCGACGAGAATCCGCCGGTCGAAAGGGTCGTCAGCGCGTGCATGATGGCATCGAAACTGCTCATCCCCAGCGCCGCGTAGCTCAGCGCGCAGGCAATTGTCAGCGCCACGTAGATCACCGAGATGCGGCTGGCGATTTCTCCCGCGCGGGGCAGGATCTTGCCCATGGTATCAAACGCTTCCGTGCGGAAGATCTGCATGCCGCCCACGCGCAGTTCGGGCAGGAACACCATCGCGACCACCACGATGCCGATGCCGCCATACCATTGCAGCAGGCCGCGCCACAGGTTCAGGCCCACCGGCAGAGTGTCCAGCCCGGTGAACACGGTCGAGCCCGTGGTCGTCATCCCCGACATCGCCTCGAAGAAGGCATCGACGATGCGCGCGTCGGTCTGGCCGAAGATGAATGGCAGCGCACCGAACAGCGGCAGCACCAGCCAGACCAGCGTGGTCAGCAGAAAGGTCTGCTGGATCGTCAGCCCTTGGCTCACGCCATTGGCACAGGCAAGGCTCAGCAGCAGACCGAAGGTCGTGGACACCGCCGCCGCCTGGGCGAAAGCGCCCCAATGGCCGTTTCCCGCCAGAATATCCGCGCCCATCGGAACCACCATGGTGGAACCGAGGGTCAGGATCAAAAGACCGATTACATAGCCCACGGGACGAAAATCGAACATGGGGCGGAGCGTTGGCGCGCCACCGCGCGCCTGTCAAGGATCGCGGGTCGGGTCGGGTCCCGCGGGCACCAGTAAATGATTGATTTGATGCACCTTCACGGCTACGCTTTGTGGGACTCACACCTAATGTCGTGGCGCCGGGCGGGAAAAATACCTGTCAGGCTGTGAAACGCGACAGCGGCACAGGACCGATATGACCGACAAGGCCAATCCAGACAGCAAGACCGGTGCCGCGAAAAAATCGCTCACTGATGGCGATATCGCCACCTATGCCCGCCGCACCGGGCCGTCAGGTGCGGCCCCCGGTACCGATGTCGACACCCATAGCGACGTTGATGTTGCTGCCCACACCGATCACGACACTGCCCCCGCGCAGAAGCCTGCAGCCGCGCACAAGGCCTCTGGCACCGACGCCGACGCGGTCAAAGATCGGGACGCCTGAGACGACCATAGCCACCATAGCCACCGAGTATTTCAGCCCAATATCTGGGAAAGCCAAAATCTGGAAAAGGAAGCATAAGATGGATGACGAGAAGAAGGCCAAGGGCAAGTCCCTGACCGAAGACCAGATCACCTCCGGCCCGGTAGATCGACGCACCATGCTGCGAAGCGCCGGCCTTGTCGGCCTTGGCGCCGGCACGCTCGGCCTGTCGGGCTGCGTTGTCGTGCCGACCACCGGCGTCTACACGACCGGCTATACCGACGCCGATAACGGCCCCATCGTCGATCCGGGTGGTGCTGGCCGTGGCCCGCGCCGTGGCTACTACACCGGGATCACCGATTCGGATAACGGCCCGATCACCGATGCCGGTGGTCAGGGTCGCGGCCGCTAAGGCCTGCCACTCCCCCGCTTGAATACACAAAAGCCCCGGCACGACGCCGGGGCTTTTTCGTTTCCAGTCCGTTGCTCACCCGATATGGATCAGCGACGGGAAGATCCTCGGGTCGAGGCTGACCTCGGCAAAGGTATCGCCCTCGGTCAGCAGGCTGACCGCGTCATGGCTGTGCAGGCTTTCCTGATGGCTTGCCATCACGCGGAAATCGCGCACGCCCTCGCTTGCCATCAACTGCTCGGCGAAGAGCCGGGCGGCATCCTCCACGAAGATCGGATTGGCCGCGTTCAACTCGGCAAATGCCTGCTCATCCTCGCGCTTCACCATCACCTGCGTCTCGGTCGGAACGCCCTTGCGGGCCATCTCGATCAACTCCTCAAACCACACGCCCTCGCCCACCAGCTCCACGCTGATGCGCGCGACCGAGCGTTGCGAATGCGGCGTCGCCAGCTGCCCCCGCGTGGCGCGGGCATGTTCCGACAACTCCAGCGAGCATGGGCAGGTCGAGCTGTAGACATAGTCCAGATGCACGATCCGCTGCCGCACGCCCGCGCGTTCCACCAGTTCCAGCGCGATGTCGTAATACTGCCAGCCGCTCAGGCCCGAGCGCAGGCTTTTCACCTGCATCGGGTAACTCAGCCGCATCTGGATGCGGGCGTCGAAGCTGCCCAGATCGGCCTTGTAATCATCGAGCGCCGCCTCGATCACGTCGAAGCCGAAGCTTTCATCGGCATGGGCATAGAACGAGCGCATGATGCGGCTCATGTTGATGCCCTTCTTGTCGGCCTCGAGGCTCACCGTGCCGGTGACGGAGGTCTCCAGCATCACCTCCGCCCCGCCACGCGTGGCATAGCGGATTGGCAGCCGGAAGTTCGAGATGCCGACATGCTGGATGCGCCGATGCGCCCCCTTGATCAGGGACGACGGCCCGTTCTGCAGATCGGGAAGCGAGGCCTTGTAGGCCGCGTCCACCGCGAAATCCGCCGGATAGTCGCGCGAAAACGCCGGATACTTTGCTATTCGGATCATCCGCGAAACCTCCGGGTCGATTGCGTCAAGCTGATCGACCGAGGCTCCTTCGGCCCAAGCCGTCAGAAGCGCCAGCGCTTCTTCGGCCTGTCCATCGGATGGCAGTCGATCGGCGGTCTTAACATGCACATTCATGTGCCACCCCTTCCCTCAATATGGCCCTCTCCGGGCCGGTCGGATCGTTTCCAAGGATATGGGGCACGGCGCGTGTTTCCCAAGTCTTGTTTTCGACCTGTTCTACGCTAGCAGGGCGGGGTCTGGATCAGATTCTCATTCTTGTGCAAGAAGTTAACCGTCGCAGGCCCAGTATTTGCTGGCCTGCGGGCCCGGTCAGGTTCTCTTTTGTCGGGCCGGTGTGCGCTGTCGCACAGATGCACAATGCCGTGTCAGGCGGCGGCGAACCGTCGGACCAGCCACTTTTCCATCACGGCGTTCGGGATCTTCACGCCCGCGCGCTCGATCTCCTGCCGCCGCACGATCCGCCAGCCGTGACGCAGGAAGAACGGCTCGGCCAGCAGGCTCGCCTCGGTTTCCAGCCGGGCATGGCCCTTGACCCGCGCGCGCCCCTCGATCACGGCATAAAGCGCCGAGGCGACGCCCTGCCCCATGACCTCGGGGGCGACGTAGGCAAAATCGAGGAACCCCGTCTCCAGATCCAGCGTCATGAAGCCCAAAAGCACGCCATCCCGCTCGGCCACCACGGTCGCGGCCTCCTCCACCCTTGCGCGCCATCCGGCATGGGTCGGCACCTCGGGCGACCATGCCGCGCGCTGGCGGTCGTCGTATTTCCCCGCCGCCCCCTCGCGCACCGCGCGGTGATAGAGGCTCGCCAGCCCGATCGCATCGCCCGGCCGGAACGAACGCAGGATCAGTCCGTTCATCTCGCCGACAACCCCGCCAAGGCCCCCGTCAGGTCCGCGATCAGGTCGCGCGGATCTTCCAACCCCACCGATAGCCGTACCATGCCGGGCGTGATGCCCAGCGTCGCCCGCTGCGCGTCGGTCAGGCGCTGGTGCGTCGTGGTCGTCGGATGGGTGATGATCGACTTCGCGTCGCCGAGGTTGTTCGAGATCTTCACGATCTCCAACCCGTTGAGCAGGGCAAACGCCCCTTCCTTGCCACCCTCGACCTCGAAGGCGATCACGGTGCCGGGCCGCTCCATTTGCCGCGCCGCCAGCGCGTGCTGGGGATGCGACGGCAGGCCCGGATAGATCACCCGCGTCACGCCGGGCGCGCCTTGCAGCGCCTCGGCAATGATCTGCGCGGCATCGGTCTGCGCCCGCACGCGCAGGTCCATCGTCTCCAGCGCCTTGAGCATCACCCACGCGTTGAACGGCGACATCGCGCCACCGGTATGCTTGAGGTAGGGCTCTACCACCTTGCGGATGAACTCTTTGGTGCCAAGGATCACCCCGCCCAGACAGCGCCCCTGCCCGTCGATATGCTTGGTCGCCGAATAGACCACCACATCGGCACCCTGTGCGATGGCGTCGGAAAACACCGGCGTGGCAAAGACGTTGTCGCAGACCACCAGCGCGCCGACCGCATGGGCGATCTCGGCCACGGCGGCGATGTCGATCACCTCCAGCGTCGGGTTGGAAAGCGATTCGAAGAACACCGCCTTGGTGTCCGCGCGCACCGCCCCGCGCCACGCGTCAAGGTCCGTGCCGTCGACAAACGTGACCTCCACGCCATACCGGGTCAGGACCTCTTCGAGGATATAGAGGCACGATCCGAAAAGTGCCCTCGCCGACACCACATGGTCGCCCGCCCGCAACATCGAGGTCAGCGCGCCATTGACCGCCGCCATGCCGGAGGCGGTGGCAAAGCCATCCTCGGCCCCCTCGAGGGCCGCGATCCGCTCCTCGAACATCCGTACCGTCGGGTTGCCGTAGCGGGCATAGATATACTCGTCCTCGCCCGCCTTGATGAACCGCTGTTCCGCCGCCTCGGCCGTGTCGTAGACAAAGCCCTGCGTCAGGAACATCGCCTCGGACAATTCGCCATACTGACTGCGGCGGGTGCCGGAATGCACCGCTCGGGTGCGTTTGGACCAGTTCTTATGGTCGCCGGACGTCACGTCAGCGGACTTGTGATCAACATTCTGGGCCTGGTCTTTCATGCCCCATCCTTCCTCGTATCGGTCCCACCGCTTCTGACGGGGGCCATATGGGCGGTCGGGGCGGACGTTTCCCTTGCCAGGGACCACGGCCTCGACCTCTTTAGCGGGTTGTTTAACGTGGCCCGCAATCCGGTTCACAAATCGCCACGGCCAATTCGCTACGCGCGCGCCCGCACTCCGTCAAGCCGGATTTGCGCGGCCCATCTGCACAGTGTCATGGGCCTGTCATCGCGGGGTCACCCAAGTGTTGCGGAACGGGCCTATGCAGCCCGCATCATCTTGTGGGGCAGGTCCGGAAAACATGGACGTCATCGCAGTCAATTGGTCGCCGGACGGTTTGTCGGGCCTGTCTTGCGTGCAGGACGCCCTCGCCGACCTGCCTTTGGGCGGCTCTGTCACCATCATGATCCACGGTTACCGATTCAGCCCGAACGATCCGAACCGCTCGCCGCATCACCACATCCTTGCGCGTGTCCCCCGCCCCGGCTGCTGGAAAGCCATCTCATGGCCCCGCCACCTGCATCTGGACCGCGGCGCGGGCCGGTTGGGCATCGCGTTTGGCTGGCCCGCGCTCGGGCGGCTTGCCCCGGTAGCCGCCCGAGCCTTCGCGGCGGGCGAGGGTCTGGCCCGGCTGATAAGCCGGATCGACGCGCTGCGCCCCGACCTCCATGTCAGCCTCTTCGCCCATTCCCTTGGCGCTCGGGTGGCGCTCCGCGCCCTGCGCCATGCCCCCGCCCAATCCGTTCACCGCGCGATCCTGCTGTCGGGCGCGGAATATCGCGCCGAGGCGCGCCGGGCGCTCGACAGTCCCGCCGGGCGCCATGTCCGGATCGTCAATGTCCGCTCGGCCGAGAACCTGCCCTTCGATCTGGCGTTCCGCCTCTGCGTGACGCCCCCCAACATCACCGACCTGCCCCTGTCTGGCGGCCTGCGCGATGCCGCGAACTGGACCGACCTCAGCATCGACTGCGCCCGGACGCGCGTGATGCTGCGCGCACTTGGTCACACCATCACGGCCCCCTCGACGCGCTTTTGCCATTGGTCGGGCTACCTGCGCCCCGGCCTCTTCCCGCTTTACCGCCGCCTGCTAGACCCGTCCGAGGCGCGTCTCCTCGACAGCATCCGCCCGCCAAGCCCGCTTCCCCGTGCCGGGGGAGCCTCGGCTCAGCTTTCCCCCTTGTGACGGGCACGCCCGATCCCAATCTGTTGCACAGACCCTGATGGGATCGTCGGCAAGCCTCGGCCCATGCCGCCTCCCCGTCTGGTTTTTGCAGGAAAACCTGCATATCGTTGCAAGTGACACTGGCCTGTGATCCAAGGCAGGCGGATGAACCCGGCAAAGCCGGATGACCAAAGGAGCGAGCATGTCATCAAGTTTCCTGCAAGGCTTGTCCTTCTTCGTGCTGATCCTCGTGATCGTCGGCGCGACCTTTGGCGGCTTCGGGGTGCTTTAGGCCATGTCGAAACGGTTTGGCGGAGAACACAGCCCGACAGGCGCACGCGATGGCGACGCGGCTCGCGACAGTGTCCGCTATCAGGCGATGGAAGTGGCCCCCTTCCGCGGCCGCACCCCGCTGCGCCATGGCGCCAAGATCAACATCCTGTTCCTGCTGCCGCTTCTGGTGATCTTCCCCGCCGTTCTGTTCAACTCCGGAGTGGTGCAGATGGCGACGGATCTGGCGGGCGGCGCGATGCTGCTTCTGTCGGCTTGGCTGACGCGCGACGGCGTCCGGGCCGAGGACGCCTATAACGAGCGCAAGGTCGCGCGCAAGCCTGCCATCCCCCGCAAGATCTTCGGTGCCATCGGCACCGGCATCGGCGTGGCGCTGCTGGTTCTGGGCGGCTCGGCCTTCAGCGTCGGCGAGATTGTCGCGGCCAACGTCGTGGGCTTCCTTGCGGCGGGCCTGCACCTGTTCTCCTTCGGGCTCGATCCCCTGACGAACAAGGGAATGTCCGGGGTCGATACCCTCACCTCCGACCGCGTGGCGCGCAAGATCGAAGAGGCCGAGGCGCTCTTGTCCCAGCAAAAGGACGCCATCGCGCGCGCCCGCGACCGCCAGCTTGATGCCCGCGTCGATCAATTCCAGACCACCGTGCGCGCGCTTTTCCGTCAGGTCGAGGAAGACCCCCGCGACCTCAATTCCGCGCGCCGTTACCTTGGCGTTTACCTGCAGGGCGCGCGCGATGCGACGGTGCAGTTCGCCAACCTCTATGCCAACAAGCGCGATGACAAGATCCGCAGCGACTACATCCGCTTTCTCGACGATCTCGAACAGAATTTTGCCGCCCGCAAGGAAACGCTGCTGATTGACGACCGCACCAATTTCGACGTGGAAATCGAGGTCTTGCAAGACCGCCTGAACCGCGAAACACAATATCTGCAAAGACAGGAATGACGCACATGGAAACCAAGACCCTGACCGAGGCCAAAGAGATTGAGACGCTCGTGAACGAACTGAACGCCGTCGTGCTTCTGGAACCCGCCGCCGATCTGGTGCCGCTGCCCGATGCGGACGCGCCCACCGCCGAGCAGATCCGCGCCCGCATGGCGCAAATCAACATGCACGACACCAATTCCATCGTCACCTTCGGCGCCACCGCGCAGGCGGAACTGCAGCAGATCAGTCAGGCCATGCTGGCGGGCGTGAAGAACAAGGATATCGGCCCCGCCGGCGACAGCCTGCGCGAGATCGTCGGCACCATCCGCGGCTTTTCGGTCGACGAACTGGACCCCAACCGCAAGCAGTCGTGGTGGGAACGCCTGACCGGCAAGGCCAAGCCGATGCACAACTTCCTTGCGAAATACGAGGATGTGCAGGAGCAGATCGACAAGATCACCGACAATCTGCTGAGCCACGAGCACACCTTGATGAAGGACATCAAGTCGCTCGACAAACTCTATGAGAAGACCCTCGATTTCTACCACGAGCTGGCGCTCTACATCGCGGCGGGCGAGGCCAAGCTGGCCGAGATCGACGGCGTGACGATCCCCGCCAAGGAGGCCGAGGTTCAGGCCTCGCCCGAGGATGATCAGGTCATCCGGGCACAGGAACTGCGCGACATGCGCGCCGCACGCGACGATCTGGAACGCCGCGTCCATGACCTCAAGCTGACCCGTCAGGTGACGATGCAGTCGCTGCCGTCGATCCGTCTGGTGCAGGAAAACGACAAGTCGCTGGTCACCAAGATCAACTCGACCCTCGTGAACACCGTGCCGCTCTGGGAAACCCAACTGGCGCAGGCCGTGACGATCCAGCGCTCGTCCGAGGCGGCAAAGGCCGTCAAGGAAGCGACCGACCTGACCAACGAGCTGCTGACCCAGAACGCCACCAACCTGCGCGAAAGCAACCGGATGGTCCGCCAGGAGATGGAGCGGGGCGTGTTCGACATCGAGGCGGTCAAGAAGGCCAATGCCGAACTGGTTGCCACCATCGAGGAATCGCTCCAGATCGCCGACGAAGGCAAGCGCAAGCGGGCCGACGCCGAGGTCGAGATGACCAAGATGGAGGCGGAACTGCGCGACACCCTGTCCGCCGCTTCGGCCCGCCGCCCGGTCACGGGCGAAACACCCCCGGCCCCCCAGGCCTGATCGGCAAAAAGGGTCCACAACGTGCCAATGTTCGCTCGACTGGCCCTGACCATGGGGACGCTTGCCCTTGCGGCCTGCGTCCCCGTGGTGCCCGAAACCGTGGCACCGCCCGCACCGGTGGCTGTGGCAGCCCCCGGTCCCGTCGTCGCCTCGGACAACAGCCTGGCACTGGCACGCTACTATCGCGGAATCGAATCGCGGCTGGTGGGCGATGGCATGATGCGCACCGATGGCGGCGGGCCCGACACGCCGTTTCGCGCCGATCAACTGGCGACGAATTTCGAACGTATCGCGCTCTATGACGAATACACCTTGCAAGGGGATCGGTTCGTGGCGCGCGAAACCGCCTCGCGCCTGCGCCGCTGGGTCGCGCCCGTGCGCCTGCAGACGCATTTCGGTGCGTCGGTCACGCCCGCCCAGATGTCCGAGGATCGCTCGGTGCTTGGCACCTACGCCACCCGCCTCGCGCGCCTGACCGGGCACCCGATCAGCACCGTGGCCTCCGGCGGCAACTACCATGTCCTCTACATGAGCGCCGACGACCTTGCGGCGGCGGCCCCCCTGCTGCGCCAGCTTGTGCCGGGAATTTCCGAATCCACGATCCGCGAGATCACGGCCCTCGACCGCTCCACCTTCTGCTCGGTCTATGCCTTCAGCCAGACCGGAAGCTCCGAATACATCGCCGCCATTGCCGTGATCCGGGGCGAGCATCCGGGCCTTCTGCGCCGCTCCTGCGTGCACGAGGAGATTGCCCAAGGCCTCGGCCTGCCCAATGACAGCGCCGCCGCCCGGCCCTCGATCTTCAACGATGACGAGGAATTTGCCCTGCTGACCCGGCAGGACGAATTGATGCTGCGCATGCTCTACGACCGTCGCCTGACACTTGGCATGACACCGGACGAGGCGCGGCCGATCATCCGGGTGATTGCAAACGAACTGGCAGGCGGCCCCTCCTGATGCGGCCCCTCCGGATGCGACTTGACCTCGCGCGCTGGCGCGCGACGCTTGACCCTGCACGCTGGCGCGCGCGGCTGCTCCTCGGGCCTGCGGCCCTCCTCGCAGCGCTTCCCCTGCCGCTCGCCGCCCAGGACGCCATATCGTGGCTGCAGGCGGGCCTTGCCCTCGACGGGCTGGAAACCGTCACGGCGGGGAAATGGCACCCGGAAGGCGGGGCTATTCACGCCACCGATCCCCTGACGCTGTGGCAAACCGGCCCCGATGCGCCGCTTCTGGCGGTGCCCGACGCCCCGGCGCGTATCGTCGGCCTGATCCACTCCGAGGTTTATGGCGACGCCGTCGATCGCCGTGGCGCGGCCCTTGTGCTGGTCTGGTCCCACGCCACGGTCCAGTGCGGCGTCGATCTCTCCACCATCGGCGTCGATACCGGGCTGGCCGGATTCCTGACGCCCGCCGATGTGGCCGCCCTTGACGCCTACGGGCAGGCCCACCGGGACCTTTATGACGGCCCCTATGCCGAGCAGATCGACAGCCTCTATCCCGGCCCCTTCCTTGCCGACCTGCCCGGCGGCCTGAGCTTCCCGGTGTCGGGATCGGGCTGGGGCGATGGCAGCTACCCGGTCGCCTCGCTCTACGACGCCGATGGCAACATGGTCGCCCTTTATGCCCAGTTCATCACCGCCGAGGGGCGCGACTGGACCCTGCCGCCGCCCTGTGAAGACGCGGCCAAATAGGCCGCCCGCAAATGCGCTTGCCAAATGCGCTTGCCAGTCGCCGCGCGACGTGAAAACGGTGCCGCTTGGGTGGTCAACGGGGGTTGTCCCTTCTACTTCATCAAGGATTGACATACATGAGAACGCTTCTGATCGGCCTCGGCCTGGCACTTGCCACCCCGGCCATCGCAGCAGCCTGCCCTGTGGTCGCCGTCGGCGCGCAGGAAATCTCTCTCGACACGGCAACGCTTGCCGCGGGCTATGGCGTCGACGTCATCGCCGGGGGCGATATCGATCTGTCGACCTGCGGCTATGAGGCCGGCTACGTGATCGAAAGCCCGGATTTCTCGTTCAATCTGTCGGGCATCGTCGGTCCCGTCAATCTGACCGTGTCCAGCCCGAACTGCGATTCCATGCTGCTGGTCAACGCGCCCGATGGCAGCTGGTATTGGGACGATGACAGCGCCGGCGATCTGCTGCCCGCCCTTGCGGTGGACGTTGCCGCCGATGGCCGCCTGGACGTCTGGGTCGGCACCTATGACGGCGAGTTCTGCGACGCGACACTGATCCTGAACTGATCGCGTGTTTTCGGGCGGGGACCTCGGTTACCGCCCGTGACGAACCAACCGGGGATTTGCCCGGCGCCTGCGGGACGAAATCAGGGCCCCAACTCGCCAGCGGTGAAAACCAGGCCCAGCCGCGCCAGAGGTAAAAACAAGCCCCCCGCGCCAGCGGTGAAAAAAGGTCAGGAATTCCCTCCCCCGATTTTCTGTAGCCTGCCCCGCCCCGTGCCTATATCGTCAGGACAATCAGCAAACCTTTTCTTCAGGGGATCGCACCACATGCCCATAATGGATTTTCTTAAAGGCCAGTTCATCGATGTCATCGAATGGACCAATGATACCCGCGACACCATGGTCTACCGGTTCGAGCGGTATGGCAACGAGATCAAGTATGGCGCCAAGCTGACCGTGCGCGAAAGCCAGGTCGCGGTCTTCATCCATGAAGGCCAGCTTGCCGACGTGTTCACGCCCGGTCTCTACATGCTCGAGACCAACAACATGCCGATCATGACCACGCTGCAGCACTGGTCGCACGGCTTTGCCTCGCCCTTCAAGTCCGAGATCTACTTCGTCAACACCTCGCGGTTCACCGACCTTAAATGGGGCACCAAGAACCCGATCATGCTGCGCGACAGCGACTTCGGCCCCACCCGCATCCGGGCGTTCGGCACCTATACCGTGAAGGTCAAGGATGCCGGCCTGTTCATGAAGGAAATCGTCGGCACCGACGGCGATTTCACGACGGACGAGGTCACCAGCCAGATTCGCAACATCATCGTGCAGCAATTCTCGCAGGCCGTCGCAGGCTCGGGCATTCCGGTGCTGGATATGGCGGCGAATACCGGCCAGTTGGGCGATCTGGTGGCCGAGAAGATTTCCGAGACGATCGGCTCCTACGGCCTGACCCTGCCGGAACTCTATATCGAGAACATCTCGCTGCCCCCCGCCGTGGAAGAGGCGCTGGACAAGCGCACCTCGATGGGTGTCGTGGGCGATCTGAACAAATACGCCCAGTTCCAAAGCGCCGAGGCGATGGTCGCCGCCGCCTCCACCCCCGGGTCGGGCATGGGCGAGGGTCTTGGCATGGGCATGGGCATGGCGATGGCCAACCAGATGGCCCAGAACATGAACCAGCAAAACCAGCAGCCGCATCAGGCCGCCCACGCGGCCCCGCCGCCGCCGCCGGTCGAACATGTCTGGCACGTGGCCGAAAACGGCGCCACCACCGGCCCGTTCTCCAAGGCGTCGCTGGGGCGCATGGTGACGGATGGCTCGTTCTCGCGTGAAACGCTGGTCTGGACCGCCGGTCAGGACGGCTGGAAGAAGGCGGGCGAAGTGACGGAATTGGCACAGCTTTTCACCGTCATGCCGCCGCCCCCGCCGCCGATGTAAGCGCCCTGCCGGACCCGTCACACCGACATCGGACGGGCCGGTTAACCGCGCGCGTCCGCTGAATAACCCACGACCTCGCCCCTGCGTGTGCCCCAACCCGGGCACGCGCAGGGGCACCCTGCATCACGCCCTCTGGCGCAACGCCCGGCATCCTCGGTGTCGTATCGCAGGCGCAGAAGCCACGCCGCCCTCAGGCCTCGCGCCCGGACAACGCCGCCGCCTCGCAATAGGCGCGCCCGTTGCGTGACAGGCCAATGGCCAGCGCCGCCAGCATCGAAATCACCAGCATTTCTCCGCCATCCTCGATCAGACCAATGGCACCTCCAAACTCGGTCGGCGCGGCAACGTGGATCATGTCGGCCACAACACCGAAGAGAACCAGAAGTCCAAAGCCACCCATCACCAGCGCAAGAATACCAAGATCCCCCGGACTGCGCCGCAAGATGCACAGGACCAGCAACAAACCAAGCAGCGCGCCGGGCACCAACCAGGCAAGCAGTTCGCCGGTGTCCTGCGGACGCAGGCCCGCAAAGGTCGGAAGATCCAGAAGCGAGGCCAACTTCTCCCCAACGCGTTCATGGTATCCGGCCGAGTCGTCGAACCAAGCGAACCCCATGAGGGAGGCCGCAAAAAGCAGGACCGGTGCACCGATTTCAAGAAAGGCGACGAAAAAGAGCGTCGCGGCCAGAAACGCCATGCCGTAACCCACGATCTCGCCCATGGAGCGATCCTGGCTAAGCCCGATCTCGAAGACCAGGAACGCGGCGAAGGGCGACCCGGAATTGGCGACCGACAGGCCATAAACCGTGATGAGGACGATCACCCCGATCCCCAGCATCAGGGCCATGATCCTTGCAGGTCGGTCGCTTAAGACCAGCCGCAGGAGCAATCGAGCGTCTGAGAATGTCTTTTTCATTTTTCTCCCGCTCCACAATGCAAACAAGATCAATAGCCTAGCGAAATTGTCACAAAACCTTCATGGAAGTCCAGTCAAGGGCGGACGCTCGACGTCGCGTCAGGTGACGAAGCACCAACCTGCAAGCACCGTCGCCCGACCCCGTTCCAAAAACGCCTGAAAATGTCGCGTCGCGCGCAGACAAGGCCTCTGCGACGGGGTCTTCGTCGAGGCGAACAATCCTTCCGAAAAAGCCACCGTGTTCGAACGCCGCATCCCCGAATGGCTCCGCCACGCCCCCGCGCCCTCGCTGCGCGGCTTCGCCACGCTTGCGGGGCTCGAGGCGGTGACGCGCGGCATGCTGATCTCGGTCTTTCCGGTGGCCATGTATGACGTGCTGCAGGACGCCAGCCTAGTCAGTTCGGTCTATTTCGGCATCGGCTGCGCCTCGCTGGTGATCGGCCTTCTGGTGCCCTTCCTGATCCGCTACATCCCGCGCCGCGTGATGTATGGCATCGGCAATCTCTGCTATGTCGTCTCGGCCCTTGTCGCAGCCTTCGCCCCCCCGCAGTTCATCGTGCTGTCGCTGACGCTGGCATCCGCCGCCACGGTGATCACCTTTGTCTGCTTCAACGCCTATGTCCTTGATTACATTGCACGGATCGAGCTGGGCAAATCCGAGACGCTGCGCCTGTTCTATTCCGCCCTCGGCTGGACGGTCGGCCCGGTGCTGGGCGTCTCGCTCTGGACATGGTGGCCCGCTGCCCCCTTCCTGATCTCGGGTGTATCGGCGCTGGTGATGCTGTCGACGTTCATCTTCCTGCGCATGGGCAACGGCAAACTGATCACCCGCGCACACCGTCCGCCCCCCAATCCGGTGGCCTTCCTTGGCCGGTTCTTTCAGCAGCCGCGCCTGATCGCGGGCTGGCTGTTCGCGGTGATCCGGTCCTGCGGCTGGTGGGCCTATGTCGTCTATCTGCCGATCTTCGCGGTGGAAAACGGCATGGGCACGCAACTGGGCGGGACGCTGCTATCGGCCACCAACGCGGCACTCTTCGCCTCGCCGCTGATGCTGCGCTTCATGCAGGCCCGCTCGATCAAGACCTCGGTGCGCACGGGGTTCATGGCGGTGGCGCTTCTGTTCGGCGCGGCCACCATCGGGGCGGCGGCGCCGTGGGTGGCGGTAGGGTGCCTCTTTGTCGGCAGCCTGTTCCTGATCTTCCTCGACATCTGCGGCGGCCTGCCCTTCCTCATGGCAGTCAAGCCGTCGGAGCGGACCGAGATGTCGGCGATCTATTCCTCGTTTCGGGACGTGTCGGGCATCGCCACGCCCGGCGTGGCGTGGTTCGTGCTGCTGGTGGCCCCGATCTCGGGCATCTTCGCCATGGCGGGGATTGCCAGCCTGATCGCGTGGGCGATCTCGGGCCGCCTGCACGCGCGCCTCGGCATGGCACGACTGGCGCCGCCGCGCGGAGGGCGGCCGCCGCAAAGCCCGCCCCAAGGCCCCTCCCAAGGCCCGGAGGCGCCGCAGCCCGGCTAGGCTACTTCGGCCGCCCCGGCAACATCCGCCGCAACAACCCGTCCTTCACGTAGAACTGGTGGCCGAGCACGACGAAGATATGCGTCGCCATCGCCGCCAGCAGCACCCATCCCGCGATCAGGTGAACCGCCTTGGCAACATCGCGCAGCGTGTCGTCGCGCGGCAAGGGCCGGGGCATTTCCCAGACCCCGAAGAGGTTCACGCCGTAATTGCCCCACATCACGTAGAACCAGCCGCTGATCGGCATCACCAGCATGGCGAGGTAGAACACCTGCTCCACCCGGTGGATCAGCTTGTGCTCGCGCGTCGACAGCGTCGGCGCCCAATCGGGCAGCCGGCCGCGCTGCCGGTTGATGATCCGCAGGATCGCCACCACCAGCGCCACCAGACCCAGCGACTTGTGCCAGTTGTAATACATGGCCGAGGTGATCCCGGCGAAGCTGCCGGTGAACTCGATCCCGGTCATGATGTTGCCGCCCAGATATTGCAGCGCGAACAAGATCACGATCAGCCAGTGGAACAGCTTGGTGGCACTGCCATACCCCGCCGCCGAATTGGTCATGCCCATGGGCCGGCCCCCTTGCGCATCGGCCCCGGTCGCCCGGCACAGGCTCCCCCAAGGGCGTAAACACCCGCAACGATTGACCGAAACCTTTCAGCCAGACAAGCCCGCATAACTTGGCCTGCATAACTTGGCCTGCATAACTTGGCCTGCACAACCGCAACGCCGCGCCAAAAATCCCTAGGCCGCCTTCCACTCCAACCGGCGCGCATGCAGCACTGGCTCGGTATAGCCGCTGGGCTGCTCGCGCCCCTTCAGCACGAGGTCCAGCGCCGCCGCATAGGCGATGCCGTTGAACCCCGGCGCCATCGGACGGTAGAGCGGATCGCCCGCGTTCTGCCCGTCCACCACCTCCGCCATCCGGCGGAACACCTCCGTCACATCGGCCTCGGACACGACGCCATGGTGCAGCCAGTTGGCGATATGCTGCGCCGAAATCCGGCACGTCGCGCGGTCCTCCATCAGGCCCACGCCGCCAAGGTCGGGCACCTTGGAACAGCCCACGCCCTGATCCACCCAGCGCACGACATAGCCGAGGATGCCCTGTGCGTTGTTCTCCACCTCGCGGATCACCTGATCGCGGCTCCAGCGGCGATAGGCGGCGAGCGGGATATCCAGCAGCGCCGTGACATAGGCCCGGCGCCCCCCCTTCTCCAGCTTCTCCTGCACGCCCGCCACATTCACCCGGTGGTAATGCAGCGCATGCAGCACCGCCGCTGTCGGCGATGGCACCCAGGCGCAATTCGCGCCCGCGCGCGGATGCTCGATCTTCTGCTCCAGCATCTCGGCCATGGCATCGGGCTTGGCCCACATGCCCTTGCCGATCTGCGCGGCTCCCCGCAGCCCGCATTCGAGGCCGATATCGACGTTCTGGTTCTCGTAGGCGATGATCCAGCCCTTGCGCTTGATGAACTCCTTGCGGGAAAACGGCCCCGCCTCCATCGAGGTATGGATCTCGTCCCCGGTGCGGTCGAGGAAGCCCGTGTTGATGAACGCCACCCGGTGCCTCGCCGCGCGGATACATTCCTTGAGGTTCACGGACGTCCGCCGCTCCTCGTCCATGATGCCGAGCTTTACGGTATAGCGCTCCAGCCCCAGCACGGCCTCGACGACGGTGAATATCTCGTCCGAAAACGCCACTTCTTCCGGCCCGTGCATCTTGGGCTTCACCACATAGACGGACCCCGCCTGCGAGTTCCCGCCGTTGCGAGCGAGGTCATGTTTTGCAATCAGCGTCGTGATCATCGCGTCCATCAGCCCCTCGTAGGCTTCGGAGCCGTCGCGCAGCAGGATCGCGGGGTTCGTCATCAGGTGGCCGACATTGCGCACCAGCATCAGGGCGCGGGTCTTGACGACGACCTCTCCCCCATCAGGCCCGATGAACACCCGGTCCTCCGCCAGACGCCGCGTCATCCGCGCGCCGGCCTTCTCGAAACTCTCCTCCAGATCGCCCTTCATCAGGCCCAGCCAGTTGCCATAGGCCAGCACCTTGTCGGCGGCATCGACGCAGGCGACGCTGTCCTCGCAATCCATGATCGCGCTGACGGCCGCCTCCATCCGCACATCCGCCAGACCCGCCTGATCGCGGGCCCCGATGAAATGCGCGCGGTCGAAGACCAGTTCGACATGGAGGCCATTATTGACCAACAGCACCGCGTCGGGCGCGCGGGGGTTGCCCCGGTATCCGGCGAATTTCTTCGGGCTGACCAGGGGCTTTTCATCCACCAGCAACGCACCCTTCTCGACATGGTAGCGCCGCACATCGGCGTGGGATGCGCCGACGATCGGGAAGGCATCGTCCAGAAACACCCGCGCCCGCGCCACGACCCGCGCGCCGCGCCCGCGGTCATAGCCACCGGCGGGCGGCAGGCTGCCCATGGCGTCGGTGCCATAGAAGGCATCGTAAAGGCTGCCCCAGCGCGCATTGGCGGCATTCAGCGCGAAGCGCGCATTGGTGATCGGCACCACCAGTTGCGGCCCCGCTACCTCGGCGATTTCGGGGTCGATCCTGCTGGTGTCGATTCGGAACGCCTCGCCCTCGGGCAGGAGATAGCCGATTTCCTGCAGGAAGGCGTGGTAGGCGTCAGGGTCATGGGGGGCACCCCGCCGCGCGATATGCCATTGGTCGATCTGCGCCTGCAGCGCCGCGCGCCTGGCCAGAAGGGCGGCGTTCTTCGGCGCAAGATCGTGGAGAAGGGCGGAGAAGCCTTTCCAGAACGCCGGGGCATCCACGCCGCTGCCCGGCAGGGCCTGCGCGTCGATGAACTCGGCCAGTTCCGTGGCCACCTGAAGGCCGTCCCTGTCCACGCGATTGACCATCCCCGTCTCTCCTTCGGCTTGTTCCCGTATGCGCCCGCAGGCGCCCGCAGGCGCCCGCAGGCGGATGTATGCGAAGGCGGCGCGTCAGACAACGCCGATTGGCTTTGACACCTTGGTCAGGCCTTCTGATCACCCTTGCGGGAATTGCGGCAGCGGTCCGAGCAATAGCGGACCTCGTCCCAGACCTTCTCCCATTTCTTGCGCCACGTGAACGGCCGCCCGCAGGTGGCGCAAGTTTTCGTGGGGAGGTCGGATTTCTTGCGCATGGTGGCCATGGGGCGCGAGATAGGCCAGCCTTGCCGAGGGACGAGGGGTCGGACCCTCCGGGGGGAGTTTTTCTGCCAAGCTGAAATGGGGGGCCAAGCTGAATGGGGAGGCGAGTGCGCTATTGCGGCGACCAGAGGCGACGCCCCTGCTGCGCGCGCGCGGTGTCGACGTGCAGGCCCGCGGCATCGACCCGGATCGACACCGCGCCACTGGCCGCCAGAACGCGGGGGCTGAGCAGCAGGCAGGTCTCGCCCGTTGTGGTGCCTGTGTCGGCCTGCGCCGCGCCGGGGGCGAGCGGAGGCGCGGTGAGGCGCGCGATGCTCTGCGCCTCCTCGGCGTCCATCGACGGCTCGGGGTCGTTGTTGAGCACCACGACATCGTGCTGCGCGCAGGCCGCCTGTGCTGTGCGCGCGGCGGCGATGCCGGTGCCGTGCCAGAGCGTGAGGGGGCCAATCCGGGCACGCCGGCCGTCCCCCGCCGGGGTCCAGCCCACGCGCGCGGCGGCATCTGCCTGCGTGGCCATGTCGCCATCGTTCTCCAGCCAGATCTCGGCCACGAAGCTGTCGCCGGTCGGGCGGCTCAGGGCGCGGCCCTCCGGCGTCATCTGCCCCACCATGCCGCCGGTTTCCGCTACCAGAAGTACCGGACGCTCCGCCGCTTGCCACAGCATCAGGCCCGCCAGCATCGGGGCCACCGCCAGCCAGCGCGCGCGGCCCTGCCAGAGGCAGAGCGCAATGCCCCCCGTGCCGATCAGCGCGAAGGCCAGATTGGGCGGGCTTGCCACCATGTCCACTGCGCCGGGAATATCCGCGACCCGCGCCGCGACCGCCAGAATCCAGCGCAGCGCGATATCCATCACCCAATAGGCGACCCATGACAGGCCAAAGGGCGTCAGCAACAGTGCCAGCACCGCAAACGGGATCACCACCGATCCCATCACCGGCACCGTCAGAAGGTTGGCAGGCAATCCATAGACCGCAATCCGGTTGAAATGCGCCGCCGCGAACGGCGCCGTGGCCCCGCCCGCAATGACCGAGGACGCCACCAGCGCCCAGATCCACTTGACCCAACCCGGCCATTTGCGCATCCACGCAGCACCCTGAAGCCCGTTGAAGGCCGCGACCAGCGCGGTGGTGGCGGCAAACGACATCTGGAAGCCCGGCGACATCACCGACTCGGGCCGATGCAGCAGCACGATGATCGCGGCGATGGCGACCGACCTGAGCGTGATCGCGCGCCGGTCCAGCAGCACGGCGGTGAACATCACCGCGATCTGGATGAAGGCGCGTTCGGTGGCGACATTGCCGCCCGACAGCGCAAGGTAGAAAGCGCCCGATAGAAGCGCCACGACGGCGGCCCACTTCCGGATCGGGTAGCGGAGCGCCAGGTATGGGATCAGCGCCAGAAGGGTGCGCACCGCGCCATAGACGAACCCGGTGAGCAGCCCCATGTGGAGGCCCGAGATGGCCAGCAGGTGCGCGATGTTCGCGTCGCGCATGTCCTGCGTCGGGCCCTGCTCCAGCCCGGAGCGGTCACCGGTCAGCACGGCCGAGGCGAAAGCCCCCGCCTGGCCCGGGATCGCCGCCTGGATCGCTGCCGACATCCGCATCCGCAGGCTGAAGAGCCGCGTGGCGCCCGGCGCAGGCGCCTCCAGCAGCAACACGGGCGCATGGGTATAGCCGACGCCGCCGATCGACTGGAACCAGGCGTGGCGCTGGAAATCGAAGCCGCCGGGCTCGGTCGGGCCGCCGGGTCCGCTCAGGTGGCCGGTCAGGATGATGACGGCGCCGGGCAGCGGCTCGATGAACTCCTCGTCGGCGTGGAGCGCCACCCGCACCCGGCGCGGCGTGTTGCGCACATCGTCGAGCCGCACCCTGTCCAGCGTCAGCCGCAGCGCGTCCGAGGCCGAGCGGTCGATCGCCACGATCCGCCCCTCGATCGCGCCGTAGTATCGGAAATCGATCACCGGGCCCGCCACCATATGCGCCCGCGCGCCCGCCAGCCCGAGGCCCAGCGCGCAAAGCGCCAGCGCGATCCCAAGCGGCCCCAGCACCTCGCGCCGCCACAACAACATCGCCAGGCCCAGAACACCGACCGCACAGGCCGTGCCATAAACAACCAGACCCGGCTCCACCGGCAAGGCGAAATAGATCGCCACGCCGACGCCCATCATGACCGCCGCCCAGGGCATCAGCGCCCCGCGCTGCCCCTGCTGCACCGCGTTGATCGTGCGAAGGACCCGTCCCAATACCATTCCTCCCCACCGGTCCGTTCGGGCCCCGTCTCGTCCCCGACTGGGCCGCTGCCCTTGCCGAGCCGCCCCGGTCAAGTTAGCAACCCCCCTGAGCCTGCCAGATCATGGTTTCGAAAGAGTTAACGCGCCGCCCCCCGTGAAGGCGCCGGAAAGGAGTGGTCATGACCGATACGGCCCGGATCGTCACCCGCATCGCCCCCTCGCCCACCGGCATGATGCATATCGGCACCGCGCGCACGGCGCTCTTCAACTGGCTTCTGGCGCGCCGCCATGGCGGGCAGTTCCTGCTCCGGATCGAGGATACCGACCGCGCGCGCTCCACCCCCGAGGCGACGCAGGCGATCCTCGACGGCATGGCGTGGCTCGGCCTTGACCACGATGGCGAGGTCGTCAGCCAGTTCGACCGCGCCCCCCGCCACGCCGAGGTGGCGCGCCAGATGCTGGCCAATGGCCATGCCTACAAGTGCTTCTCCCCCCAGGACGAGATCGCGGCCTTCCGCGAGGCGGCGAAGGAGGCCGGGCAATCCACCCTATTCCACAGCCCGTGGCGCGACCGCACCGACCATCCCGATGCGCCCTACGTCATCCGCCTGAGGGCCCCGCTCGATGGCCAGACCGTGATCCGCGACAAGGTGCAGGGCGATGTCACGATCCAGAACGCCACGCTGGATGACATGATCCTGCTGCGCTCGGACGGCACGCCCACCTACATGCACGCGGTCGTGGTGGACGACCACGACATGGGCGTGACCCATGTGATCCGCGGCGACGACCACCTCAACAACGCCGCGCGCCAGCTTCAGGTGTTCCGCGCCATGGACTGGGCCGAACCCGTCTGGGCCCATATCCCGCTGATCCATGGCGAGGACGGCAAGAAACTGTCGAAACGCCATGGCGCCACCGGCGTGATGGAATTCGCCGAGATGGGCGTGCCCGCCGCCGCCATGCGCAACTACCTGGCGCGGCTGGGGTGGAGCCATGGCGACGACGAGCTGTTCACCGACGCCGAGGCCCGCGACTGGTTCGACCTCGACGGCATCGGCCGCTCCCCGGCGCGCCTCGACATGAAGAAACTCTGGCACGTCTCGGGCTGGCACATCACCCGGACGGACGATGCCGATCTGGTGCGCCAACTCGATGCATTCCTCGCCCTGACCGGCCAGCCGACCCTTTCGCAGGCGCAGAAAGATGGCCTCCTCGCCGCCATGTTCTGCGTCAAGGACCGCGCCCGCTCGTTGCCCGACATCCTCGACAAGGCCTTGTTCGTGCTGACAAATCGCCCGCTTGCCTACGACGACAAGGCACAGGCGGCGCTTGACCCGGCGTCGCGTGGCATTCTCGCGGAATTGACTGCGCAATTGCAGAATGTTAGCTGGAGCCGTGACACGCTGGAGGGTGCCCTGACCACCACGGCGGACGCCCATGGAGTGAGCTTCGGCAAACTGGCCGCTCCGCTGCGGGCGGCACTCTCCGGGCGGACCGTCTCACCCTCGGTCTACGACATGATGCTGGTCCTCGGGCGCGACGAAAGTCTTGCCCGCCTGACCGACGCCGCCGCCGCTGCCCCACGGGACTAGACCGGGGCCGCGACAGACATTGGGCACTTTGCCCCACGGGCCCCGGCATCCCGCCGCGCGCCCGACGCAGAAAGGGACGACCATGGCCGAGACCAGAACCGCCACCCTGACCATCGATGGCAAAAGCTACGAGCTACCGATCCATTCGCCGACCGTCGGTCCCGACGTGGTGGATATCGGCAAACTCTACGCTCAGGCCGGGGTGTTCACCCACGATCCGGGCTTCACCTCCACGTCGGCATGCGAAAGCGCGATCACCTTCATCGACGGCGACAAGGGCGATCTGCTGCACCGTGGCTACCCGATCGACCAGCTGGCCGAGCATTCCCACTACCTCGAGGTCTGCTACCTGCTGCTCTACGGCGAGCTGCCGGACAAGGCGACGCTGGACCGCTTCGAATACACCATCACCCGCCACACCATGATCCACGAACAGATGCACAACTTCTTCCGGGGCTTCCGGCGGGACGCGCATCCGATGGCCACGATGGTCGGTGTCGTCGGCGCCATGTCGGCCTTCTACCACGACAGCACCGATATCCACGATCCGCACCAGCGCGAGGTCGCCTCGCACCGCCTGATCGCCAAGATGCCGACGATTGCCGCGATGGCCTACAAGTATTCCATCGGCCAGCCCTTCGTGTATCCGCGAAATGATTGCAGCTATGCCGGCAACTTCCTGCGCATGTGCTTTGCCGTCCCCGCCGAGGAATATGTCGTCGACCCGATCCTCGAACGCGCCATGGACCGGGTATTCACTTTGCATGCCGATCACGAACAGAACGCCTCGACTTCGACGGTGCGCCTTGCGTCGTCGTCGGGTGCGAACCCCTTCGCCTGCATCGCGGCGGGCATCGCCTGCCTCTGGGGCCCGGCCCATGGCGGTGCCAACCAGGCGTGTCTGGAGATGCTCAAGGAAATCGGCACCCCCGACCGCATTCCCGAATTCATCGCCCGCGCCAAGGACAAGAACGACAGCTACCGCCTGATGGGCTTTGGCCACCGCGTCTACAAGAACTTCGATCCCCGCGCGACGGTGATGAAGAAATCCGCGGACGAGGTGCTGGACCTTTTGGGCGTGCACAACAACCCGATCCTGCAAGTTGCGATCGAACTGGAGCGTCAGGCTCTGGCCGATCCCTACTTCTCGGAAAAGAAGCTGTTCCCCAATGTCGATTTCTACTCCGGCATCATTCTCGAGGCGATGGGCTTCCCCACGGCGATGTTCACTCCGATCTTCGCGCTGTCGCGCACCGTCGGCTGGATCTCCCAGTGGAAAGAACAGCTGACCGACCCGGCGCTGAAGATCGGCCGCCCGCGCCAGCTCTACATGGGCGCCACAATGCGCGATTACGTCCCCATCGAAAACCGCTGAGCGGTTTCGCCCCTGTCCTGCCAAAAGGGCCGCCCTGTCACCGGGGCGGCCCTTTTCACGATCTTTCGCCCCGGCGCGCCCGTAGGCGATCGTTCCATCCGGAAATGTCCCATTTGGGATCGTCCCATATGGGCGTTCCCATCTGGACGTTCCCATATGGACGCAGTCCAAAATCCCTATCGTCCCAAACCAGCCCCATCTGTCCCCATATGGGCGTTCCCATATGGGCGCAGTCCACACCCCTTATCTTCCCGAACCGCCCCCATCCGTCGCCAGATGGAACGATCCCGAATGGGCGTTTCCTTGCCCTTTCATCTTGGCAAAAAAACTCACCTCCGACCCCTGCACCGGGCTCAGCCCTCTGCGGTTGCCTGCGCCAGATCCCTGATCCGCGTCACCATCGCCCGCACCCCATTGGAGCGTTGCGCCGACAGGTGCTCGTCCAGCCCCAGCCGCTTCAACTCGGCCGCCGCATCCACCTCCATCACGCCCCGCACCGGCAGCCCGCCATAGAGCGCATGCAGAATGGCGACGAGGCCCCGCACGATGATCGCATCGCTATCCCCTTGGAAATCAAAGGTTTCGCCCTCGATCCGTGGCAGAATCCAGACCTGGCTGGCACAGCCATCGACCTTCGTGGCCGGCACCTTGACCGCGTCATCCATCGCGGGCATTGCCTTGCCAAGCTCGATCACATGGCGATAGCGCTCTTCCCAGTCCTCGAGGAACTCGAAGGTTTCGGCAATCTCTTCAAAGGCTTCGCTGGCCATCATCCCGTCCCGTGGTGCAATATCCCCTCAGACCTAGGCCGCAGGGCACCACAGGTAAAGGCCCAAGCCTCACACATGCTTTCCAAGCCGCGCCTGATCCGTTAGGCAAAGACACGTGACGACTGCCCAAAGGACCGCCCCATGCTGCGCGCGATTGTTGTTCTAAGCCTGATCCTGTCGCTGTCCGCCTGCGGCACCCGCCTCAACCCGCTCAACTGGTTCGGGGGCGAGCGGGAACAGCGCGTCCGCATCGACGCCGATGTCCCGGTCGCCGACATCGACGGCCGCGTCCTTGTGACTGAAATCATTCAGCTTTCCGTCGAACAGACCACGACGGGCGCCATCGTGCGTGCCACCGGCGTCACGCCCTCTCAGGGCTACTACGACGCCGAACTGGTCGAGGTCGAGCCTACGCCCAACGGCCTCGTCTACGAATTCCGCGCCGCCTCGCCCGGGGGTTTTGCCACCGCAGGCATCCAGCAGATCGTGGCCGGCGTCGACCTCAGCGTCGGCGACTTACAGGGCATCACCTCGATCACGGTGATCACCCAGACCAACCAGCGCAGCGTATCGCGCCGCTAAGTCGTTCAGAGCGAAACGATTTTCACCTTCTGCCCCTTGGCAGACAGGGCGACTTCGCCATTCAGCAACCGCAGGGCATCCGCCCCGAACACCTCGTGCCGCCAGCCATGCGACCACACGCCCTCGGTATAGCCGGAGGCGATGTCGTCAAGATCACTGGACGAGGCGATCAGTTTTGTGGCGACGCCCGCTGCTTCCGCCTTCGCCTTCAGCAGCACCCGCAACAGGTCCGCCAGCGCCGGGTTCAGCGTCGAGCGGTCGGTGCCCAACTCGACCTTGGGCAGGTCCGCGTTCGGCACCGCCATCCCCTTGGCCACCGCCTCCACCAGTCCCTCGGCGATCGGACCCTTGCGCGCATCGCGCAGCAGCAGGCGGGATTTGTTCAGATCGTCCAGCGTCTTGGGCTTGGTCGAGGCCAGTTCGATCAGCGCATCGTCCTTGATCACTCGGTTGCGCGGCACGTTCTTTTCCTGCGCATAGGTCTCGCGGAAGGCCGCCAACTCGCGCGCGATTGCGACCATGCGCCCGGAATTCGAGCGTAGTTTCAAGCGTTTCCACGCCTCGCCCGGTTCCGTCACGTAGTTCTCGGCATTGGTCAGATGCGCCAGTTCCTCTTCCAGCCAATGGGTGCGGCCGGTTCGGGCAAGCTCTGCCGCAAGGTGCAGGTAGATCTGGCGCAGATGGGTGACATCGGCCAGCGCATAGGTCTTTTGCGCGTCGCTCAACGGACGGTGCGACCAATCCGTGAACCGCGAGGACTTGTCCAGATCGGCCTGGGCGATCTTGCGCACCAGCGTTTCGTATCCGACCTGATCGCCGAAACCGCAAACCATCGCCGCCACCTGCGTGTCGAACAGCGGGTAAGGCACCAGCCCCCCCTCGACATGGAAGATCTCCAGATCCTGCCGTGCGGCGTGGAAAACCTTCACCACGTTCGGGTTGCGGAACAGCTCGTAGAGCGGCTCCAGCGACAATCCCTCGACCATCGGATCGATCAGGACCGCATCGCTGTCGTCCTTGCCGGGCATCGCCACTTGCACCAGGCAAAGCTGCGCGAAATACGTGCGTTCCCGGAGGAACTCGGTATCGACGGTGATGAAAGGGGCAGTCGCGGCGCGGGCGCAATAGGCGGCAAGCGCGTCGGTGGTGGTGAGGGTGTTTGGCACGGGCGATCAGGCTTGCTTTGATGAATGTTGGCGGGTTGTAGATTAGTGCCGCAAGGAAGGAAAGGGACGCGTCATCCCAGCAGCACAGGCGTGCGGTCGCCCTGCACAAAGCGGCGCAGCACGGTGGGATAAAGCTGGTGTTCCAACGGCAGAACCCGCGCGGCAAGGCTGTCGGGCGTGTCACCCGGCAGCACCGGCACGCGCGCCTGCCCCAGGATCGGGCCATCATCGAGCGCTGCGGTGACCTCGTGCACCGAGCATCCGGCCAGCACGTCCCCCGCCGCGATGGCGCGGGCAAAGGTGTGCAGGCCCTTGTATTTGGGCAACAGCGAGGGGTGAATGTTCAGCATCCGCCCCTCCCACCCGGCGACGAAACCGGGCGTCAGGATGCGCATGAAGCCCGCAAGGCAGATCAGATCGGGCCGATGCGCGGCAAATGCCGCCTGCAAGGCGGCCTCGAAGCCCGCGCGATCCTTGCCGAAGGGGCGGTGATCGACCGTCGCGGTCGCAATCCCCAACTCCGCCGCCCGCACCAGCCCCCCCGCCAACGGCACGTTGGACACGACCACGCAGGCCCGCGCCGGATGCTCGCCCACCATGGAGCGCGCCAGCGCCACCATGTTCGACCCGCCGCCCGAAATCAGGATGGCAACGCGCTTGGTCAAGCAAGCGTCCCGGAATAGCGGATGCCTGCGCCCTCGCTGACATGACCAAGCCGGTGAACACTTTCCCCAGCCTCCTCAAGTGCTTGCGCGACGACGTTCGCGTGATCTGCTGCGACAACCAGCACCATGCCAATGCCCGAGTTGAAGGTCTTGAGCATCTCGGCCTGCGCCAGACCACCCTCGGCCATCAGCCACTTGAACACCGGCGACAAGGCCCATGAGCCCAGATCGATCTCCGCGCCCAAGCCCTCTGGCAGCACCCTTGGCAGGTTCTCGGTCAGACCACCGCCCGTGATATGTGCCAGCGCATGCACCCCGCCGAGGCCGATCGCGGCCAGCGCGGGCTTCACGTAAAGCCGCGTCGGCGTCAGCAGCGCCTGCCCGAGGCTCGCCTGCGCGAAGGGTGCGGGCGCGTCCCAGCCCAACCCCGTGCGCTCCACGATCCGGCGCACCAGCGAATAGCCGTTGGAATGCACCCCGTCCGAGGCAAGGCCCAGCAGCACGTCGCCTGCCACCACGCCGTCGGGCAAGGCACGGCCCCGCTCCATGGCGCCGACGGCAAAGCCCGCAAGGTCGAAATCACCCGGCGCATAAAGGCCCGGCATCTCGGCCGTCTCGCCCCCGATCAGGGCGCAGCCGGACGCAGCACAGCCCGCCGCGATCCCCTCGACGATGCGCGCCGCCGCCTCGACCTCCAGCTTGCCGGTCGCGAAATAATCGAGGAAGAACAGCGGCTCCGCCCCCTGGCACACCAGATCGTTCACACACATCGCCACCAGATCGATCCCGATCGTATCGAATTCCCCGGTATCGATCGCGATCTTCAGCTTGGTGCCCACCCCGTCCGTCGCCGCCACAAGGATCGGGTCGACATAGCCCGCCGCCTTCAGGTCGAACAACGCGCCGAACCCGCCAAGCCCCGACATCACGCCGGGCCGCTTCGTCGCCGCCGCCGCCGGTTTGATCCGTTCGACCAGCGCATTGCCCGCGTCAATATCGACGCCTGCCTGCGCATAGGTCAGCGCGTCCTTGCTTGGCTCGGTCATGGAAAGGCCCCCTTCTCACAGACGCGTGTCGGTTATCAGGCAGCCCCCGTCGCGTCCATGTCCGTTGTGCAACGCTGAACCGCCCTTCGGCCCCGGCCGCCCCATTTTTGTCACCATCTCCGTTCACTTCCGTGCCAAACAGGCAACGAAACTCGAGGAGCCGACGTGTCCATTACCGAAACCACCGAGGTCTTCTTTGTCGTCGACGGCGCCACGCTGGAAGCGCAGGCCTGCATTCTTGCCCCGTCGCTCAAGCGCAATCTGCGGCCTAACCAGCGCGCCATCGCCTATGTGCGGCAGGATTACCGACCTAACCTGCACGCAATGACGCTGGAAACCCTTGCCGCCTGCCATATCGAGATCCGCGACATCCCCGGCACCAACGGCACCCACGCGCCCTGGATGGCCCCCTATCCGCAGGGCAACAAGATCCTTGCCGCCGCCGCACCGCGCGATTGCGACGTGTCAGTGTTCCTCGACACCGACACCGTGCTGATCGAAAGCCTTGATTTCGCGGCGGAACTAGGCGACGCGATGATGGCGGCCTGCGTGTCCGACTACTTGTCCGCAGCGGGATCTGAGGAGGATTGGGCCGAGTATTACGCGACCTTCGACCTGCCGATGCCGACCGAGCGGGTGCAACTGGTTGCTGGTCGCAGGCTGACCAGCCTGCCCTATTTCAACGCCGGTGTGATCTTGTTCCGCGAACGCCTGCATGACGGCTTGCCCACCCATATTGGACGCGACTGGCTGGAAAACGCCCTCAAGTTCGAGCGTGAAATCAAAACCGGCTATAACCGCGCCAACATCGATCAATTCACCCTGCCGATCCTTGGGTATCTGCGGGGCACGCCGGTGAAACAGCTGGGCCAGCACATGAATTTCAACATTCAGGCCCATGGCGAAGCGCCCGGCGAGCGTCAGAGCATCATTCATTACCACCGTCTGGGGGTTCTGTGGGCGCATGGCCATGCCGGGCGCGTCGCGTTGGAAAACCTGGCCGAGGATCGCGGTCAGGCCGTTCTGGAGCAATACATCGACGCCTTCGGCAGCCATGTGAAGCGCAAGCGGATGAAGCCCCATCTGGCGGCGATGGCGGCCGACGCCTCAGGTGCCGCGTCGGGCAGTCCGGACGCCGATCCACAGGAATAGCGCCAGCATCGCCGCAGTTGCCGCGCTGACCAGCGCAAGCGTCTGCAGGCGGATCGGGTCGGCCATGGCCACGCGGAAACCCGGCACCAGGCTGGCGGGGATGACGACATTGACGACCAGATAGACCAACGCCATCACCGCCCAGATCCGTGCCCACTCACCCATCGCCAGCGGCCGACTGGCCCGCTGCACCGCTTGCATGCCGATTTCCATTGCCGGAACGGCGGCCAGGATCACGGATGTCGCCACGGCATTAGGCAGCCCCAGATAGGTCACCGCCACCGCATAGGCCACCCGCAGACAGATCAGCCACAGAAGGTAACGCAGGGCTAGGGGCGCCAAATCGGGCATCGGGCGGATCTCCGGAGGATCAGGGCATTTTCGCGCAGGTTCGCGATAGGGCAACCGCGCCCGCGCCGCAACGCTCGTGTTGGGTGTTTCAACCGGCTTGAGGCTCTGATAGGTCTTGCCGCGTGATCGGGGGCCTGTAGCTCAATTGGTTAGAGCAGAGCGCTCATAACGCTTTGGTTGCGGGTTCAAGTCCTGCCGGGCCTACCAACCTCCCAGCTAGAGCATGTGTTTGCGGGCTTGCCCGGATCAATCTGCCCACCGGGTCATGGCCGATCCTTATACCCAGCCTCCCGACAACCCAGCTTCAACCCCGATGACCACGGCCTTGGCAGCCCAAAAAAGAGTTGACTCTTTCCAGCGGTTGCATAATTTTTTTACAAGATAAAATAATACCGCATCCCCTCTGGCGTGGATGCAGGGGGGAATATGTATCTCGGACTGGATCTGGGCACGTCGGGCCTGCGCGCGGTGCTTGTCGATGGCAATGGCACGCTGGTGGGCACGGCCCAGGCCGATCACGGCGTCAGCCATCCCGCGCCGGGATGGAGCGAGCAGGATCCGGCAGACTGGATCGCCAGTTGCCGCAGCGCGATCGACGCGCTGCGCAGCGCGCACGGCGCCGCCTTTACCGCGATACGCGCGATCGGCCTGTCGGGCCACATGCACGGCGCGACCCTTCTGGATGCCGAGGACCGCGTGCTGCGCCCCTGCATCTTGTGGAACGACACCCGCGCTGCGGCCGAGGCAAAGGCCCTTGATGCCGTGCCAATGGTGCAGGCGCTTTCCGGCAATATCGTCTTTCCGGGCTTCACCGCGCCCAAGCTGCGCTGGGTCGAGGACCATGAACCCGAGATCTTTGCAAAGATTGCCAAGGTGTTGCTGCCAAAGGATTACCTCCGGCTCTGGTTGAGCGGCGAACATATCTCGGAGATGTCGGATGCGTCCGGGACGACGTGGCTTGATGTGGGCGCGCGCGCGTGGTCCGAGGTCTTGCTGGCGGCCGGCCACATGCGTCCCGATCAGATGCCGCGTCTGGTCGAAGGCACCGACGTGGCGGGCACCTTGCGCACCGAATTGCGCGCCGAGTGGGGCATCGCCCATCCGGTCGTGATTGCGGGCGGCGGCGGCGACAATGCCGCGGCGGCGTGCGGCGTGGGCTGCATGGCGGAAGGCGAGGGGTTCGTCTCGCTTGGCACATCGGGCGTGCTTCTGGCCGCCCGCGACCACTTTGCCCCCGATCCCGCGACGGCGGTGCACACTTTCTGCCATGCCGTTCCCGGCAAATGGTATCAGATGGGCGTCACGCTGGCCGCGACGGATTGCCTGAACTGGCTGGCCCGGACGGTGGACGAGACGCCCCAGGCCCTTGCCGAACGCCTGCCCGACACCCTCAGCGGCCCGTCCGGCGTTCTGTTCCTGCCCTACCTTTCCGGCGAGAGGACACCCCACAACGACGCCACCATCCGCGGCGCGCTGGTCGGGCTCGACATCGCCAGCGACGCCACAACGCTGACCCGCGCGGTGATGGAGGGGGTGTGCTTCGCCCAACGAGATTCGCTGGCGGCGCTGACGGCGACAGGGGCCAATCTCGACCGCGTGCTTGCCATCGGCGGCGGCACGCGGTCGCGTTTCTGGCTGGAAAGCCTTGCCACGATCCTGAACCTGCCGATGCAGGTGCCCGCGGATGGCGAATTCGGCGCAGCGATGGGCGCGGTGCGCCTCGCCATGGCGGCCTGCGGCCTGCCCGTGGCGCAGGTGATGACCCGCCCCGCGATCGCCCACACCATCGATCCCCGCGCCGACCTGCGCGACGCCTACGACGCCCAATATGCACGTTACCGTGCCCTTTATCCCAACCTGAAGGCAGCCCTGACATGACCACCGGATTTTTCGGCTCTACCGATCCCATCGCCTTTGAGGGGCCCGACAGCACCAACCCCCTCGCCTTCCGGCACTATGATGCGAACGAAGTGGTGATGGGCAAGACGATGCAGGACCATCTGCGCTTTGCGGTCTGCTACTGGCACAGCTTCGTGTGGCCCGGCACCGACCCCTTCGGAGGGCAGACATTCCAGCGCCCGTGGTTTCCCGCCGACACGATGGACCTTGCCCGGCTGAAGGCCGATGTAGCGTTCGAGATGTTCGCGCTTCTGAGCGTGCCCTATTTCACGTTCCACGATTTCGATGTCCGCCCCGACCGCGAAAGCTATGCCGAAAATCACCGCGATCTGATGACGATCTGCGATCATTTCGAGGGCAAGATGGCGGAAACCGGAGTCAAGCTTCTGTGGGGCACCGCCAACTTGACGGGCAATCGCCGCTTCATGGCGGGTGCCGCCACCAACCCCGATCCCGATGTCTTCGCCTATGCCGGGGCGCTGGTGAAATCCTGCCTCGAGGCGACCCAACGCCTTGGCGGCGAGAACTACGTCCTGTGGGGCGGGCGCGAGGGATATGAAACCCTGCTCAACACCAACCTCGCGCAGGAGGACGCCCAGATGGGGCGGTTCCTGAACCTTGTGGTCGAGCACAAGTACAAGATCGGCTTCAAGGGCCAGATTCTCGTGGAACCGAAGCCACAGGAACCCTCCAAGCACCAGTATGACTACGACGTGGCGACGGTGTATGGTTTCCTCAAACGCCATGGGCTGGAGAACGAGGTGCGGGTGAATATCGAACAGGGCCACGCGATCCTGGCCGG
>JBBQHZ010000034.1:0-31427 GCA_038324445.1 Rhodobacterales bacterium | reverse complement strand
GGCTGTCTGCCCCCCACCGCCCAAGGGCGGCCCCCCCGAGAGTTTTTCGCCCATGTGAATGGGATCAGGTCCGCGCCCAGACCACCCCGGCGGCGGGGATGGGTGTACCGTCGTAGAGGACGGGTTCCGGTCCGTGGTTGAAGATGAAGCGGGTTTGTCCCGTGTCGCGGAGGCGGATATCCGGTGGCAGGTCGTGCACTTTGAGGCCAGCGGCCAAGGCGACGCGGCTGAGGATGCGGGCCAAGGCGATGGGGTCGGGCCAGGCGGCCAGATAGCTGCGGTTGACGTTCTGAACGAGGATGGGGGCGCCGGTGGTTGTGGCCTCGACAACGCGCTCCGTAGTCTCGATCTGTTCCAGCCAGAGGCCGACCGAGCCGCCCTGTTGCAACGGCACCGGCATGTCGCGGCGCAGGGTTTCTACGCGCGAGATGGTGACATCAAGGCCCGCGATGGCAGGCGGCAGGGGAACGGGGATGGCGAGATTGGTGGTTTTGGCGTTGGTACGGGGACCGAGGATGACTTGTCCCTCGACCGCGGCGATGGCGGCTTTCATCGGCGCGGCAAGGGTGATCGCGCCGGGGATCAGGGTGAGTTTGTAGCCATCAAGACTGGCAGCGTCGGGCGGCAGGATATCGACGCTGAGGCCGAGTTTGCGCAAGCCTCGGTAGAACTCGAAGACGAGGCGGAAATAATCGCAGCCTGCGCCTTGGGGTTGCACGGCCCATGCCCAGGCGGCGGCGTAGTCGAAGACGAGGGCTACCGGTGCCCGGGCTTGCTCGACATCGGGCATGCCCGTAATTTCGCTGGCGACTTGCGCAGCCTCGGCGAAGGCCTCGGCCGCAACGCTGTCCGGGCGCAGGAGGCCCGCGTGGTATTGCTCCTGCGCAAACGGCGCTTGGCGCCAGCGGAAGTAGGCGACGCATTCGGCGCCGTGGGCGAAGGCCTCCCACGTCCAGAAGCGGACCATGCCTGGCAGCGGCGCGGGGTTGGAGGGGGCCCAGTTCACCGGGCCGGGCTGTTGTTCCATCACCCACCAGCGCGGCGTCTGGGCGTCAGGCGCTTGCGCCGCGACGGCACGGTAGAGGTCGTGGTGGAATGCCTGAAAATCGGGGTCGCCCTGCCGCGCATAATGGCGTTTATGCTCGGACGACTCTTCGAGGCGGTCTTCCAGAAAGCCGAGGGGGTAGCTGTCCCACGTCGCGATGTCGAGCTGTCGGCCAGTGGCGAAGTGGTCGAATTCCACGATGCGCCCCATGTAGTTGTGGCTGATCGGGGCGTCGGAAAAGGCGCGGATCGCCGCAACCTGCGCCCCGTTGAACCGCGCCACCTGATCGGAGGAGAAGCGGCGAAAATCGAGCGCGTGGGACGGGTTGGGTTCGGTGACGGTCAGGTTCGGCAGGCCGATCTGGTCGAAACTGTCGTAGTCCATCGACCAGAAGACGTTGCCCCAGGCGCGGTTAAGGGCATCGGTGGATTGGTACTTCTGTGCCAGCCAGTCCCGAAAGGCGCGGCGCGCGGCGTCGGAGTAACTGTGGACCGTATCATGGCAGCCATATTCGTTGTCGGTCTGCCAAGCGGCGACGCTTGTGCCGAAGCGCTCTGCCAGCAGGCGCGTGATGCGGACGGATTCGGCGCGGTAGCCATCATGTGAAAAGCAATAATGTCGCCGAGAGCCGAACCCGCGCGGGCGGCCCTGCACATCGACGGCCAGCATGTCGCGGTGACGGTCCAGCATCCAGCGCGGCGGTGTGGCGGTGGGGGTGCCGAGCACGACCTTGAGGCCCTGGGCGGTCAGCGTGTCGATGGCACGATCGAGCCAATCGAAGCGCAGGTCGTCGGGGGATGGTTCCAGACGGCTCCACGCGAATTCCCCGATGCGTACCCATGTGAGGCCGAGATCGGCCATGCGACGCGCGTCTTCGACCCAGAGTTCCTCGGGCCAATGCTCGGGGTAGTAGCAGGTGCCAAGGGTGCGTTGCAGGCTCATGGGATGACCTGGTGCTCGGGTTGCCCTTGGGTCGTCGTGGCAAGGCGGAAGGTCTTGCCGGACTCCGGCGAGGCATCGAGCGCGTCCGAGGGCAGGCCTTGCAGCGCGGACGTGATGTAGAGGTGACCGTCCCCGAAGGCAGGGCAGGTCGGCTGCGGAACCGGGAGGGCGATTTCTTCTACAAGGACTCGGTTCATGTCGTAGCAGGCGACGCGGGACGCGCCCCATTCGGCGCACCAGAACCGGCCTTCGGCGTCGATAACGGCCCCGTCGGGGTTGAGGCTGGTCTGGCGATGGTCGAGGAAGATCTCTGGCGCGCCTGAGGGCCATCCGGCGGGGTCAAGAGTATAGCGCCAAACGAGATGTTCGGCGGTATCGGCGAAATATGCGTGGCAGGCATCGGGAGAGAAGCAGATCGAATTGGGAATGCTGACGGCGTCGCGGATCCGCCGAACCTCGCCCCGATAGTAGCGGTAAAGGGCGCCTGCGGCCGGTTCGGCGTGGAGGCCCATGGTGCCGATCCAGAAGCCACCCAAGGGGTCGGCGCGGCCATCGTTGCTGCGGGTTTGGGGGTTATCGGCCTCAAGCGGCGCAAGCTGGGTTTCGGTCGCCCGAAGCAGATCGAACAGGAACAGATCGCGGGACGAGGCGATCAGCAACGTGGTCTCATCCACCCAACCGGCGGCGGAAACGGGCCGGTCGAATTGCCATTCCCCTGCGCCATCGGCATCGCGGGTCAGCAGGCGCTTTCCCATTATATCGAACCAGAACAATTGCTTGCGCAAGGGATGCCAAAGCGGTCCTTCGCCAAGCAGGCAGGCGCGATCATCGAAGACCTCGACCGTCATATCGCAACCCCCTTGGTCGCGGTGTCGTAGGCATCCACCAACCTTGCAGCGCGCTTTGCGACGTCAGCGATCGACATGCCCGGGACATAGAGGGACGAGCCGATGCCGAAGCCATCGGCACTGGCAGCCAGCCATTCCGCGAAGTTCTCGGGCCCGGCGCCGCCGACGGCAAAGACCAGCGTGCCGAGGGGCAGGATGGCGCGAATGGCCTTCAGGCCGCCGGGCCCGACAAGGCTGGCGGGGAAAATCTTCAGGCCATCGGCACCAGCATGGAGGGCCGAGAAGCATTCGGTGGGAGTAAGGACGCCGGGAAAGCTCTGCAGGCCAAGACGCTTGGTTTCTTCTATAACATTCTGCTCTGCATTGGGAGAGACGATGAGTTTTCCCCCGACATCCGCGACCGCGCGGACATCTTGCGGGGTCAGCACGGTGCCAGCACCGATCAGGGCGCGGGTGCCGCAGGCGTCGACCATGGCACGGATGCTGTCGAGCGGTTGGGGCGAATTCAGTGGCACCTCGATTCGGTCGATGCCGGCGGCGATCAATGCCTCTGCCATGGGCACGGCCTCGGGCGGGGTGATGCCGCGCAGGATGGCGATCAGGGGGCGAGACATGTCAGGCACTCTCCGTCAGGGCGGCGTAGACGCGGGCAAGGCCCGCGCGGGTCAGGGGGGCGGCGTCATGGATCTGAGCCTGCGCGCCTTGTGTCGCCAACGCGCGGGCATAGGCGTTTGCAAGCGTGGGCGTGCCTGCGACGGCGACAACCCTGCCGAGCCAATAGGGCTTGGTCGCGGCAAGTTCGGCACCGATCAGGTAGCCGGACAGGCGGGCGCGCGCCGTCGTGGGCGACAGGTTCTGCAACACATTCTCGGCGCGGAGGCCGAACAGGCGTTGGGCAAGTCTTTCGGGCCGCGAGATGATGTCGGACACCGCCTCGGCAAAGGCGTCTTCATCGCCGTCTTCGGGGCCGATCGAGTGGCGCAGGACCGAGGTCTTGGCGAGCATGTCAAACAGTTCCCCGGTCATGGCGGTCTGAAAACTGACGACTTCCTGCGCCGATATATGCGCCCATTTGCAATGGGTGCCGGGAAGGCAGAGGATTCCGTCAAAATCGGGGGTCTGACTGAGGAACCCGGCGATCTGGGTCTCTTCCCCCCGCATCACATCGGCGGGTTTGAGTTGCTTGAGGCCCGGCACGATCTGCACATTCAGGCGCGGGTCGCGAGCCGGGACGGTGACCGGCACAAGCAAGGCGGGATTGGCGGGGACGGCAACGTAGGGTGCCTCGAACCAGCCCTGCCGCGCGCCGGCCATGCCGCACGCGATCACGCGGGTGCGGCCTTGGCCCAGCCACGGCTCGATCAGGCGCAGAAGGGCGGGTTCGAATCCGTCGCGGTCCAGTTTGCCCATGCCATCCGCGCTGGAGGCCTCGGCCCGGGCCATATCGCCAACCATCGCCCAGGCGCGCAGATGGGTCGTGCCCCAATCGACGGCGATCCAATCGGCATATGTGGTTGCAGCATTCATCCGGTCGTCACCACACCGCCGTCGATCACCAGCGTCTGACCGGTCATCGCCCTGGAGGTTCGGGAGGCAAGGAACAGCACGCCGCCGACGATATCTTCGGGCTTGAGGTGTTCCTTCAGGCACATGCGCTCCATATGCGCTGCCAGATCCTTGGGGTTGGCCCACAGTTCCAACTGCTTCGCGGTCAGCACCCATCCCGGTGCCAAGGCGTTGACGCGGATGCCGTCGGGACCGAATTCGCGGGCAAGGCTGCGCGTCATGGCGGTGATCGCCCCATTCGCGGCGGTGTAGGCAGGGTAGCCGGCATTGCCCATCATGTAGCTGATGGAGGACATGTTGATGATCGATCCGCCGGTGGCGCGCATTCCCTCGATCGCGGCCTGGCAGCCAAAGAAATAGGCCTTGAGTTTGATGCTCTGGGACCAGTCCCAGAACGCCTCATCGACGTCGAGAGTATTGTGCCGCTGATCGTTGGCGGCGTTGTTGACCATCACCGTCACCGTGCCGTGGGTGGCCGAGGCTTGCGCCACGGCTGCCTTGAGTTGCGCGATATCGGTGATGTCGCAGATCAGGTTGAGGGGGCGGTTGCCGGTTGCGGCCGCCATCTCGTCGGCGAATTCGGACGCGTCAGAGCGTTGCACGAAGGCGACCTTGGCGCCCTGGCGCAGGAAACCCTCGGTCAGGGACGCGCCGATGCCGGACCCGCCGCCGGTGATGAAGACGGACGCGTCCTGAAGGTCGGGGTAGATCGCGGTGATTTCACTCATAGTCGTTGGCCTTCCAGCACCCACATCGTATCGGGGAAATGCCATGGCAGGGTCAGGCCATGGGTCATCAGCCACGCGCCCGAAACCTCGATGGGGCCGTCCTTGAGGGCGGGCATCCCACGGCTGAGGCCTGGGGACGCATGGCGGTTTATCAGCGTGACGCGGTAGCGCGAGGCCTCATCCAGACCGGTCAGGCGCAAGGGGCGCGGCAGGATCTGGGCAGAGGTCGCGGCCTTGCCGGCGAACACGACGAAACGCGCGCCGTCGCGGGCCATCTGCTGCTCGGCGATCACCGCGGGGTCGGCGCTGTCGAGGCGCAGGATATCGGCGTTGCGCATCCAGTCGCGGTTGGCCTTCCACCACGCCGTGACCTCGCGCAGGATGGCGGCTTCCCGTTCGTCCAGTTCCCGCGGGTCCATCTCGAAACCCATATGGCGCTGTGCGGCGACCCAGGCACGGAAGGCCATGTCGAAAACGCGGCCAGAGGTGTGGCAACGGCGCGGCCCGACATGCGATCCGGTGACGGCCATGGGCAGGAAACAGGCGGCGTCGTGCTGGATGCGCAGGCGTTCGAGCGCATCGTTGCTGTCCGACAGCCAGACACGCTGGGTGCGCTGCAGGATGCCGAAGTCGATGCGGCCGCCGCCGCTGGCACAGCTTTCGATCTCCACTTGCGGAAAGTCGGCGCGCAGGCGGCCGAGGAGCATATAGGTGCCGCGCGTCTGATCGGCGTCGGGCGTGGGCAGCACGCGGTTGTGGTCCCATTTGATGTAGTCGATCGCGTTCGCGGAAAGGATCGCGGCAATCCTGTCGTAGAGGTAATCGCGCACCTCCGGCAGCGCCATGTTCAGCGCCATCTGCTGGCGTCCCAGCGTCTGGTCGGGTGCGCCCAACGCCCAATCCGGATGGGCGCGGTAGGTATCGCTGTCGGGGTTTATCATCTCGGGCTCGAACCAGAGGCCGAAACTCATGCCGAGGCTCAGGACATGGTCGATCAGAGGCGCAAGGCCGTCGGGGTATTTGCGGGCGTCGATGGTCCAGTCGGCAAGGCTGCTGGTATCGTTGTCGCGGTGTCCGAACCACCCATCGTCGAGCACGAAGCGTTCCGCGCCGAGGTCAGCGGCGCGGGTGGCGATGTCCTTCAGGATGGGAAGCTTGTGGTCGAAATAGACCGCCTCCCAGCAATTGTAATGCACCGGACGTGGGGCATCGGGCCTCGGCCATGTCACGATGCGGTCGCGCAGGTGACGTTGGAAGCTGACCGCGCAGCCGTTCAGGCCGGTGCGGGAATAGGTGATATAGAGCGGCGCACTTTCGAAATGCGTTGCTGCCTGAAGCTCGGTACCGGAGGCGTTTCCGAACTGGACCTGACGCCGACCATCGGGAAGCTCCTCGGCGATCATCCTGTGGCCACCGGACCAGCCGTAATGGAAGCCGTAAGCCTCGCCGTGCGTGTTGGTGCAGCCGGTGCACGGGATCAGAAGGCCGGGAAAATGCTCATGCGCAGAGCGGCCCGTGCGGCTTTCCCGTGTGCGGATGCCGGGCGACCACGGTGTGCGGTTGGGCACGAACTCACCCGTCCAGCGGCCCGAGAAATCGATCATCTCACTCGATTGCTGCGGCGCGGGAAGGACGGGTGCGGCCAGCCAGTGCAGGCGCACAGGGCGCGTGGCGTCGAGGGTGGTTTGGGCCGTGATGATGTGAGTGGCGGCATCGGCACGGAACGAGAGGGTCAGGGTCAGGCCATGAGCCTTGTCGGCATAGGCAAGGACCAGTCCCGCCGCGCCCCGATCCTCGTGGTCAAAGCTGAACATCGGCAACAGTGGGGTGCCATCGCCATCGTGCAGCACGAGGCCGGGCTGGCCGGGGAAGGATCGGATGGCCTCGGGCGACAGGGACAGGTCGGGGTTCTCGTCCAGCATGCCGCCTGTCACATCAAGCACATGGGCGGCGTGCAACGCGGGAAGGTCTTCGTGCGCGGGCAAGGGCGCGCCCCAATAGACCACCTGCGGCAGACGGTCGGCATTGGCCGACAGCACCAGGGTCTGGCGTCCGCCATCATCGATCCGCCATGTGCGGATGGTGCGCGTCGATGTGCCGTCCATCACTTCACCGCGCCCAATGTGAGGCCGGCGATGAAGTGCTTCTGCATCAGGAAGAACATCGCCACCGGCGGGATGGCGGCGACGATGCTGCCAGCACTCATCAGGTGATACATCGCGCGGTATTGCGAATTGAACGAGGTGATGCCGGCCGTGACGGGCTGCGATGACGGACTTTGCGTCAGGACAACGGCCCAGAAGTAATCGTTCCAGACGAAGGTGAAGATCAGCACGCACAATGCCGCGATGGCGGGCCGCATCAGGGGCAGGACGACGAACCAGAAGATCCGCCATTCGGCAACGCCTTCGACGCGCGCCGCCTCGATCAATTCGCGCGGAAGGGCGCGGATGAAGTTGCGCATGAAGAGCGTGCAGAACCCTGTCTGGAACGCGATGTGGAACAGGACCAGCCCGGTGCGGGTGTCGTAGAGGCCGAACTGATATGTCAGGTCGCGCACCGGAACCATCAGGATCTGGAACGGCACGAAGTTGCCCGCGACGAACATGAAGAAGATCAGGATGTTGCCCTTGAACCGGTAGACGCCAAGGGCAAAGCCCGTCATGCAGGACAGCGCAACCGCGCCAAACATCGTCGGCACCGTGATCATCACCGAGTTCCACAGGTAGCGCGGCATGTCCGATCCGGTAAGGACCAAGCCGTAGTTGGCGACGCCCTCGAAGCTCGACGGCACACCCCAGAAATTGCCCAGGGTGAAATCGGTGCCGGGTCGGATCGAGAACCACATCACCGCCAGAAGTGGCAGCAGCCACACGATCAGCACGAAGGGCAGCATCGTCTGGTAGGCGGCACGGACCGGAGCCGGGTATTGCTGGATCGGACGGGGAAACATGGCCTCAGACCCTCCGCTCGTCGCGCCAGATCTTCCAGAGGAAGCTGCCGATATAGACCATCATGATCAGGAACAGCACGACCGCGATGGCCGAGCCATAGCCCATGCGGAAGCCGAATTCCGACAGCGCCACGTCCCACATGTAGAAGGCCAGTACGCTGGTCGAATAGAAGCCGGGGCCACCATCGGTCATCACGCTGATCAGGTCGAACGACCTGAGCGCGCCGATGACGGTGACGACGATGGCAATGAAGGTTGCGGGCCAGAGTTGCGGCAGCACGACATACCACAGCATCCGAGGCCCCTTGGCACCGTCGAGCCGGGCGGCCTCGATCTGTTCGGGATCGACGGCGTTCAGGCCGGTCAGATACAGGATCATGCAGTAGGCCGTCTGCGGCCAGAGGCCGGCGGCGATGATGCCATAGGTCGCGGTCTGGGTGCTGCCCAGCACGTTCATCGGGCTGCTGGTAATGCCAAGGCCCATCAGGATCTGGTCCAGAAGGCCCGAATTGGGCAGGTAGAACCATGAGAAGACCAGTCCGACCACAACCTGACTGAGGACAAAAGGGAAGAAGAACAGCGACTTGTAGAGCCGCATGCCGGGAACCGACTGGTTCAGGAACAGCGCGATGAAGAGGCCCGCAGGGATCGCCAGCAGGAACATCAACAGCCACACCACGTTGTTGCGCAGCGATGTCCAGAAGAACGGGTCGGTCCAGAGGAGCCGGTAATTCTCCAGCCCGACATATTCGGCGGTCGATGTGCCATCGGGGCGATAAAGCCCGTTCCAGTCGTAGAACGAGATATTGAAGCTCTGGAAGATCGGGACGATCACGTAGGTCGCGAAGAACAGGAACGCGGGAAGCAGGAACAGCCATGGCGTGATCGTCTGCTGGCTGATGCGACGGCGGCGCGCTGGCGCCTCGCGGGTCGCGGCATGGGTGGCGGTGGTGGTCATCGGACCGCTCCTCCTGTTCAGTGCCCTCGGGATGGCAGCGCGGCTTGGCGGGCAGGTCGCGTGGTGCGCGGAAACCGGGTGCCACGTCCCGCAAATCAAGCCTGCGCGCGGGCGGAAAAGACCGGGGCGGGCAAGGCACGCCCGCCCCGGCGGATCAGTCCGGGATCAGTAGACCCGCTGACGGGTCTGTTCCAGGATCGCCAGGATCGCTTCAAGCTGCGCCGGATCAACCATGAACTGCTGGAAGCCCTGCATAGCGACCTGCGCCATTTCGGCCGGTGCGTCGCGGTCGAAGAACTGGGCGATGCCCCCGGTGGCAGAGTTCGACAGCATGTCGAAGCCCGCAGCCAGGAACTCGTCATCCGCCACACTGGAACCGGAGTTGACCGGCAACTGGCCCAACAGATCGGGTCCGTTGATGATCGTCTGGTTCTCTGCCGAGGTGACGAACAGCAGGAAGGCGCGGGCGGCCTCGACGTTCTCGGCCCCGGCGGGGATGTGGAACGTGTCGGTCGGTGCGTCTTCCGCCATGGCGACGTCGGGGTTGATCGAGGGGAACTGGTAGAAGCCCAGCATGTCGTCGGTCAGACCGGCATCCCGCATCGGGGCCACCACGAAGTTGCCCATCAGGTAGGCCGTGGCCTCGCCGTTGGCGACGAGGGGAAGCGCTTCTTGCCAATCGAGATTCTCGTGTCCGTCGATGAAGCCGCCCATGTCGATCAACTGCTGCCAGTTGGCGAATGTCTGACGGACCCGGTCATCGGTCCACGGGATCTCGCCCGCAGTCAGGGCCATGTGGAATTCATAGCCGTTGGTGCGCATGTTCACGTAGTCGAACCAGCCGCCCGAGGTCCAAAGGAACTTGGTGCCGATGGCATAGCAGGCGCGGCCCGAATCGACGATGACCTGGCAGTTGGCAAGCTCTTCTTCCCAGGTCGTGGGGGCGGTCAGGCCAAGCTCGGCGAAGATATCCTCGCGGTAGTAGATACCCCACTGGTAGTAGGTGTAGGGCACGCCCCACTGGGAGCCGTTCATCGTCAACGCCGACATTGTCGAGGCAAGCGATTCCGTCAAACCACCCTCGACCCAAAGATCGGAGATATCGAGGAACAGGCCCGCTTCCACATAGGGCGCCATGCGGTTGCCGGCATACCAGTTGGCCACATCCGGCGGGTTCGCCTGCAGGAAGTTGCGGATCTGGGTCTTGTAACCCTCGCGGTCGATCACTGTCAGTTCGACCTCGAGATCGGGATGCAGCGCCCCGAAACGGGCAACCATATCCTCGATGGCCGCACTCGGGGCCGGGCCCGACATGTCCGAGAAGATGCGCAGCGTGCCTTCCAGCACGCCATCGGTATGGGCGTCGGCAAAGGCCGCGCCGGAAAGCATGGTAACAGTTGCCAGCGCCGCAGCGCCGGTTTTGAAGATGGATCGCATGGTTTCCTCCCTAGGATCGCGTCAGTTTTAGTTCCATTATGTGGAACTTAGTTTCTTATGTTGAAATCCTACGCTGAATGGGCCTAGGCTTGTCAACAGCAAAGCGCGGTGCGGTTCTCCAAAACCCGCGCAGCGTCGGGTGGTGCGGGAGACATCATGCGGCGAGACAACGGGAGGGTTGGCCGTGGCCAGCGATAGCGGCGAGAATGGCGAGGGAACCGTCGGCAAGGCACTGGCCGTTCTGGACGCCGTGGCATCGTTCGGGCGGCCGATCCGCTTTGGCGAGTTGCTGGCCGACAGCCCCTATCCCAAAGCCACGCTCTACCGGCTGGTGCAGGTGCTGACCAAGCAATCGATGCTGACCTACGACCCCGACCGCCAGACCTATGCCCCCGGCTTGCGCCTTGTGCGGCTGGCCCATGCGGCGTGGCAAAGCACCTCGCTCGCGCCCGTCGCGCGGCCCTATCTGGAGGCCTTGTCCGCCGCCGTCGGTGAAACCATCCACCTTGCGCAACTGGACGGTGGGCAGGTCCTATATGTCGACAAGATCAACGCCCGCGATCCGCTGCGGATGTATTCGCAGGCCGGCAAGGTGGCGCCCGCCTATTGCACGGGCGTCGGCAAGGCGATGATCGCCTTCTTGCCCGAGGCGGAACTGGCCCCGATCCTGCGCCAGCAAAGCTATCATTGCTTCACCGCCAATACCTATTCCACGCCCGAGGAATTGCGCGCCGAACTGGGCCTTATCGCCGCGCGCGGCCACGCCTATGACCGGGAAGAGCATGAGCCGGGCATCATCTGCGTCGCCGTTCCGGTTCGCACGCGGGCGGGTCGGGTGCTGGGGGCGGTGTCCGTCACCTCGTCCACCGAACGCACCAGTTTGAGCGGTCTCGATGCCCACCTGCCGCTGATCCACGCAGCCGTTTCCCATATCGCACGGGAGGCGCAGGACTGGCGCTTTCCCGATGCTGCCGAATAACCGAAAGGACATCCCATGTCGGGTCTGCAACTGAACGACGTCATCAAACGCTATGGCCAGACCGAGGTGATCCACGGCATCGACCTGACGGTCGCGGATGGCGAATTCTGCGTCTTTGTCGGCCCCTCCGGTTGCGGCAAGTCCACCCTGCTGCGGATGATCGCGGGGCTGGAGGAGACCAGCGAAGGCTCGGTCCAGATCGGCGGGCGCGATGTGACCCACGCCGACCCGGCGCAGCGCGGTGTGGCGATGGTGTTCCAGACCTACGCGCTTTATCCTCACATGACGGTGGCCGAGAACATGGGCTTCGGCCTGAAGATGAACCGTGTCCCCAAGGCCGAGATCACCGCCAAGGTTGCCGAGGCGTCGCGCATCCTGAAGCTTGACGACTACCTTGCGCGCAAACCCAAGGCGCTGTCGGGCGGGCAACGCCAGCGCGTCGCCATCGGACGCGCCATCGTCCGCGGGCCCGAGGTATTCCTGTTCGACGAGCCGCTCTCCAACCTCGATGCCGAATTGCGGGTGGAGATGCGCGTGGAAATCGCGCGCCTGCACAAGGAGATCGGTGCCACGATGGTCTATGTCACCCACGATCAGGTCGAGGCGATGACGCTGGCTGACAAGATCGTCGTGCTGCGCGCAGGCCATATCGAGCAGGTCGGCGCGCCCCTCGACCTCTACAACGATCCCGACAACAAATTTGTGGCGGGTTTCATTGGCAGCCCTGCGATGAACTTCTTCGACGGTGTCCATGCCGCAGGGTCGATCACCGTGCCGGGCCTTGGCGGCGAGGCGTTGCGCGCCCCCCTCAGCCTTGTGGATGCGGGTCCGGTGATTGTGGGTCTGCGCCCCAACAAGATGAGGCTGACCGAGGGGGACACTCATCGGGTCGATCTGTCCGAGCGGTTGGGCGGGGTCAGCTATCACTATGTCCATGCCGCCGACGGCACACGGTTGGTGGTGGAATCCCATGACCAGAGCGCGCCACCTTCGGGAAGCACGGCCGGGATCGCGTTCGATGTGGCCGATGCTTATTTCTTCGATGCCAAGACCGGCATGCGCCTGAGGTAGGCTTGGCCGCGCCAGCCTGCGACGGGCGGCGCCGCGTCCTGTCGCAGGGGCGCATTCAGGGTTCCGTTCCGCGCCTGATCCGTTCTGAGCGCGTCGAACAAGCGTTGGGCCATCGTGTCTTGTGGATCAAGCGCCACCACGGTTCCGTTCGGCGCAGCCTCCAGCGCCTCGCCCTGCGCGCCAAGGGCAAAGCCCGCCACCGGCAGGCCGGTCGCCAAGGCCTCGCGTGTGGCGAAGGAGAATGTCTCGGGCCAGATCGCGGGCATGATCCAGCCGCTGATCCCGTAGTGTTCGGTCAGGTCCGAAATATCCTCGGGCCGGTAGTCGCCATGGATTCTGACGTTGCCTGGCAGGGCGATGGCGCTGTCGGCAAGGCCAAGGAGGATGAACCGGACCGACGGGTTCCGGCGCGCGATCTGGCGCAGGACCAGCGCGCCTTTCTGGCGGTTCAGGTGGCCGAGGATGCCGATGGTGTCAGCCGCGCCGTTGCGCGTCCGACGCACATGAGATGGCATCGGATGCGGCGCAAGGCGCGTGCGGGCGTTCGGATAGGCTTGTTGGAACAACTCGCGCGAGGTTGCCGAGAACACGGTCACCTCCTGAGCGGCATTGACCAGATCGCCCCAGGCCGCCCGCCATTGGGAAAGGGGCACGGCAGAGCCATCGGCGCGCCGGCAGACATGCGCTGGATCGGAGGTATCGGGGGACGGGACGCCGGAAAAAGCCTGTGCGCCCAACAGGGTATAGGCGGGAGAGATCGGGAAGTAATCGTGGAGGCGCATCTCAACCACGTCGCCCTTGCCGGTGCGGCGCAGGGACAAGAGGGACTTCGGCAAGGTGACCGGATCAGGATCGCCCACACCGCAGGAATAGACCAGCCGCAGGGCTGCGACCGGGGCCAGCAGGGCACGCAGGCACGTGATGTCGTGGGTCTGGCCTGTCGTGATTTGTCCGCCGACATGAACCTCGATCCGCCAACGCATCTGACCCCCGACGCGCAGGACAATCGCGGCAGCACTGGCGCCAAGCTCGCGTTGAAGGGCAACCTCCGCCCCGCCGCCAAGCGAATGCGCCAGGAACACCGGCAGCGGATCGGCGCGCAGCCCGGCCAGGGCAATTGCCAGCGCCAGACGGGGCGTTGCCAGAGGATCGGCCGCGATGAAGGCCTGCACGCGGGCGTCGTAGGCCGGATACCGCTGCGAAATCAGCGCGGCGCTGCGGCGCAGGGCTTCGGCCTTTTCGGCACTGCCGAAGCTTTGTCCCCCTACATGTTCGACGAACAGACCCGGTTGGCAAAGGTGCCTTGCGCCAAGTGCCGCTGTCTTCTGGCACCAATCCACCTCTTCGCCGTAGCCGCGCCCGAAAGCCGGATCGAGGCGGGGCACCCGCGCCAACCAGTCCCGCGACATGGCCATGCAAAAGCCCACGCCGGTGGGGATCAGCGGCAGGGGCATCGCGCCGAGGCCGCGCGCCACGGCGTCAAGCGCGTCCCCCTCCCCCGCCAACAACGCCATGCCAGAGCCGATCGCGGGCACCGACAGCACGTCGGCGGCGTTCGACATCGGTGTGACCGACGCGACCGAGGCATCCGTCAGGGGAGCCGTCAAGCGGCTGGCCCAACCGGCAGGCACCATCGCGTCCGAGTTCAGCAAGACCACCGGCCCCGCCCCTCCCCGAGCTTGGGCCAAGGCGAGGCTCTCATTCACCGCCCCTACAAACCCGAGGTTCCGATCCTGCGTCAGAACCGTGACGCGATCAGCCCGACGCTGCGCCCATTGTATCAACCAAGGGCGCAGCGCCAGATCGGTGGAGGCATCCTCCACCACGATCAGCGACCATGGCAGGTCGGTATGCGCCTCCACGCGGGCGAGGCAATCGCGCAGCAGGTCAAGCGCGTTGTGGACCGGCAGGATGATCGTGATCGGCCCGGACGCGTGAGGTTGGGCCTGCCGCTGAAACCATCCGGCGTCCAGCACGGGCGTGGGCCGCGCGCCGTCAAGCCGCAACGCCCGCTTGATGGCGGTTCGGGTCCGGTCGCTTGGCGACAGGACATGGCGCAGAAGGACCGGCGAAGCGCGGACCAGATCGCGCAGGAAGGCGCGCTGCATCCGGCGATGGGCGAGCGGGCCGGGATCGTCGGACGGGTGCCGGATGTCGACCTGCAAGGCTGTGCCACCCGCCAGTTCCACCCACAATACCACGCCACGCGCTGTCACAGGCGCGATCAGCCGGAAGCCGCATTCCGACCTTCCGCCGCGCCGCGCGAACACATCGGCGCGGTGGATATCTGGCACGCCCGAAACCTCACCCCCCCGCCATGTCAGGCGCAGGTGCGCCGCGTCGGCCCATCCGCTCAGGATGATCTCTTCGCCAAGCCGTTCGACCCGCTCCACCTGCCCGATCCGGCGGCCATAAGGGCCGATGGGCATACCGGATAGCCGATCCGCATGAACCGCCGCATAGCGCAGATAGAGGGCATGCAATCTGCGCAGCACGGCGGCCCTTATCCCTTCAACAGCGCGGACAGGTAGTGGCCATATTCCGTCTTGGCGAACAGCGCCGCGCGTTTGGCGAGACCGTCGCTGTCAATCCAGCCTGCCGCAAAGGCGATCTCGTCGGGCGAGCCGACCTGCAATCCCTGCCGACGCGTCAGGGTGCGCACGAAATTTCCGGCATCCAGCAGGCTTTCATGGGTCCCGGTATCCAGCCAGGCAAAGCCGCGCCCCATCCGCTCCACCGTCAGCAGACCGTCTGAAAGGTAGCTTTCCAGCAAGCTGGTAATCTCCAGCTCGCCCCGCGCCGAGGGGGTGACGGCGGCGGCCCGGACCGGCGCGCTGCCATCGAGAAAATAGAGGCCGGTGACCGCATAGGACGACGCGGGCTTTGCGGGCTTTTCGACAATGGACCTGACCGTGCCATCGGCGCTGAAATCGACGACGCCATACCGCTCCGGGTCGGTCACGTGGTAGCCGAAGACCGTGCCGCCCTGCATATTAGCATCAGCGGTAGCCAGAACTTCCGGCAACCCGTGACCGAAGAAGATGTTGTCGCCCAGCACCATCGCCGAAGGCGCGCCATCCAGAAAATCGCGGGCCAGCAGATAGGCCTGTGCCAGACCATCGGGCGAGGGCTGCGCGATATAGGTCAGGCTCAGCCCCCACTGGCTGCCATCGCCCAAAGTGCGCTGGAACTGTGCCTGATCGGTGGGCGTGGTGATAACCGCGATGTCGCGGATCCCCGACAGCATCAGGACCGACAGCGGATAATAGATCATCGGCTTGTCGTAAATCGGCAGCAGTTGCTTCGATACGCCCATCGTCACCGGGAACAATCTTGTCCCCGATCCGCCTGCGAGAATGATCCCCTTGCGCGTCATGTGCGTGCGCCTCCGTTACCGTGACCGTTGATCGGACCTACCGCGTTCCCTGACGCTTGCCAATCTGATCGGCCATGCTCGAGGGATGCACATGAACGGTTAAAGGCCGCTTAAGCGCTAGGCGCCCTGCGCCAATTCCCCAACCACCTCGGCCAGCGCTGCGCGCCAATCGGGGCGCGCGATCCCGAAGACGGCCTGCGTCGTGCTGCAATCCAGACGCGAATTCAGCGGGCGCTTTGCGGGCGTCGGATAGGCGCTCGAGGGGATGTCGGTCACCTCGCAATCCAACCGCGCCACCGCAAAGATCGCGCGGGCGAATTCGGCCCAGGACGTGTCGGGTGCCCCTGCGAAATGGTAGGTGCCGGCGGTTTCGGGCGTCTCATGCAAGGTTCGGGCAATGGTCACGCAGGCTGCAGCAATGGCGCGCGCCGGGGTCGGGCCACCGATCTGGTCGGCAACCACGGAAAGGCTGTCCCTGGTGGCGCCAAGGCGCAGCATCGTCTTGACGAAATTCGCGCCATGGGCGGAAAAGACCCAGCTTGTGCGCAGGATCGCGGAGGCACCGCCCGCTTCGCGCACGGCCTCCTCCCCCGCCAGCTTGGTGCGGCCATAGGCGCCCAGCGGGCCAGTCGAGTCACCCGGATGGCGGGCATTGGTGCCCAAACCGTCAAAGACGTAATCGGTCGAGATCTGGACGAAAGGTATTCCCTTCGCCGCACAGGCCCGCGCCATGGCACCGGGTGCCGCACTGTTGATCGCGTGGGCCAATGCCTCCTCAGCCTCGGCCTTGTCGACGGCGGTGTAGGCGGCGGCGTTGATGATGCCTTGCGCATCGGACCGCGCGATCAGATCGGCGCAGGCCTGTGGATCGGTCAGATCGGCCTCTGCCCGGCCAACGGTCTGCACCCCCAAGGCCGCCAGTTCGCGGGCCACCTGCCCGGTCTGGCCAAAGGCGATCAGCTTCATGCCTTGGTCCCCAACCGCTGTCCCACCCCGTCACGGGCCTGCAGGGCCCGCCACCACTCCTCGTTGGCAAGAAACCAGTCGACGGTTCTTGCCAGCCCTTCGTCCACGGTGACCGACGGTTTCCAGCCAAGTTCCGCCTGAATGCGGCTGGCGTCGATGGCATAGCGCAGGTCGTGACCCGGGCGATCGGTGACGAAGGTGATCAGCCGCGCATGGGGCGCGGCTTCGGGCCGACGTTCATCCAGCAGGGTGCAGATCGTGTGGACAAGGTCGATATTGCGCCGCTCGTTATGGCCGCCGATGTTGTAGCTGCGCCCGACCGCGCCGGTTTCCAGTACACAGAGCAGCGCATCGGCGTGATCCTCGACATAGAGCCAGTCGCGGATGTTCTCGCCCTTGCCGTAGACCGGGATCGGTTGACCGGCGAGGGCCTTCAGGATCACCACAGGGATCAGCTTTTCCGGGAAATGGTAAGGCCCGTAATTGTTGGAACAATTCGTCAGCAGGATCGGCAGGCCATAGGTCTCTCCCCACGCGCGGACCAGATGGTCCGACGCCGCCTTCGATGCGGAATAGGGGCTGTTGGGCGCATAGGGGCTGTCTTCGGTGAACAGGCCGGTTTCACCCAACGTGCCGAATACCTCGTCGGTCGAGACATGGTGGAAGCGGAAGTCATCGGGCCTGCCGCGCGCTTCCCAATATGCACGGGCAGCTTCCAGCAGGGTATAGGTCCCGGTGATGTTGGTCTCGATGAAGGTTCCCGGACCGTCGATGGAGCGGTCGACATGGGACTCGGCGGCCAGATGCAGGATGGCGTCGGGTTGGTGGCGCGCGAGGATTGTATCGAGCGCTTCCCGGTCGCGGATATCGGCCTGCTCGAACGTATAGAGGTTGGAGGACGCGACGGAGGCCACGTTGTCGAGACAGGCGGCATAGGTCAGCGCGTCGAGGTTGATGACCTCATGCCCACGCGCCACCGCCAACCGCACCACGGCCGAGCCGATGAAGCCGGCGCCGCCGGTGATCAGGATCTTCATCACGCGGCCTCAAAGGTGAAGGGGCTTTCAAGATCCGCAAGACGGCCCGCCTGCGCGTCCTTCCCCGACAGGATCGGGGTGCCGGTCAGGCCCCAGTCGATCCCGATATCGGGGTCGTCCCACGCAAGGGCCCCCTCCGTCTCCGGCGCATAGAAATCGCTGCATTTGTAGATGATCTCGGTCCCCGGCTCGCGCGTGACGAAACCGTGTGCAAAGCCTGCGGGGACCAGCAGCTGGTGGCCATTCTCGAAGGTCAGTTCGATCCCGAACCACTTGCCGTAGGTCGGCGAGCCCTGCCTGATATCGACGGCAACGTCGAACAATCGCCCGCGCCCGCACCGCACCAGCTTGGCCTGCGCATGGGGCGGGCCCTGAAAGTGCAGACCGCGAATGGTGCCGGCTTCCGCCGACAGCGAGTGATTGTCCTGAACGAATGCGGTGGTGATGCCGCGCTCGGCCAGACGCGCGGAATTGTAGGTTTCGCTGAAGAATCCCCGCGCGTCGCCAAAGCGCGGCGGGGTCAGAACCAGCAGGCCCTGAAGGCCGGTCTCATCGATCTGCATGGGGGCGCCTGCCTTACTGCGGTTTTGCGGACCATGCCATGGGGTGCGCTGCAGGGCAACGGGCGCCAGATCCTTTCAAGGATCTGACCAATCCCTTTCAAGGGATTGGCGCCCGCCCGCGCGGGCGTCAGTGCCAGTCGAAGAAGCCCGCGCCCGCGCGGGCGCGCAGGTCGGCGGCCATGGCAAGGCCAAGCGCCGCGCCATCCTCGACCGGCGCGTGGCGATCATCCGTCAGCACCTCGGACCCATCGGGCCGCAGGATCTCGCCCCGCAGGCGGATCGTGCCGCCGTCAAGCTCGGCCAGCCCTGCAATCGGTGTTTGGCACGAACCGTCCAGCCCCTTGAGGAACGCGCGTTCTGCCGCCAGCCGCTGCCCGGTCGGCCCGTGATGGATCGCCTCCAGCATCGCCGCCGCGCGCATGTCATCCACCCGCCGCTCGATTCCGATGGCACCCTGAGCCACCGCTGGCATCATGTCCTCGACGGAAATCGCCGTCCGCACAACCTCGTCCATGCCCAGCCGCCGCAGGCCCGCCATGGCAAGGAAGGTCGCATCGGCCGCCCCGTCGCCCAATTTCTTCATCCGGGTCTGCACATTGCCGCGGAATTCCACCACGCGCAGATCGGGTCGCCTTGCCATCAGTTGCGCGCGCCGCCGCAGGCTGGAGGAACCGACCACCGCCCCCTGAGGCAATGCCGCAAGGCTTTCGTGCCCGAGGGACACGAAGGCGTCGCGCACATCCTCGCGCGGGAGGTAGCAATCCAGCATCAGCCCGTCGGGTTGCAGCGTCGGCATGTCCTTCATCGAATGCACCGCGATATCGATCTTGCCCGACGACATGTCGTCCTCAATCTCCCGCGTGAACAAGCCCTTGCCGCCCAATGTCTTCAACGCCACATCCGCGTCGATCAGGGTCCGGTCATCGCCCGTCGTCTTGATGACGACAATCTCGAACGCCGCCTCGGGCAGGTCGAACGCCGCCATCAGGCGGCCACGGGTTTCCCGCGCCTGAGCCAGGGCCAAAGGTGAGCCTCTGGTGCCGATGCGCAGCGGGGCGGAGGGGGTGGGCAGGTCGATACTCATGGGGCCTCTCTCGTTGTGTCAACTTGGGTTGACAACAGTATACCAATGAACACTTTTAGGGTGAGTGCCAAGACCCGCAAGATGACCCTGAGGACAAGTCCAATGCCCGACAAGAAAAAATTGCTCCGCAGCCTTGCGGGAGAGGCGATGGATGTGCCGCCCGTATGGCTGATGCGGCAGGCCGGGCGCTATCTGCCCGAGTATCGCGCCACGCGCGCGCAGGCGGGCGACTTTCTGTCGCTGTGCTATAACCCTGAGCTTGCTGCCGAGGTGACGTTGCAGCCAATCCGCCGCTTCGGCTTCGATGCAGCCATCCTGTTCGCGGATATTCTGCTGTTGCCGCAAGCACTTGGCGCGGATCTGTGGTTTGTGACCGGCGAAGGCCCGCGGCTTTCGACCATCACCGATGCGGCCGGAATGGCCCCGATGAAGGGCAAGGATGACATCCACGAGACGCTGTCGCCGGTCTACGAGACTGTGAAGATTCTGGCGGCGGAACTGCCGAAAGAGACCACGCTGATCGGGTTTGCGGGCGCGCCCTGGACCGTGGCGACCTACATGATCGCAGGTCGCGGGACGCCCGACCAGGCCCCCGCGCACAAGCTGCGGATGGAAAATCCCGAGGTTTTCGAAGCCCTTATCGACCTGATCACCGATGGCACGATCGAATACCTCGACATGCAGGTGAAGGCTGGGGCCGAGGTGGTGAAGCTGTTCGATTCGTGGGCGGGCTCCTTGAAGGGCGAGGCGTTCGACCGCTTTGCCCTTGACCCCGCCAAGCGCATCATCGCCGAGTTGAAAGCGCGCCACCCGGACCTTCCGATCATCGCCTTCCCGCGCGAGGCGGGCGAGAAATATGTGGGCTTTGCCAAGGCCGTAGGGGCCGATTGCCTGGCCATCGACACCTCCGTCGATGCCACATGGGCGGCGCAACATCTGCAACCGGACGGCTGCGTTCAGGGCAATCTCGACCCGATGCTGATGGTGACGGGCGGCGAGGCGTTGCAGACGGAGGCCCGGCGCATCTGCGCGGCGCTGAAGAACGGGCCGCATATCTTCAATCTCGGCCACGGAATCACGCCCGAGGCAGACCCCGAAAACGTCCATGTCCTGCTGGAAGCGATCCGCGGATAGCCCGTTTCCAATTGGGTCCATTTGGGGACAGTTGCCCCTGGTTTGGGACGATAAGCCCTAGGGGATCGTCCCATATGGCAGGATCAGCCGGCGCGAACCCGCAAGGTGGGCCGCCTGACGCAGACCCATGCGAAGCTGCGACCGGAGGCGGCGGCGTTTCTGGTCCGGCGACGGGGCGGCGGATGGTTTCGCCTCGCGCCCGATGGCGCTGTCGGAGGCGAGCGGCAGGGGGATACCCTCGGCCTCGCAGCGGTCCAACTGGCAGGCAAGGGCCGGGACGGCCTGCCATGTCGTGACCTCGTAGGCGGCGCAGAGAACGGCATCGGCAAGCGCCGGAGCGCGGGCGACACGGGCCAGCAATTTGCGCGCGCCTGACGGGCGCAGGATATAGGCGGCAGCGCCGGAGCGGTCTTGCCAGAGGCGGTGCATGCGGGCCGCTGGATGCGCCGAGCGCGCGATCAGCTTGGCGCGGCCTCGGGTTTCCAGCGTGACGAGTTCCGCATCTTCGAGCGGGCCTGTCGCGTCGAGGAAGGCGGCGGTGTCGGCATGCAGAACCGCGTCATCCTCGAGAATCAGCATCGGTGCATCGCTTTCGGCCACCAGCGCCCAAGCGGCGCGGTGGCTGGCCATCGCCGCCATTTCGGTGGCGCGGAGGGGGCGTTCCCACAGCGTCCAGTAGGGATCGGATGGCGGCGGGGAAACGGTTTCGGGTGTGACCGCCTCCAGCCGCTCGAACGGGATGCCTTGCGCAATCAACTGGCCCGCCATGAAGCCCATTCGCGCGCCTTCGGACCATAGGTTGATGACCAGCGCCTTCATTGCCCGAACTCGCCCCGGAAGGCGGCGAGATAGGCGTCGACCACGGCGTCCTCGCTGAACATCTCGACCAGACGCGCCTTGCCGGCGGCGGCATAGCGGGCGCGAAGGGCGGTATCGTCCTTGAGCGCCTGAAGGCCAGCCGTCATCCCGTCCAGATCGTCGATCGCGACCATGATCCCGTCGATCCCGTCGCGCAGGAACCAGCCCGGCCCTTCGGCGCGGGTGCTGACCACAGGCAGGCCCGCCTGCCACGCATCGAGGATGACGTTGCCCAGCGGTTCGTGGCGCGAGGGGAAGGCCAGCGCGTCGGCGGCGGCAAGGTGGTGGACGGGTTCGTCCACCCAGCCGATGAAACGGGTGCGCGCGGCGATGCCTTGCTCGGCCACCAACGCCTCGAGCGCCGGACGCTCCTTGCCGTCGCCGATCAGCCAGAGATACGCGCCGTCGATGCGCGCCGTCGCGCGGATCGCCAGATCGAGGCCCTTGCGTTCCACGAAACGGCCTGCGGCGGCGATCAGGAAGGCGCCCTCGGGCGTATCATGGGCGGCCCGGCTGACCGGGCGCGGCACAACGGGGCGGGCAAAGTTGCTGATGACGAGGCCGGGCTTTTGCCAGCCAAGGCGAGTGCAGCGGGTGATGATGTCGGGCGTGTTGCCGATCAGCGCGTCGCAGCGCCCGAAATGGTCGAGGTGTTTGGGGAAATCGCCCAGACGGGTCAGTTTCACGGCAGGCGCATAGTCCGGGATCGCGCGAGCGGCGCGGGGCATCCATGCGAGGATCGCGTCGGGTCGCCACGTGCGGCAGAGGCGCGCAAGTTTCCATTGTAGCCAGAACCGGCTGAGCGAGAGATAGCGGTAATTGTCATGGATCACGGGCCCTAGAGGCGCGATCTCGGCGTCCCAGCTTCGGTCAGGCCGGATGGCGAAGCGTTGTTCCACCCCACGCGTGTGCAGCGCGCGGGCGAGGTTGACGAAGAACCGCTCGGCGCCGCCTTCCTTGCCGAAATGGAGGTGCAGGACGCGGGGGGGGCGGGCGGTCATTTCACGCCCCGCGAGCGGTGCCAGCGCAGCGCCGCCTGATAGAAAAGTTGCGTGCGCAGCCCGCGCCAGAGGCGCGAGAGGCCGCCGCGCGTCGCCTCGCGTCGAGCGCTGCCGATGGTGCCGGTGACCGTCTGCTGGTCACCCACCCGGATCGGCGCAGGCAGGGTCAGCGCCACGCGGAGGCCGGTTTCCCAGAAATACTTCTGATCCTCGTCAACCGGGCGGAAGAAGGGCGTCGCCCGTTCCGCCAACCGCTGTGCCGCGACGCGGGTCAGGCCATAGCCGATCAGGCAGGTTGGCACGCGGTAGGGCACGACAAGCGAAAGGTCGGGGGCCAGTTGGCGGCTGGCGACGATGCGTGAGCCGGGGTCGAAGGTGAAGAGTTTCACCATGTCCCAGTCGACGCCGCCGTCCTGCGTCAGGGCGGCGAGAACGCCCGCGAGGCTGTCATCGGCGTCGAAATCATCCTCGAAGATGAAACCGCCTCCGCCCGACCCCTCGGCAATCGCGCGCCACGCGTCGATATGGCTGAGGTAGCAACCGATTTCGGCCGGGACCAGATCGTGCCGGGCGCGGGCGCGGTTGGCCTTCGCATCATAGACCCGCGCGATGTCGGCGGGCGACAGGTGCCAGCCATTGACGCCCTCGATACGGTGAAACGGCAGGCCGTGGGCCTGCAACTGCCGCCGCGCATTGTCCATCCGGGCCGTGTTGGCGGCCAGATTGATGACGTAGGAGGGCCAGATCTCAGACAAGGGCGGTATTCTTGAACAGGACGGTCACGCGGCGCAGGTTCGCTTCGATCGGGCGGAACCCGAGCGGCAACAGGCGGTCGCAGACGTCGATGAAGGTATGGCGCTTCTCGCGCCCGCGTTCATAGCCGCAGTCCACGGCGACGTAATGCAGGAGCGGCAGGGTCTTGAGGGCACCGTCGAGGATTTCCGGCTCGGCCCCTTCGGCTTCGAGCTTCAGGATGTTGGGCCCGGTTTGCGACAACGTCACGCCCGCCTCGTCCAGCGGCAGGGCGTCCACCGTCTGGCGGCCCACGGCCTTGTCGATCTCGAAGAGCGAGCTGTCGGCGGTGTCGGGGGCAGAGTAGAAGGTCAGCGTATCGCGCTGGTGCCACAGGGCCATGCGGCGGGTGCGCGGTGCGCCATCGAAAACGTTGAGGTCGATGCAGTCGGCCTCCAGCGGTTCGGGTTCGAACGCGGTATAGCTCAGGCCGTGGTGGCGGGCCCAGATGCCCAGTTCGCCGACATTGGCGCCGCAGTCGATGAAGCTGCCGCCCTGCAGGTTCCCGATGGCGGTCAGACCGTATTCCGCCGCCAGCTTTTCCGAGAAGGCCAGCACGCCGCGTTTGTAGCGGCGATGGCGCGACCGGCGGCAGATGACGATTTCCACGGTCCCGATCGTCACCTTGTGAAGGCCGTCGGGGCGCAGCGCCTCGACCCTGTGCTGGCGCCCGGACAGCGCGTTGGCGGCATTCACGGCGTGGCAATAGTGGGGCAGCGACAGGCGCCGCACGAGGGCCTTTTCGATCTGCGACAGCACATTGCCCATATTGCCAGCGTCTCCGTGAAACGACCCACCATCCAGCCCATCGTCTAGAAGGACCGGGGCCTTATCGCAAGGCAGGCCGGGTGTCGGCCAGCAGGCGGCGGTAGATCGACAGAAGCGCTGCGGCCTCGCGCTCGATCGGGAAGGCGGTCTGGGCATGGGCGCGGGCGACCTCGGCGGCAGCGCGCAGGCGGGCCGGATCGTCGAGCAAGGCGGCGATGGCAGAGGTGAGGGCGGGCACGTCTTCGGGCGGCGTCAGGGTGCCTGTCGCGTCCGTCAGCAGTTCGGGGAACGCGCCGACGGTGGTGGCCACGACGGGCACGCCGCAGGCCATCGCCTCCAAGGGTGTCAGGCCGAAGCCTTCCCAGCGTTGCGGGGCGACGAACAGATCAAGGACACGATACCAGTCGGCCATCTGGTGCACGGGCACCTCGGGCAGGAAAAGGAAGCGGTCCGCAAGGTTGGTGGCGGCGACCTGCGCGCGCAGATTGGTGAGGTAATCGGCATGTTTGCCGGTGGCGCGCCCCATGATGAGGGCGTGGGCGGCGGGGTTCCGGCGCAGGACGGGGATCATCGCCGAAACGAAATCGCCGGTGCCCTTTTGGGCACGGATGCGACCGTAACAGCCGATCAGCAGCGCATCGGGGAGGCCAAGGTGCGTGCGCAGGGCGGCGCGGTCGGCGGGCGGGCTGAATTGCGCGGTATCGATCCCGTGGAGGATCACGTCGGCGGGACGGCCCAGGAAATCCGCGCTTTTTTGCGAGGTGGCGATCAGGTGGTCCATCCGGCCGATCAGCCATTTCGTGTAGCCGGTATGCTGGCGCTGCGAGGCCGAGGTGAAGATCAGCTTCAGGCGCTTGCGCAGGATGTGCTTGAGGAGGATGCCTGCCAGCATCTCGGTATTGCGTCTTGCGTGCCAGATGCGCGGGCCATGCGGGCCTTCGCGCGACATGGTCAGAAGTTGGGCGGGCCGGATCTGCGGCACTTCGGGCGGCAGATCGGGCGCCACGGCGGCCAGCGCCATTTCCCGCGCCTGCACCGGCACCAGCCGCACGATGGTGGCGGTCACGCCGCTGAGGCGGTGCTTGAAGTTGGGCACCAGCACGTCAAGCCGGGCAGGATCGGGCGGGGTTTTCATCCGCCCGCTAGTGCCAGAGGCGGGCGCCTACGTCCACTTCGCAATCGGCGGCAGGGACATCAGGACGGCGTTGGCGTCATGCCCGGTTTCCAGCCCGAACTTGGTCCCCCGGTCGTAGACGAGGTTGTATTCGGCGTAGAGGCCGCGGTGGATCAGCTGCGCTTCGCGGTCGGCGTCGGTGAACGCCTCGTGCCGACGCTTCTCGACGCAGCCGAGGAAAGCGGGCAGGAAGGCGCGGCCGACATCCTGGGTGAAGGCGAAATCAGCCTCCCAGTCGCCGGTGTTCAGATCGTCGTAGAAGATGCCGCCGACGCCCCGCGCGCGATGGCGGTGGGGGACGTAGAAGTATTCGTCGGCCCATGCCTTGAAGCGGGGGTAATAGTCGGGGGAGTGCCTGTCGCAGTGGTCCTTGAGGACATCGTGGAAGAACGCGGTGTCTTCCGCGTATTCGATGGCCGGGTTCAGATCCGATCCGCCGCCGAACCACCACGCGCCGGGGGTCCAGAACATGCGGGTGTTCATGTGGACGGCCGGGACGCGCGGGTTCTGCATGTGGGCCACAAGGCTGATGCCGGCGGCCCAGAAACGCGGATCGTCCGCCATGCCGGGCACGCCGCGCGCGGCCATGGCCTTTTGCGCGCGTTCGCCGAGCGTGCCGTAGACGGTGGACACGTTGACGCCGACCTTCTCGAACACGCGGCCACCGCGCATCACGCTCATCAACCCGCCGCCCGCATCGCTGCCGTCGTCGGAGGCGCGCGTCGTCTCGGACACGTCGAACCGACCCTCGGGCGCATCGCCGCCATGGGTCGCTTCAATGTTCTCGAACGCGGCCACGATGTCGTTGCGCAGCGTCCGGAACCAGGCGGAGGCACGGGATTTGTGATCGAGACTCAGGTCATTCATCGCAGGCGCGGTCCTTTTGCAACACTCGCGCCTTCTGTAGCAGACCGCCCCGGCGACTGCCATGTTCGGGCCGTGTCCGCGCACCACATATGTTGTCGCTGGTGTTGCCCGGGGGACCACATCTGCCAATTCGTTGCAGTTACGGAAGAAATCCTTACGCGGGCATGGATTTTGCGAAAACTTTCGCATAGAATCAACTCAATCGCCGCAACAGACGGCACCCGAGGCAGATAGAGCACTTTATGTTTGCATGTATTCTCCGCTCCACCCTTGTGGGGGTATTCCTGGCGTTTGGCGCCATGGTTTCCGCACCTGCCCATGCTGCACCCTATGCGGCGATGGTCATGGATGCGCGCAATGGCGAGGTATTGCATTCGCGCAACGCCGATACGCGCCTGCACCCGGCGTCGCTGACCAAGATGATGACCCTCTATATCGCGTTCGAAGCGCTGCGTCTGGGCGAGATCACCCTCGATACCGAGGTGACGATTTCCGCCAATGCCGCCGCCGAACCGCCCTCGGAACTGGGTCTGCGCGCAGGGTCGAGCATCCGCTTCCGCTTCCTGATCCGCGCCGCCGCGATCCGGTCGGCCAATGATGCCGCCACCGCCATCGGCGAGGCGCTTGCGGGATCAGAAGAGGCGTTCGCCGCGCGGATGAACCGCACCGCGCTGGCGCTGGGGATGACCCGCACGACGTTTCGCAACGCCCATGGCCTGACCCGGGAGGGGCACCTGAGCACCGCGCGGGACATGACCATGCTGGGGCGGCGGCTGGTCTACGATTATCCGCAGTATTACAACGTTTTCTCGCGGGTGACCGCCGATGCGGGCATCGCCGAGGTTCGCAATACCAACCGGGTGATCCTGACGACCTATCGCGGCGCGGACGGCATCAAGACCGGCTACACGGTTGCGGCGGGGTTCAACCTTGTCGCCTCGGCGCAGCGGGGCGAGGAACGGATCATCGCCACCGTTTTCGGCGGGCAGAGCACGGCCTGGCGAAACCAGCGGGTGATGGAATTGCTGGACATGGGATTCGAGAGGGCGCCCAGCAGCGTGGCGCTGCGAATCCCGCCCCTGCCGACCTATTCCGGCACCGATACCGGGGTGCCCGTTGTCGCCGGAGCGCCCCCCGGTGCGCGCGCGCTCACCCGGTCGATCCGGCCGCTGCAGCGGCCAAACCGGATCGGCGATCCCAACATTGCCTCGGCCGTCACCCTTGCGTTGGGCGACGCGCTGACCGAACCCGAAAGTCCCTCGGACCCGGCGATTGCCGCAGCGGTCGCGGCTGCCTTGGGCGCGTTGCAGGAGGCATCGGACACGCCCGAGCCCGAGGTCGAGCCGCAGGCGGCGCTGGAGCCGGAAGTTGCGCCCCCTGTCACGCCCGAGATAGCGCCTCTGCCTGCCGCCATTCCGCCACGCCCCGCCCCCGAGCCCGAGGTTGTGACCCGGGCGTCCTCGAGCGGATCGCGGCTCTTTGGCGTGTCGCTTGGGCCGCAGGTTTCGCAAAGTGCGGCCGAGCGTCTGTTGCTGCGCACCGCGCTGGCGGAACTTGGGGTGTTCGATACCGCGCTGCGGCGCGTCGTGTCGGGCAACCGAGGCTATGAGGCAAGGTTTGCGGGCATGACCGAGGACGAGGCCACCCGCGCCTGCAACCGACTGGTGGCGCGCAGCGTCACCTGCGAGACGTTCGGCCCGTAGGGCATGCCCAATCAGAAGTTAAAACGGCGGCCCATTGGGTCGCCGTTTTCGTTTCAGCCGGGGGAGGTTGGTTGGCGTGAGGGCCTATTTCGGGCGATCGTCGTAGTCGTCGCTGAGGATGCGATTGGCGTCGCCTTCGGGGTCGTCGAACTGCCCCTTGCGCAGCATCCACCAGAACACCGCAAGCCCAAGACCACCCAACGCCAGACTGACGGGGATCAGTATGCCGAGGATGCTCATTACCTGAGCCTCAGCGCGTTGAGCGACACCGTCACGGACGAGGTCGACATGGCCAGCGCCGCGATCAGCGGCGAGCAGAGGCCCGCCACGGCGAGGGGCACGGCCAGCACGTTGTAAACAAAGGCGATGGTGAAATTCTCCTTGATGCGGCGGCGGGCGGCCTTGGCGGTCTGCATCGCGTCGAGGATCGGCAGCAGGCTGCGCCCGGTCAGCACGATGTCGGACGCGGCGCGCGCAGCCTCGAGCGCCGAGGCGGGCGAGATCGAGACATGGGCGGCGGCAAGGGCGGCGGTGTCGTTCATGCCGTCACCGACCATGAGGACTTTCGCGCCCTTGGCCGTCAGGGCGGCGATGGCGTGGGCCTTTTCGTCGGGGCGGGCCCCGGCGATGAGGGTGTCGATGCCGATGTCGGCGGCGAAGCGGCGGACGACGGCCTCGCGGTCGCCCGAGATCAGCACAACCGCCCTGCCCTGCGCCTTGAGGGCGGCCACAAGCTCGGCCGCGCCGTCGCGCATCTGATCGGTGAAGGCGATGGCCTGCGCGGGCGCGGTGCCGATCCGCAGATAGGTGGCGGTAGTGGCCAGCGGGTCGGATGCACCGACCCATTCGGCGCGGCCAAGGCGGATGGAATTGCCGTGCCACGTGCCCTCGACGCCGAAGCCGGGAAGTTCCCTGACCTGCGTGATCGCAGCCGGCAAGATGCCCCTGCCCGCCAGCGCCTTGGACAGCGCCGTGGCCAGCGGATGGGCCGACGCGGCCGCAAGGGCCAGCGCCACGGAGGCGGTGGCGGTGTCGATCCCGTCAAGTCCCTGCACCTGCGGCGCGCCATCGGTCATCGTGCCGGTCTTGTCGAACACCACGGTGTCGACCTCGGCCAGACGTTCCAGCGCGGTGCCGTTCTTGATGAGCATGCCCTTGCGGAACAGGCGGGCAGAGGCCGCCGTGGTAACGGCGGGCACGGCGAGGCCCAGCGCGCAGGGACAGGTGATGATAAGGACGGCGGCGGCGATGTTGAGCGCGACGCGGACGTCCCTGGTGGCGATGAACCAGCCGGCGGCGGCCAGCGCCGCCACGATATGCACACCGGGCGAATAGAGCCGCGCGGCGGCATCCGCCAGCGAAGTATAGTTGTTGCGCCCTGCCTCGGCCACGGCGACCAGATCGGCGATGCGCGCAAGCTCGGTATTGCGGCCCGCAGCCTCGACCCGGACGGTGATCGGGCCGGTCAGGTTGGCCTCTCCAGCGCGGACGGTGTCACCGGGCGCGATGGCGGCGGGCAGCGTCTCGCCTGTCATGATGGAGCGGTCGAGTTCCGTGTGGCCATGGGTGACATGGCCATCCACGGGCACGCGGCCACCGGGCAGGACGCGGACCAGATCGCCGGGTTGCAGGCTGGCGGCGGCGACGGTCTGCGTGGTGTGGCCAGTCACCAGCAATGCGCGCGGCACCTCGAGCGCGGCCAGTTCGCGCGCGGCGGACCGGGCATTGGCGCGGGTGCGGTGGTCGAGGTAGCGCCCGGCCAGAAGGAACGTGCAAAGCGAGATGGCGGCATCGAAATAGGCATGCTCGCCCGACAGCGTGGTCTCATAGAGCGAGGTGCACACGGCCAGAACAAGGGCAAGGCTGATCGGCACATCCATGTTCAGGCGGCGGGCGCGCAGGGCGGTGAAGGCCGATTGAAAGAAAGGCTGGCCAGAGAAGATCACGGCCGGAATGGCGATGGTGGCGCTGATCCAGTGCAGCATGTCGCGCGTCACGCCCTCGGCCCCGGCCCAGACGGCGACGGACAGCAGCATGACGTTCATCATGGCGAAGAACGCCACGGCGAGCCGCATCAGCAGGGCACGGCCTGCGGCGTCGATCTCGGTCGCGGCAAGGAGGCCGGGATCAAGCTCGTGCGCCTCATATCCCTTGGCGGTGAGCACGGCGCAAAGCGTCGCGGCGTCCACGTCGGGGGCGGCCTGAACGGAGGCACGGCGCAGGGTGAGGTTGACGCGGGCATCGGTGACGCCGGGCTGCGCCATCAGCGTGCGCTCGACCCCTGAAATGCACGCGGCGCAGTGGATGGCGGGAAGCGCCAGCATCAGGCGAGCATCGGTCAGGGCCTTGCCCGCAAGCAGCCCTGCCAGGGGCGCGGCATCGCAGGCGGGGCAAGCCGAGGGGCGCTGGGGATCGGCGAAGGCGGTCATTCGCGGGCCACCGAGAACGTGATGTTATGGCGATATTCGGTGCCGTTCCGCGCGGTGCCTGTCAGGCGCAGGCGCCAGCGGCCCGGCGCCATGTTGGCGGGTGCTACCAGCGTGCCGTTGGGCCCCCGGACAAGCGCCAGCAACTGGTCGTCGGCCTGCGTCGTGGGGCGGGTCAGCAGTGCCACCAGTTCGGCAGGGTAGACGGGGCGGCCTTCAGCATCGACAAGGGTGAGGGTGATCGTATCGGCCCCGGCCTCGACCGAGGCGGTCCAGCCCAACGCCTCCTGCGCATGGCGGCGGACATCGAAGGTCTGGCTGTCGGCATAGCCGGACGACACCTCCAGCCCCGGAAAGGTGCGCACGGCCTGAAACGCGAGGAGCAGGTTGACGGCGATGATGATGCCGAAGCCGGTGCAGAACATGGCACGGACATGCCAGCCGGTCAGTTTGCGGGGACCCGTAGTGAGGGGGGCCGTGGTTTGGGGGAGCGTGGGCTGGGGGGTCATCTTGCGTCGTCTCCGTAGAAGGTCTGGTCATGGTAGGCCCGTTCCGAGGTGCCGAATTGCTCGACCCAGAAGCGCAGTTCGGTCCGCTCGACGCTTGCGGCGGGATCGTCGGCGCGGGCGACGACATAGACGCGCTGCAGCAGCGTTTCGTCGGCCGGCACCTCGACCATCAGATCCTGCTCCCCCTCCAGATCGACGCGCAGGACCGTGTCCGAGGTCAGGCCGATGCGAAAGACGGCATCGCCGGAGGTCATGTTGCGGATGCGAATGTCGTAGGTGTTGCGGATGGAGCCATCGGAGAGCGTGACATATTGCGGGTTGCGCACGGGGGCGACGGTCAGCCCGATCTCGGAGCGGATGAAGAGCGCCACGACAAGGCCTACGCCAACCGCCGACCAGAGCGCGGTGTAGACGATCGTGCGCGGGCGCAGGATATGACGCCAGATCGGCACCTTCTGGTTGCCCGCCCGCTCGTTCGACTCGTCCGTCAGGGCGAGATAGTCGATCAGGCCGCGTTCGCGGCCGGTCTTGTCCATGACCTCGTCGCAGGCATCGATGCAGAGCGCGCAGGTGATGCACTCCAGCTGCTGCCCGTTACGGATGTCGATGCCCATGGGGCAGACGTTGACGCAGGCGTTGCAA
>JBBQHZ010000033.1:0-31606 GCA_038324445.1 Rhodobacterales bacterium | reverse complement strand
AGGAATTCGCGATGTGGGACAAATTGGTGGCCGAGCGACCCTAGGGTTACTGGCGGCACGGGAATGATATCCGCCGGACGACGACGAGTTTGCGGCTCAAGGAACCTTTCCAGCACATGATCCCGAAGGATGCGAGCCGCTCCCGTTTCAGTCGCCGTTTCGCGCAGGGGGGGTCAGGAAGGTGATACGCTCACCTGCCAATCGGACCACGGCCCGATTGGCATCATTGCAAGTGACGTCGCACCGTTTCCGTCAGTTCCGTCAGCGAAAACGGCTTGGGCAGGAAGACCGATCCCGGAATGCCTGATGACACATCCTCCAGCGCATCCTCAGCATAGCCCGACACGAAAACCACCTTGGTATCGGGCCGGGTCTTGAGCGCCTCCCGCACCCAGGACGGGCCGTCCATTCCCGGCATGATGACATCCGTCACGAAGAGGTCGATGGCCAGATTGGCGTCGGACAACGTTGCCAGCGCCTCCTCGGCATTGCCGGCCTCGATCACGGTATAGCCACGCAGACGCAGCGCGCGCGACGCGAAGGCACGCACCGGCGCTTCGTCCTCGACCAGCAACACCACGCCGGTGCGGCTGTCGTCGCGGGACAATGCCGCAACCTCGATCGCCTTGCTTGGCACGTCGGCGGGAGCGACATCGGCATCGGCCCCCTCATGGGCAGGAATGTAAATCGAAAAGGTAGAGCCCGCGCCGACAACCGAATCAACGAAGATATAGCCGCCGGTCTGCTTGATGATGCCATAGGCCATCGAAAGGCCAAGCCCGGTGCCCTCTCCAGTGCGCTTGGTGGTGAAGAACGGCTCGAAAATTCGGTTGAGCTTGTCGGCCGGGATGCCGTGGCCATGGTCGCGTACCCGGATCGTGACATAGGCGCCGGGAGGCACGAGGACCTGATCGCGCTGCATCGGCTCGGCCAGATGCACCATGCGCGTCTCCAGCCGCACTTCGCCGCCATCGGCCATGGCGTCACGTGCATTGACCACGAGGTTCATGATGACCTGGTCGAGCTGGCGCCGGTCAGCGCGGATCTTGCTGAGCGTCGGATCGTTGGACAGGGTCAGGGTGATCCGCTCGCCCACAAGACGATTGAGAAGATGGGTCAATTCCCCGATCGATTCGCGCAGGTCCATGACTTCCGGCTCAAGCGTCTGCTTGCGCGAGAAGGCCAGCAACTGCCCCACCAGACTTGCGGCGCGATTGGCGTTCTGGTTGATTTGCATTAGATCGGCATAGTTCTGATCCCCCTGATCGTGACGCATCAGCAGCAAATCGCAATGCCCGGTAATAGCGGTGAGCAGATTGTTGAAATCATGCGCCACGCCGCCGGCCAATTCACCGATGGCCTGCATCTTCTGGCTTTGCACGAATTGCTGTTCCAGCGTCTTCAACTCGGTCGCGTCGTGCAGGACCGCCAGCAGCGACGGACCCGTCCCGTCGACGATCCGACTGAGCGAGATCTGCAGGAATGTCTCTTCCCTGCGCTTCTTGGCACGAGCCACCTCGGATCGGTTCGGCACCCGCTCGGACAACGTATCAAGAACCCAGTCGTTTACCGGGCGACCAAGATTTTCTACGAACTGGGACATCATGCCGGTCGTTCCGGGTTCGATCCCCAAAAGCGTCTGGGCGTGCTGGTTGGAGGCCGTGATCTGTCCATCCGCGCCGATATGCAAAAGCGCCACCGGCAACGACTCGAACGCGCGGGCGGCGACGGAGGCTGCGGGCGGCTCGGCCAGGCCCGGCACGGCATAGACTTCCCGCCTGCCATCCTTGGCGGGGACGATGATCGGGATCACCTCGATCTTGCCATCCGAGCCCGACAGGCTGGAGCGCCTTCCGCCCACGACCGGTTGATCGGGAAACACGTCCTCCAAAGTGGTGGCGCGACGACCCAGCACCTCCCGCATCGCGGCGTTCATCGACAAGACCGTGTCGTTATGGCTGACCACCATCATCGGCAGGCCGATCGCCTCGCCATGGCGGGCCTGGGCATCGGCCATGTCGTCCAGCCGCCACAGAACGCCGCCATTCATCCGGTGCGCCGCAAGGCGCACGGTGCCGCGGGGCGTGACCACCACCTCATGCGCGGAAGGCCTGCGACCCATCGCGGTTTCCTGCCGGAACACGACGGCGGCCGCATTGGGCAGAATGCCCGCAACCGCACGCGCCATGGTCAGGCCGGTGCGCAGGCCGAAACGACGCTCGGCCGCGGCGTTCTGCATCACGATGGCGCCGTCGACATCGGTGCAGAAGCAGGGCGAGGGATCATGCTCGATCAAGGCAAAGGCCGATTGGAAACTGCTGCGCACCGTCCAGAGGCGCCAGGCGTCACGCAAGGCAACGAGAAACGCCGCCATCAGGCAGCCGCCCGTCGCGGCAATCAACCCAAAGCGAAGCTCCGGTCCGGGCGCCAGGAACGCCGCCACACTGCCGACGATACCCAGAACAAGCAGCAGGATCGGCTGAACAAATGGCCGGATCGCGCGCATGTCGACATCCCGTTGATCGGCGGCCCCATCGCTCAAACTGTCCCTCGCCTCCTGCTGCCGGTCAAGGGCGCTCACCGCGCCCGCCGTATCTATATCGCTTTTGATCGGACAAATTGGTTAAAATAAGCTTAATACTGCCGTAATACGGGGCACTTGGCCAGCGTCACGTCCGCGCGAAAACCGCCGAGAAGAACCCGTCTGATGCGTCAAGCGGCGTTACGACATGCTGCGACTCTACCTGCCATCTCGGATGGCGCCTGACGAAGTCAGCCACCTGCGCCTCGTTCTCGGCCTTGAAGAGTGAACAGGTCATGTAGACAAGGCGCCCATTCGGCGCGACCAAGGGTGCCGCCTGGTCAAGTATCTCAGCCTGAAGCGCCACCAGTTCGGCCAGGGCGTCAGGCGTCAGGCGCCACTTCGCTTCCGGATCGCGCCGCCAGGTTCCCGAGCCCGAGCAGGGAACATCGGTCAGCACCGCGTCGAAGGGCGCTTGGCGCGCCAATGCTGATGTGTCGACCTGATCGATGCGCACCCCGGCCCGCAAGGCACGCTTTTCCACGTCCGCCATGCGGCGCGGCAGGGCATCATGGGCAAGGATCTGCGCCGCGGTGCGGTCCGCCAGCGCCAGCGCCTTGCCGCCGCCCCCAGCGCAATAGTCGAGGATACGCCCGCTGGCGGGCCAATTGACCCGCGCCATCGCCCATTGCACCGACAGATCCTGCGGCTCGACCAGACCGGTCTCGTAAGCCTGCGACAGATGCAGCTTGCGCGCGCCTTCGGTCACCTCCAGCGCCGTCGCCACACCGGAATGCGCGCGTGTCGCGATGCCATCGTGCATCAGTGCTGTCTGCGCCTCCTCGCGGGTGCCGCGCTTCAGCGCCACGCGCAGCCACAACGGCGCCCGCAGGGAGAAACTTTCCAGCAAGGCGTCCACCGCCCCATCCGCGCGGTCCTGCAGCAGCGGCAAGGTCCATTCGGGCACATCCAGCGCGGGGGTTGCGGTGGTGCCGCCCGCCGCCTCCTCTGAGGTCAGAACGGCGGGCGCGTGGCCCTCACCGGTGAAGATCAGCGCTGGATCGACGTCTTGCAGACGAAGCAGACCGAGCACGAGCGCGCGCCCGTCCTCGCCACCCCCAGCCGCAGCAGCAGAACCGGCTCGGCGCACGATGTCATAGACGATGTCACGGATCGCCGCGCGGTCGCCAGACCCGGCGTAGCGCGCGCCCCGCGCCCAGCGCGTCAGCGCCTGCTCGACCGGTTGCCCGCCGCGCCACGCATCGAGGATTGCAATTGCGGCGGCATGTCTCGCGGGCGGCGTCATCTTAACGCAATACCTGAAGATCGCAACGCAACATCCTCATATCAAACGATAGTTCGGACTCTCCCGAGTGATCTGGACATCGTGCACATGGCTTTCCTTGAGGCCAGAACCCGTAATGCGGACGAATTCACACCGGGTGCGCATTTCGGCAACGGTGGCACATCCGGTATAGCCCATTGCCGCCCGCAAGCCGCCGATCATCTGATGAACCACGTTGCTGGCAGACCCCTTGTAGGGCACCTGCCCCTCGACACCTTCGGGCACCAGCTTGTCGCTGGCGGCATCCTTCTGGAAATACCGATCCGCCGAGCCGCGCGCCATGGCGCCAAGGCTGCCCATGCCGCGATAGCTTTTAAAACTGCGCCCCTGGTACAGGATCACTTCGCCGGGGGACTCATCCGTGCCCGCAATCATCGACCCCACCATGGCGCAATGCGCGCCCGCCGCAATTGCCTTGGCGAAATCGCCGGAATACTTGATGCCGCCATCCGCGATCACCGGCACGCCATCCCTCAACGCCTCGCCCGCGCAATCGGAAATCGCCGTCAACTGCGGCACGCCCACGCCCGCCACGATCCGCGTCGTGCAGATCGATCCGGGGCCGATCCCAACCTTCACTGCGTCCGCGCCCGCGTCGATCAAGGTGCGCGTGGCTGCCGCCGTGGCGACGTTGCCCGCCACCACCTGAACCTCATTGGACAGGGCCTTGATCCGCTCGACGGCGCGGGCGACGCCGTCGGAATGGCCATGCGCGGTATCGATCACGATCAGATCGCACCCGGCCGCAATCAACGCCTGGCTGCGGTCAAAGCCGGCATCCCCCACCGTCGTCGCCGCCGCCACCCGCAACCGCCCCAGCGGATCCTTGCAGGCATGGGGGTTGAGCACCGCCTGCTCGGTATCCTTCAGCGTCAGAAGGCCGGTTAACTTGCCCTGCGCATCGGTGATCAGCAACTTCTCGATCCGCCGCGCCCGCATCAGCGATATCGCCTCGTCCCGGTCGGCCGGCTCGCGCAGTACCGCCAGATCGCGCGTCGTCATCATCGCGCGCACCGTCGTCGCGTCGTCTTGCGCAAACCGCATGTCGCGGTTGGTCACGATCCCCAACACGCGGCGGTTCTCGTCCACCACCGGAAAGCCCGAAAAGCCGTAGCGCTCGATCAGGGCCTTGGCATCCGCCAGTGTCTGGTCCGGCGTCAGGGTCACCGGGTTGAACACGATCCCGCTCTCAAACCGCTTCACCCGCCGCACTTCGCGCGCCTGCGCCTCGATATCGAGGTTGCGATGAATCACCCCCATGCCCCCCGCTTGCGCCATGGCGATCGCCATGCGCGCCTCGGTCACGGTATCCATGGCGGAACTGAGCAGCGGGATGTTGAGCGCGATGCTTTTCGTGACGAAGGTCCGCGTATCGGCATCGGCAGGCAGGACCGAGCTTTTGCCCGGCACCAGCAGCACATCATCAAAGGTCAGGGCCTCGCGAATCTCCATGGGGTGGCTCCTTTGGAGGGGGTTCGGTTGGCACCGCCCTATCCCATGGGGCCACAAAGGGGGCAAGCGCGAAATCTGGAGGCCAGATACCCACACCCTTTCACCTTTTCTCAAATACTCACTCTTCCTGATCGGCCAACTTCACATCACGACCCCGAAACCCTGTCGCAACAACGAATTTCTCGGAACTGTCGGCACGCGAAGCACCGGGCTTCACATTCGTCACCTTGTCAAAGCGCTGCTTCAACAGCGTCTGCAACCCACTCTCCGCGCCCCCCGCCAGCACCTTGGCAACGAAGGTGCCCCCCGGCTCCAGCACGTCGAAGGCCAGTTGCGCCGCAGCCTCGCAGAGCGCCATGATCCGCATGTGATCGGTCTGCTTGTGGCCCGAGGCCGCCGCCGCCATGTCGCTCATCACCACATCGGCAGGGCCGCCAAGCCAGGCCTTCACCTTGTCGTCGGCGCCGTCTTCCATGAAATCGAGCTGATGCAACTCGCAACCGGCAATCGGCTCGATCTCCTGCAGATCAAGTCCCAACACGCGCCCCACTGCCTTGCCGCCTTTCTGGCCCAGCGCATTGACACGGTCCACCGCCACCTGACACCACCCCCCCGGCGCACATCCCAGATCGACCACCCGCGCGCCCGGCACGAGAAAGCGGTACTTGTCATCCAGATCGATGATCTTGAACGCCGCGCGCCCGCGAAAGCCCTCGCGCTTGGCCCGCGCCACATAGGGATCGTTCAATTGCCGCTCCAGCCACAGGGTCGAGGACAGCTTGCGCCCGCGCGCGGTCTTGACCTTGACCTTCAGATCGCGCTGCCCGCGCCCGGATATGTTCTTGACCATGACCTTGACCTGTCCGCGCCGACGCTGCTGTTTCATCTTGGCAGAAAAACTCATGCCCACCGCCCGACGAACGCAGCGCGCATCCTGAGGCGAGGCACTTCTCCTATCAACGCTCGTGTCGGTTTGCCAGTGGACGCGCCGCCGGCACCGGCTGCCTGCAGATTCTCACCGGAAAATCTGCCACGCCGCGACGGCGAAGCCGGCGCAAACCCTGCACCGAAGGGGCCACCCGTCAGAGCGGCCCGTCCTCCAACACCCCGTCCCGGCTCATCTGCGCATAAAGAAGCCCTTCTCGCAGGCCCCGGTCCGCCACGCTCAAGCGATCCGTCGGCCACGCGCGCAGCAGCGCCTGCAGGATCGCCGCCCCCGACATGATCAGCGTCTGGCGATCGCGCCCGATCCTCGGATCGCGGCGGCGCCCCTCCGGCCCCAGCGCCAGATAGCCGTTGATCACCGTATCGATCTGGGTGGAGGTCATCCGCAACCCGTCCACCTTGTTGCGATCATAGCGCCGCAACCCCAGATGCGAGGCGGCGACCGTCGTCACCGTCCCGCTGGTGCCGATGATCTGAAAACCTTCCAGCGTCTGGTCAGCCGCGTCGGTATAGGGCGAGAAACCCGCCAGTTGCTCTTCGAAATACCAACTCATCAACGCAAATCGTGCGCCATCATCGGCGACATCGTCATACATGTCCTTGAGCGTCGCCACGCCCAGCGGGATCGAGATCCAGTCCACCACCTTGGCGCGCGGGAACACCGTATCCTCGTAATCGAAGCCGTGATGCAGCCGCATGATCGCCTTGGGACGCTCCAGCTTGGGCACCCGGCTCAGGTCGATCCAGACCAGTTCAGTGGAGCCACCGCCGATATCGACCACCAGCAACTGTTCCGTCCGGGTCGAGACCAGCGGCGCGCAGCTGACCACGGCTAGACGCGCCTCTTCCTCGGGCTGGATGATTTCCAGCTGCAACCCCGTCTCGCGCTTGACCAACGCGATGAACTCGCCCGCATTGGTGGCGCGGCGGCAGGCTTCGGTCGCCACCAGTCGCGCCCGCTCGACCCGGTGTTTCGACAGCTTCTTCTGGCAGATCTTCAACGCGCCCACGGCGCGCGCCATCGAGGCGCGGCTCATCTTGCCCGACGCCTCAAGCCCCTGTCCCAGTTGCACCGATTTGGAGAAACTGTCGACCACATGCAGTTGCGATCCCTTGGGCTGCGCAATCAACATTCGGCACGAATTGGTGCCAAGATCGAGCGCCGCGTAAAGGTCGTCGGGGTCCGGCCCGGTCTTGGGGCTGGCAAAAGTAGTTGCGGCGGGGCGAAGTTCGACAGCCGGGATCGCGATGGGTTCCTCCGAGGGGGCCACGGGCGCGACAGGTCTGGGGAACGGACCGTCCCCGCCAGAGCGCTTGCGCGACATGGGGCACCGCCTTCCAATTCTTAGGTTGATCGAAGCCTAGACCCTTTGGCGCCGCCAAACAATATGGCGTATCGGCAACCCTGCCTCCCGACAGCTTGCACGCTGCCCGAGGGGTCGGGCAGGCGGTCAAGATGATCTTGAATATTTCGATACCGCCCGGCCCTCGCCTCCGGTCCGGTTGCTTGCTAGCGTTCGAGTGTGCCCTGCGGCGTCGTTTTGTCGGTGCGGGGTGTCGAAAACAGGATCGGGTCACCTAGGTCTCATGCCTATGGTGCACCCAACCGGGCGCGCCGAGTCGCGCGGCCCTGATCGGAGAAGTCCACTATGCCTGCCATCACCCATGTCTTCTGGCGCGGAATTCCAGCGCAAGTAATCGTCGGCAAGGGCCGGACGGGTGCCAAGGCGCCCCTTCCCGAACGGTTCGAACAGGCCATCGACCGCGCCGCGATGAAGATCGGCGCCAAGGATGACGACGCCTATCTGGCCGAATGGCGCCGGGTCGTGGTGGGTGAGGCCGACGGCGATCTGGCCCAGATCGCTGCCGCCGAGGCCGCGAAGCTTGATGCCGCCTATGACAATGCCCGCCTCAAGAGCCTGATCGATGCCGAAGGGCACGACCCCGCCACTGCCGCCTGATCCAGCCCCGTGAGCCCGAAACCGCCCCAGATAAGGGATTTCCTGATGTCGCTTCTGTCCTTCCGCAAGCCCGCCGCAGCCCCGCAAGCCCATGGCGCCGACCTTGAAGCGCTGCTGCAGGGCTATTCGATCGAGGTGATGCCGCGCACCGCCGAGAAGGTCGAGGATTTCCGCGCGCTTCTGCCAGAAGGCACCCGCGTCTACATCGCCCATATCGACGGCACCGAAATCCGTGACATGGTGGCCACCGCCAAGCGCCTGCGCACGGAAGGCTTTGAGCCGATGCCGCATTTCCCGGCGCGCACGATCCCTGATGCTGCCACACTGGCCGACTGGATCGCGCGCTATCAGGGCGAGGCGGGCGTGACCCAGGGCCTGATCCTTGCGGGCGGCATTCCCAAGCCCCACGGGACGTTCGACTCGTCGATGCAGCTTCTGGAATCCGGCCTGTTCGACCGCGCCGGCTTCAAGCGACTGCACGTTGCGGGCCACCCCGAGGGCAACCGCGATATCGACCCCAATGGCGGCGACGCAATGGTGATGGAGGCGCTGCGCTGGAAGCAGTCCTTCGCCGAGCGCACCGATGCGAAGATGGCCATGGCCACCCAGTTCGCCTTCGAGGCCGGCCCCGTGATCAAATGGGCCGACCGACTGAAGGCGGAAGGGATCGACCTCCCGATCCATCTGGGCATCGCTGGTCCCGGCAAGCTGCAAACGCTGATCAAGTTCGCCATCGCCTGCGGTGTCGGCGCGTCCCTTTCCGTGCTGACCAAACGCGCCAAGGATGTGACCAAGCTGTTGCTGCCCTTCGAGCCGACCGAAATCCTGAACGATCTGGCGATCCACAAGGCCAACAACCCCGACAGCCTGATCGAGAACATCCACTTCTTCCCGCTTGGCGGCATCAAGGCCAACGCCACCTGGGCCATCGAGCATGGCGGTGACGCTGCTGCGCCGGCGCAGCCCGCCTGACCCCGACCCATCCGCCCAAATGAAACCCGCCCCGCGCCTTTCGCGCGGCGGCCGCACCTGAAAGCCTTGCCCCCATGACCCGCACCGTGATCGAGTCGCAGACCAGAACCACCGTGATCGGCTTTGACGAGCCGTTTTGCGTCATCGGTGAGCGGATCAACCCCACCGGCCGCAAGATCCTGAACGAGGAGCTGGAGAACGGCGATTTCTCGCGGGTCGAAGCGGATGCAATCGCGCAGGTCGCCTGCGGGGCGACGGTGCTCGATATCAACTCGGGCGCGGTGTTTTCGGGTAAGATGGCCGCCGATCCGCGTTATGCCGACAACAACTTCGTCGAGCCGCCGCTGATGAAGCAACTGATCGAGGTCGTGCAGGCCGTCACCGATTGCCCCTTGTGCATCGACAGTTCCGTTCCCGGCGCGCTGGAGGCGGGCCTTGCCGCCGCCAAGGGCCGTCCGCTCCTGAATTCGGTGACCGGCGAAGAAGAGCGGATGGAGATGGTCCTTCCACTGGTCAAGAAATACAACGTGCCGGTGGTGGCGATCTCGAACGACGATACGGGCATCAGCGAAGATCCCGAGGTGCGCTTCAACGTCGCCAAGAAGATCGTCCAGCGCGCCGCCGATTACGGCATTCCGGCCCATGACATCGTCGTCGATCCGCTGGTGATGCCGATTGGCGCGATGGCGACCGCCGGTCATCAGGTGTTCACGCTGGTGCGCCGTCTGCGCGAGGAACTTGGCGTCAACACCACCTGCGGCGCGTCGAATATCTCGTTCGGGTTGCCCAACCGGCATGGCATCAACAACGCCTTCCTGCCGATGGCGTTCGGGGCCGGCATGACCAGCGCCATCATGAACCCGGTCGCGTTGCCCATCGGCCCCAAGGCGATCGCCGAAAAGCGCGAGTTGGTGGCAGCATCGGGCATCATCTTGCCCGACGACATGGACGACGAAACCTTCGTGAAGCTTTTCGGCATGGGCTCTACCCTGCCCCGTCCGGGCAAAGAGATGGAGGCGATCCGCGCCGCCAACTTCCTGCTTAACCACGACAGTGGCGGGGGCGACTGGATCAAATTCAACCAGGACCCCGATGCCGCGCTGCGCGGTGGCCGGGCGGGCGGGCGGCGGCGTCGGGGCTGACCCCTCCATCGCGTTGCTCCGCCGCGCGATTGACCAGCCCCGCGATCCAAGCGACACTGACCGCTTTCCCGACAAGGCGTTCGATGTGAGCGAGGCAAGGCCACCGGACACAGACCCCACCGCCCCCGAAAACCGGGCAATCTGGCGCATGGCGCTGCGCCTCGCCGTGATCGCGGCCATTGCCCTTGGCGCGCATTGGCTGATCGGCTTCTCGATGCAGCTGGCAGAGCAACTGCCCACTGCCGAGGCTGACGCGATGCTGGCGCTGTTGCTGGTCTGCGCCCTGATCGTCTATGCCTTGCTGATCGCCATCCCCTTCGTGCCCGGCGTCGAGATTGGCTTGGCCCTTCTGCTGCTGCGCGGTGCATCCATCGCGCCGGAGGTTTATGGCGCTACCCTTGCCGGTCTGGCTATGGCCTTCGGGATTGGACGCTTCGTGCCCGACGCGTCGCTTGTCCGGCTGCTGGCGGACCTGCGTCTGCGGCGTGCGGCGGCACTGGTGGCCGACTATACCGGCCTTCCGCCCGCCGAGCGTCAGGCGCGGCTTGAAACCCGCCTGCCGCGCTGGCTGGCCGTGCCGTTGGTGCGCTACCGATATGTGACGCTTGGCCTGCTGCTAAACCTGCCCGGCAATGTGCTTCTGGGCGGCGGCGGCGGTCTGATGATGCTGGCGGGGCTTAGCCGCCTGTTCCGCCCGCGCCTGGCATTCGCCACGATCGCGATAGCCGTCCTGCCGGTGCCGTTCACGATCTGGTGGATGGGGCCGGGCCTGTTGTCCTAACATCGCCCGGGTACACTGGCGTTGATTCAGATCAGCGCGCGGCGCCCCCCAATCGCGTCCCCTGATGGAACCCCTTGCCTGCCGGAGCGTTGCCTATGCCTGCCCCCCTCTATGGCCTTCTGGTTCTGGACCTCACCCATGTGCTGGCCGGGCCGTTCTGCACCCAGACCCTGTCGACACTCGGTGCGCGCATCATCAAGGTGGAGCGTCCGGGCACCGGCGACGACACCCGCGCCTTCCCGCCTTTCAAGGACGGCGACAGCGCCTATTTCAACGGGTTGAACCATGGCAAGGAGTCCATCGCATTGGACCTGCGCGTGCCCGGAGACAAGGCCATTTTTGACCGCCTTTTGCTGCGCGCAGATATCCTGGTGGAGAATTTCCGCCCCGGCGTCATGGCAAGGCTGGGATATGGCTGGGACACCTTGCATGCCCGCTTTCCCCGCCTGATCTATGGCGCGGTGTCGGGCTATGGCCAGACCGGACCGGATGCCCTCAGGCCCGCCTATGACATGGTGGTGCAGGCACGCGGCGGCATCATGTCGATCACTGGCGAGGCGGGCCGCGACCCGGTCCGCGTCGGCGCGTCAGTAGGTGATATCGTGGCGGGCATGTATCTGACGCAAGGCGTGCTTGCCGCCCTTTATGACCGCGAGCGAACGGGGCTTGGCCGCATGGTGGATGTGGCGATGCTGGATAGCCAGTTGGCGATTCTGGAACATGCCGTGGCGATGGTTGCCGCAGGTGACCCCACGCCTGGCCCCAACGGGGCGCGCCATCCCTCCATCACCCCGTTCGAGGCGTATCACGCCAGTGACGGGCTTTTCGTCATCGCCGCCGGCAACGATGCCCTGTTCGCGACGCTTTGCGCAGCACTCGGCCACGCCGAATGGGCGCTTGATCCCCGCCTCGCCACCAATCCCGCCCGCTGCACCCATGCAAGCCTGCTGAAGCGGGAGATCGAGTTGGTAACGCAGCACTACCCCATCCGCCATTGGATCGCCCTGCTGGAGGATGCAGGTGTGCCGACCGGCCCTATCCAGGATGTGGCGCAGGCAATGCGCGATCCCCAGATCCTTGCACGCAACATGGTGGTGACGGTCGAGGGACGCCCCGGACAAGCGCCGCAGCAGGCCGCCGGCAATCCGATCAAGATGACAGGTTTGCCGGACCCGGATACGCTCCCCCCCGCCCCCGCGCTGGACGGCAACCGGGCCGCCATTCTGGCTTGGCTCGACGCCGCCGCGCCGGAGTGACGCAACCGCACCCCCCGAGGACGCATTTCGGCTGTCCCTGCTCAGGCCATGCGCTACTGTCCGCCAAACCCGGTTATTCGCGCGGAAAAACACGACCATGAGCAGCCAAGACCCCCTTGTCATCTTTACCCCATCCGGCAAGCGCGGGCATTTCGCCCTCGGCACCCCCATCCTGACCGCTGCACGGCAATTGGGCGTCGATCTTGATAGCGTTTGCGGCGGGCGGGGCATCTGCTCCAAATGCCAGATCGCGCCGAGTTATGGCGACTTTCCGAAGCATGGCGTGACGGTCCGCGATGGCGCCCTGAGCGAATGGAACGAGGTCGAGGCCCGCTATGACCGCGTGCGCGGCCTGAAGGAAGGGCGCCGTCTTGGCTGTCAGGCGAAGGTGATGGGCGATGTCGTTGTCGACGTGCCGCCCGAATCCCAAGTCCACCGGCAGGTCGTGCGCAAGGCAGCGTCGTCCAAGCCGATCGTCATGGATCCCGCCACACGGCTGGTGATGATCGAGGTGGTGGAACCCGACATGCACGAGCCGTCAGGCGATATGGAGCGGGTCGCGGCGGCGCTGAAGACGCAATGGGGGATTGCGCAGGTGACAGCATCCCTGCCGGTCCTCAAGGCGCTGCAACCAGCGCTGCGCAAGGGCAACTGGCAGATCTCGGTCGCGCTGCACCAACCGGCGGGGGACGAGGACTACAAGATCCTCGGCGTCTGGCCCGGCTTCCACGAGGGCGGGCTTTACGGCCTTGCGATCGACCTTGGCTCGACCACCATCGCCGCGCATCTGTGCGATCTGACGGATGGCCGCGTGCTGGCGTCAAGCGGGGTCATGAACCCGCAGATCCGCTTTGGCGAGGATCTGATGAGCCGCGTCAGCTACGTCATGATGAACCCCGGCGGCGATGCCGAGATGACGGGCGTGGTGCAATCGGCGCTGAACATGCTGGCGGGCGAAATTGCGGCCGAAGCGGGCATCGACCCGCGCCTGATTTTCGAGGCGGTGATTGTCTGCAACCCGGTGATGCACCACCTGTTGCTGGGGATCGACCCGGTGGAATTGGGCCAAGCACCCTTCGCGCTGGCGACGTCGAACAGCCTGACGCTCCGCGCGCCCGAGATCGGGATGGATGGCATCGCCGCCACGGCCCAAGTCTACATCCTGCCCTGCATCGCCGGCCATGTTGGCGCGGATGCCGCCGCGGTGGCGCTGGCGGAAGAACCCCAAACCTCCGAGGATCTGGTCCTTGTCGTCGATGTCGGCACCAATGCCGAGATCCTTCTGGGCGACAAGACCGGCGTTCTGGCCTGCTCTTCCCCCACCGGCCCGGCATTCGAGGGCGCGCAGATCAGTTCCGGCCAGCGTGCCGCACCCGGCGCCATCGAGCGCATAGAGATCGACCCCGACACCAAGGAACCGCGCTTCCGCGTCATCGGCTCGGACCTCTGGTCGACCGACGACGGTTTTACCGAGGCCACCGCTTCCAGCGGGATCACCGGCATCTGCGGCTCGGGTATCATAGAGGCCGTGGCCGAGATGCGGATGGCGGGCCTGCTCGATGCCTCCGGCCTGATTGGCAGCGCCGAGGCCACCGGCACGGTGCGGTGCGAGCCCACGGGCCGCACCCATGCCTATCTGATCCACGACGCCACCGACACGGGCGGGCCGCGCATCACCGTCACCCAGGGCGACATCCGGGCAATCCAACTGGCGAAATCCGCGCTCTACGCCGGGGCGCGGCTGCTGATGGACCAGCGCGGCGTGGACCATGTCGACCGCGTGGTGCTGGCGGGCGCCTTCGGTGCCCATATCAGCCCCAAACACGCGATGGTGCTGGGGATGATCCCCGATGTGCCGCTCGACCGCGTGCAATCGGCCGGCAACGCGGCGGGCCACGGCGCGCGGATCGCGCTGTGCAACCGCGCCGCGCGCACCAGGATCGAGCGTATCGTGGGGGATATCCACAAGGTCGAAACCGCCATCGAGCCGAAGTTTCAGGAGCATTTCGTCAATGCCAACGCCATCCCCCACGCGACGGACCCGTTCCCCGAACTGGCCAAGATCGTGACGCTGCCGCATGTCCATTTCGGGCAGGGAGCAGCCCCCGGTGAAGGCGGCGGGCGCAGGCGGCGGCGGGGGTGAGAGGCGAAACCGGGTAGTTGATCACATCACATGCAGCGAACGACAGCTTGGCGGCCTTGGCAGTCAAGTGAGTTGCAACGGACAGGTCTGAACCGGTAAAAGTCACTGGGAGATTGCGGATGATCGTTCGGCGAACTGACTTGCGAACAGGGTCTGATACCGGCCGGGAATGGCTGTACTACTCGGATGTGGGTGGGCTGACCCAGTATGGCGCATATGTGGATATTTTGAAGCCCGGTGCTCAGTCTTCCGAGAAGCATTGGCACGAAAATGAAGATGAGTTCCTTTACGTGCTCTCGGGAGAACTAACGGTCATCGAAGATGAAATCGAAGCAATTTTGCGTCCGGGGGATGCAGCATGCTGGCCGGCAGGGAAGCCCGTCGCGCATACAGTAGTGAACCGTTCGACGTCGCCTTGCAGCTATATGATGGTCGGAACACGGGTCACGCATGATGCCTGCCATTATCCCGACAGCGGAAAGATAGCCTACACCAAAGGCGAAACTTGGCGCGTGGAAGATCGGGATGGACAAGTGCTGAATTCGGGGCGATGCAAATCGCCGCCTGGGCGCGACTGACGATTCCTGAACTCAATCATACTATGGATTGAGAGAATTCGGCATCGGTCATTCGGCGCCTTCGTTTCTCAAAACGGACCTCGGCACCAACCGCCACAATGGCCTCTGCAGTCGGCTTGACGAGACCCAGCCCCAAGCGTATTTTCGTCCCCATGCGGGTATGGTGAAAAGGTATCACGAAAGCTTCCCAAGCTTCAGTTACGGGTTCAATTCCCGTTACCCGCTCCAACCACCGTCTGCACGACCACGCCTTGCGCTTGCCGAGCGATTTTGCGACTTCCTCTCGCCTCAGCCAAGCAGGGCTCCGACCACGCCCGGCACCTCTGCCCAATCCGAAAAGAGCGCCCCATGCTGCAGGTCCGCGACCGGGCTTTTGCGGTAGCCTTCGGTGAACAGCACAAAGGGCACACCAGCCCGCGCCGCCGTTTCGGCATCCACTTCGCTGTCGCCGACATAAAGGCACGGCCCTTCGCCTAAGTCTTCGAACGCCGCCAGCAGCGGCGCAGGATCGGGCTTGCAGACGGCGAGGCTGTCGCCGCCCACCACTATATCGAACATCGCGTCCCAGCCGAAATGCGCCAGCACCGACCGCGTCGGGCCGACGGGCTTGTTGGTGCAGAGGCCAAGCCGGTGCCCGCCCGCGCGCAGTCGCGCCAAAGCGTCCTCCACCCCTGGATAGATCACCGTATGCGCCACCGCCCCTTCGTAATGGTGCAGGAAACGCGGCAGAAGGACCGCAGGATCGGCCAGCCCCCGCGCCGCCGCCATCCGCTCGACAAAGATCGGCGCGCCGCCGCCAACGAAGCTGCGCGCCTGCGCCAGCGACAGGGGCGTCACGCCGACCTCGGCCAGCGTCCGGTTCGCCGCTGCCGCGATGTCGGGCGCGCTGTCGATCAAGGTGCCGTCGAGATCGAAAACGATGCGCGCCATGGGCGATGTTCCTTTTCGATGATCCGCGCCTTGCGGTAGCCGCCTCGTCGGGGCGGCACAAGGGCATGACCCGCACGCCACCGCAGCATGTCGCCAAGGTCAGTGAAGTCCCAAGCGGCAACACCCGGCGGTGTTGCTGTGAAGCGGGGGCAGACCCCTCGCCCGCGTCAGACCCCGCCCGCTGCGCGCACAAGGGCTACCAGCGCCAGCGTCGAGCCATCCTTGCCCGCGCCATCCGACGCGCCGGTCAGCACCGGTTCCAGCGCCGTAGCCAGTTCCTTGCCCAACTCCACCCCCCATTGATCGAACGAGTTGATGCCGAGGATGACGCCCTCGACGAACACACGATGCTCGTAAAGCGCGATGATCTGGCCCAGAACGTAGGGCGTCAATTGGCGGTAAAGCAACGTCGTGGACGGGCGATTGCCCGGGAAAACACGGTGGGCTGCCTGCCGCTCCAACTCAGCACCTTTCAGACCCTTTGCGGCCATCAGCGCGCGCGCCTGATCCAGCGTTCGCCCGCGCATCAACGCCTCGGATTGGGCGAGGCAGTTGGCCACTAGCAGCCGGTGATGGTGGGTCAGGTCCGGCTCGTGCCCCTTGGCGGCCAGCAGGAATTCGCACGGCACCACGCGCGTGCCCTGATGGATCAGTTGATAGAAGGCGTGCTGCCCATTGGTGCCGGGCTCGCCCCAGACCACGGGCCCGGAATGACGCTCGAGTGCCGAGCCATCCATGGCCACGGACTTGCCGTTGCTTTCCATTTCCAGCTGCTGAAGATAGGCAGGCAACCGGCTGAGCCGTTGATCGTAGGGCAAGACGGCGCGCGTGGCATGGCCCTGCACCTGATTGTGCCAGATGCCGACCAATGCCAGAAGGACGGGCAGGTTGTCGGCCAGATCAGCGTCTTGAAAGTGCTGGTCCATGGCGTTGGCGCCATCAAGCAAATCCCCGAACGCCTCTGGCCCCACAGCCAGCATGATGCCAAGGCCGATCGGCCCCCAAAGCGAATAGCGCCCGCCGACCCAATCCTCGAACCCGAAAACCCGCGCCGGATCGATGCCGAAAGCGGCGGTTTTTTCCGCCGCCGTGCTGAGCGCCGCGAACTGCAGCCCCGGCTCTGCCACCTCTTTCGCCATCCATTCCCGCGCCGTGCGCGCGTTGGTCATGGTCTCGATGGTGGTGAAGGTCTTGGAGGCGACGACGATCAGGGTTCTTTTCGGATCAAGCCTTTGCAGGGCGTCGTTGATGTCAGCTCCATCGACGTTCGACACATAATGCACCCGCGGCCCGTCGTGATACAGCGCCAGCGCCAGCGTCGCCATGGCGGGGCCGAGATCCGAGCCGCCGATGCCGATATTGACCACATCGGTATAGGCACCGCCCGCGCCCGCGATCTGGCCCGATCGGACCGCGCGGGCGAAGTCGCCCATGCGCGCGCGGGTGGCAAGCACCTCAGGCATCACATCCACGCCGTCGACCAGAACCGGGCCTGACTTGGCGCGAAGCGCGGTATGCAGGACGGCGCGCCCCTCGGTCTCGTTGATTTTCTCACCTCCGAACATGGCGGTCCGTTGCGTCTCGACCCCCTTCATCCGGGCGAGTTCCTGCAACAACGACATCGCCCCATCGTCAATTTGCGTCTTGGAAAAGTCGAGATGCAGCCCGTCGGCATCGGCCGAGAATGCCGCCGCCCGGCCCGGCGCATTGAAGAGGTCCAGAATGCTGCGCTTTTCGTTGGCGCGGTGATAAGCGACCAGTTCCGACCAGATATCGTTGCCCATGTGCCCTACTCCGCCCAATGAACCGTGGCGCCCTGCAAAACGGCGCGCACCGGCGCCTCCTCGGCGGGCAGATGCCGTGCCCGTTCCAGCGCCTCGCGCTTTTCCGGGCTGGTGATGACGATATGCTTGCTCATCGCGTTGTTAAGCACCCGCGCAGTCAGGGTGATGCGCGGCTCTCCGGCGGCCCCGGAACGCATCGCCATCAGGGGCGGCGCCTCGGATGCCAAGGCCGCTCCCAGATTATCGGCACCCGGAAAGAGGCTCGCGGTATGCATGTCCGCTCCCATGCCCAGCAACAGGACCGAGATCGGCAGATGGCCCTCAAGCCCCGCCGACAAGTCCGCCATCGCGTCCTCGACCGCCATGCCCGCCTTGAAAAGCGGGATCAACGTCGCCTCGGAGGCCTTTGATACCAATAATCTTTGGCGCAGCAGCGCGGTGTTGGACCGCGGGCTGTCTTCGTCCACCCACCGCTCGTCATTCAGCACCACCGCGACGCGGTCCCATTCCAGCGACTGCTCGCTCATGACATCGAAAATCGGGCCGGGCGTGGTGCCGCCCGGCACGCAGAGCGTGGCACGGTCGTTCCGGCGCAGAACATCGGCCAGTTCCGCCGTCAGCCTGTCCGCAAGGCTCAGCATCATGATCTCGCGATCAGGGTATTCGACGAATTCCATCAGACAAGCTCCCGCCAGCGCCGCCCGTCGCGGTGCATGAGCATCAACGCCTCTTCCGGGCCGGAAGATCCCGCCTCGTAAATCAATGGCTTGTCGCCGCGCGCGGTCCAGCCCGCGATGATCGGGTCGGTCCAGGCCCAGGCGGCCTCGACCTCGTCGCCGCGCATGAAGAGTGTCTGGTTGCCCCGGATCACGTCCATGATCAGGCGTTCATAAGCGTCGGGCACATGTTCCGCATCCGGCCCCAGCGCCTCGGCAAAGGACATGTCGAGCGGCACATCGACCAGCCGCATGCCGCCCGGCCCCGGTTCCTTGATCGTCACGCGCAGGTCGATGCCCTCATCGGGTTGCAGGCGGATCGACAGCACATTGGCCTTGCTGCCGGCATCGGCATCAAAGATCGAATGCGGCACCTTCTTGAAATGCACCACAATTTCGGATTTGCGCGCGCGCAGGCGCTTGCCGGTGCGCAGGTAGAACGGTGTGCCCTGCCAACGCCAGTTCGCGATATGAAGCTTCATCGCGATGTAGCTTTCGGTGCGCGAGGCAGGGTCTTCCACGTCTTCCAGATAGCTTGGGCCCTTGGCGCCGTTATACTGCCCACGCACGAAGTCGGCGGGACCGACCGGGTCAAGCGCGCGGATCACCTTCAGCTTCTCATCGCGAACGGCGTCGGGTTCGAACTTGTTGGGCGGCTCCATCGCGGTCAGGCACAACAGCTGCATCAGGTGGTTCTGCACCATGTCCCGCATCGCGCCCGACTTGTCGTAATAGGCTCCGCGCCCGCCGACGCCGACCTCCTCACCCACGGTGATCTGGACGTGATCGACATATTGAGCGTTCCAGAGCGGCTCGAACAGCACATTGCCGAAACGGATCGCCATCAGGTTCTGGACGGTTTCCTTGCCGAGATAATGGTCGATACGGTAAATCTGATGCTCGTCGAAATGCTCGGCCAAGGTGGCGTTCAGCGCCTTGGCGGTCGCAAGATCGCGGCCAAAGGGCTTTTCCACCACGATGCGGGCATCAGGCCGGGCGATGCCGTGGTTGTGCAGCCGTTCGGCCAGCGGGCCGAACAGGCTTGGCGCGACCGAAAAGTAAAATGCCTGAACCGCATCATCGCGCATTTTGGCCCTCAGCGCGCCCCAGCCACCCTCGCCCATCGCATCGATCGGCAGGTAATCAACACGCTCGAGAAACGCCTCGACGGCGGCATCGGCGCGTTCTTCTGCGCGCAGGAATTCGTCGAATGCCTCCCGCACCCAACCCACATAGGCGGCGCCATCCTGATCGGTGCGCGCAGCACCGATGATGCGCGCGCCTTCGGGCATCTGCCCGTCACGAAAGCGTCGATAGAGGGCCGGCAGGATCTTGCGCCGGGCCAGATCGCCGGTGCCGCCAAAGATCACCAGATCGAACGGCTCAACCGGAATGACGCGTGAGACCATGGGTCGATTCTCCTGCAATCGTGCGCCTGCAAACTGCCTGCCGGCGAATTCGTTAGCGCTAACAGCGCCTGTCTATCCGAGTTTTGTTACGGAAGTCTAACAAAAGAACCAAGGGGGACATAGACCGCGTCACCACCTATCGGCGCTGCGCGGCCCACCAATCCTTGGGGCGCAATCGCGGTTGCACGCGGCGCCCCGCCAAAGTGCGCGCCCATGCCCGGCCGCGCGCCCCAAGCCCGCCCGTGGCAAGGCGATACCACAGTCGGTCGAGCCACCCCGTCCGTGGCGCGGTGAACGGGCAAACCCGCATGCAGATGGCGCAGTCGGTCTTGAGTTTCGCCCAATAGCCAAAGCACGCCTCGGCGTTCGAGGACCATTTACGCACCGCCCGAAAGGTCGAGGGAGAGCCGGCACTGACCTCCTCCCCGAAATCCGGCACGCCGAACGGCAGCGCCTTCACCGGGCAGGCGCGCGCGCAGATGTCACAGCCGTCGCAATAGGCCGTCAGGCCCAAAGCGCGCGGCCCGTCGATTGCGAGGGGCATGTCGGTGAATATCTTCGAGAATCGCACCCGTGGCCCAAATTCCGGCGTCAGCACCATCTGGTTGCGGCCGTATTCACCAAGGCCGGCCTTGATCGCATAGGGCACCACCAAGGCCGTGTCGTTCATGCTGGCCACCGTCTGATAGCCCAGATTGCGGATATAGGCCGCGAGCTGCATCACGATGGCCGCCTCGTGGGAGTATTCGCGCCCGGTCGCGGCCCCGGCGAGGGCGCTGGGATAGGCCTGCACCAGCGCCGCATCCATCGCATGGCCCATGACGATGACATGGGTCAGTTCTCCTGGCAGATCGTTCGGCACGGGCTGCATCGTCCGCGTGTCGGGCCGGTCGGCATAGTGCCAGCGGTCGTCGCGGTGGGTGATGCCCACCAGATCCGCCCCGAAGAGCCGCGCGACAGCCTTGATCTCGGCCGCTTCCTCGGCCGGATCGCCCAGATCCGCCCTTTCCAGGGCGACTGGCGTATCCGCCGAAATCGGCCCTTGAAATCCTTCCCGCAGACCCGCGCTGGCAGAGCGATCGCTGATCAGGTCGCTGATCAGCCATGCAGCATTGCGCAGCGCGAAATCCTTCTGGGTAAAGCCATCGCCCCGGCGGGGCGCCGCCTCCATCCGGTAGCTGGCGAAGAACGCGGCAGTTTCGGGCGAGCGCACCCGGTCATCCCAGAACGCCCGGGTGAACACGTCGTTCATCTGGCTGAAGCGCTCCGGTGCATTCACCACCTCGAACCCCGCCGCACGGTCCGAGGCCAGCAGATGCGCCGATTTCCCGCCAGGATCGGTCACCGTGGTCCCGCTCACTTCTGCATGGCGCAAATCAACTCGAACATCACCGACGCCCCCAGCCACGCGGTGATGCCGCCATTGTCGAAGGGCGGCGCCACCTCGACCAGATCGGCGCCGATGACATCCAGCCCGCGCAATGCCCTCACACACTGGATCGCCTGGAACGAGGTGGGCCCGCCCACCTCGGGCGTGCCGGTGCCGGGCGCATAGGCCGGATCGACGAAGTCGATATCGAACGAGAAATAGGTCGGCCCCGCCCCCACCACCTCTCGCGCGATCTGCATGACGACGGGCCAGCCCCGCTCCATGCATTCCTCGATCGCCATGATCCGCACGCCCTTTTCGGCCCCGTAGTCGAAATCCGACGTGTTGTAGCTGGTGCCCCGCATTCCCGCCATGACGGTGCGCCTGGGGTCGATGCAGCCTTCCTCGATGGCCTGTCGGAACGGGTTGCCATGGGTCAGGGTCTTGCCGCCGAAATAGGGTGGGTAAAGGTCGGTGTGGCTGTCCAGAAGCACCAGCCCGAAAGCCTCGCCGCGCGCCTTGCGCAATTCGCGCAACACCGTCAGCGTGCACAGGTGATCGCCGCCCACCATGAAGGGCCGGATCCCCTGCCCCAACACCCCTGCGATGAAGGTCTGGGCATTGCCAAGCGCCTCCTCCTGATCCACCGGGCTCATCGCGACATCGCCCAGATCGGCAATGCGCGCGACCTGAAACGGCAGTTGCGCCGTCGCCCGGTTACGCTCGCGGATCATGGTGGAGGCGTCACGCAGTGCCCGCGGCCCATGCCGCGCGCCCGGCCGGTTCGAGGTCGCGCCATCCCATGGCAGCCCGAAGATCCCGATATCCACATCGGCACGGCGCGGATGATCTGCGGGCAGATGGGGCAGCCGCATGAAACTCGGCACACCGGCATAGCGCGGCAGATCGGTGCCGGAGGGAGGTTGAAAAAACGGATCGGACATTGGGGATATCTCCAAGGGGTTTGGCCGACGCTACTGCCGCGCCCGACCCAAGTCACCCCGCCCCTCTTTCATCTTTTCAAAAATACTCCGGGGGGCCCGGGGGGCTGGCCCCCCGTTCGGAGTGTTGGGGGGCTGGCACCCTGATAGGGTGTTGGGGGGCTGGCCCCCGTTTGGAGTGTTGGAGGGTTGTCCCTCAAATGGAACGCTCACGCCGTGGCGCTACGCTTCCAGTTCCTGATCCCAATAAAGGTAATCGAGCCAGCTATCATGCAGGTAGTTCGGCGGAAACTTGCGCCCGCCATTGCGCAGCTCCTCCGCTCCGGGCTGACGCGGCGCGCGGCGGAGCGACATGCCCGATTGCCGCAACGACTTCGCGCCCTTGCGCAGGTTGCACCGCGAACAGGCCGCCACGACGTTCTCCCACGACGTGACGCCGCCCCGAGCCCTAGGCACCACGTGATCGAAGGTCAGATCGCCCTTCGCCCCGCAATACTGGCACGAAAACTCGTCGCGCAAGAACAGGTTGAACCGGGTGAACGCCACCCGCTTCTGCGGCTTCACATAGTCCTTCAGTACCACGACCGAGGGGATGCGGATCGCCGTCGAGGGCGAATGCACGAAGGTATCGTATTCCGCGACGATCTGCACCCGGTCAAGCCAGACCGCCTTCACAGCCTCCTGCCAGGGCCACAGCGACAGGGGATAATAGGACAACGGCCGATAATCCGCATTCAGCACCAACGCCGGGTTATTGCGCAAGGCGCCCGGTTCCCGCACGAAACTGGTTCTGAAATCGATCTCGCCGTCTGAGTGCATATCGCTGGCTTGCATCAAGGACTCCGCTTTCACCCTGTTTGCCCGCAAGGGCACCAGAGCGGGAGCACCCGCCCCAGCCATTCACCGACACTATATATAGGTGTTTGTAACGGGCAAGTGAAAGGATGTGCCCCATTTGTCGCGGAGGGGGCGGGCGAGAGGGTGGGTGAGGCCTTGCAACGAATGGCCCGATCAGGTGACAGGGTGCGGGTAGATATCGACCCCCGAGGACAGAGGCTTCGACATAGCAGCTCAAAAAAAAACCGCTTTGGGGTGCATCAGGACGGCGACAGCTGCCCCACAACGAACGGCACCAGCGGCTCCTCCGTCACACATCCCCTCAGCACGGCCCTTAGGCGACCGATCACGACAATCCGAACTTCTCGCGCAAAAAGGCCAGCGCCACGGACAAGCCATCCGGCGCTATCCCATGGGCGGTGCCCTTCATCACATGGGCATAGACCTCTTCCCAGCCCGCCGCCTGCAACCCCTCGGCCGCGTGCGGCAGCGATTGCGGCGGCACCACATCGTCGGCATCGCCATGGATCAGCAGCATCGGCGGGCGCACCACCACCTCGTCGATCAACGCCTCCGGATCGAGCAACCGGCCCGAGAACCCCACCACCCCCGCAAAGGCCTCGGCCCGGCGCGGCGCTACATGCAGCGCCATCATCGTGCCCTGGCTGAACCCCACCAGCGCCGTATCGGCCGCCGTCACCCCATTTGCCGCCATGACATGATCCAGAAACCGGTTCAGATCGTTGCTGGCGCGCGCCAGACCGTCGGCAGCTTCCTCCTCGGTCGAGCCGTCAAGCCACGGGATCGGAAACCACTGGAATCCCATCGGATTCATTCCTGAGCGTTCCGGCGCATCCGGCGCGACAAAGACCGTGTCGGGCAGATGCGGCGCCAACGGATCGGCCAGACCCAGCAGATCACCGCCATCCGCGCCATAGCCATGCAGGAAGATCACCAGATTTCTGGTGTCGCCCGACTGCGAGCCCCTCGATTTGAAATCCAATACCTTGCTCACAACGCGCCCTCCCGCTTGGTCCTCAACCGGTAGTAAGACCAGAGCGCCCGCGCGGCAATGGCGCGCACCGGGGTCCAGCCCTCGGCCAGGACGCGCAGATCGCGCTCGGTCGGGCGGGTATCCAACCCGAACAGCAACCTCGCCCCTTCCTGCAGGGCAAGATCCCCCGCCGCAAAGACATCCGTGTGCCCCAGAGCCGACAGGGCATAGACCTCCGCCGTCCAGCGCCCGATGCCCGGCACCGCGACCAGCCTCGCCACGGCTTCCTCCGGCGCCACCCCGCGCAACGCGCCGTAATCCAAACCTGCCTCCGCCAAGGCGCGGGCATACCGCATCTTGGGCCGCGACAGGCCGCAGGCAGCCAGCACCGCATCGGGCGCCCCCTGCACTGCCGCCTCGTCCACCAGACCCGCCGCCTCGATCCGCCCCCAGATTGCCGCCGCCGACGCAGTCGAGACCTGCTGGCCGACGATCGCCTGCAAGAGCGCCGCAAACCCATCCGCCCGCCGCCTTAGCGGCAACGGCCCCGGCACCTGCGCAAAGCGGGGCTCGATCGCCACCAGCCGCGCAAATCCCGTTGCCACATCCGCCTCGGTCTCGATCCGCATCACCCCTGCTTCACCTTTTCTCAAATACTCATCCCGACACCTGCCTCATGCGCGGGGCCAGCCATTCCAGGCACCCCCCAAAAAGGCACCATCAGCGCATCTGGACCCTTCCCGGCATTCCCTATACCGATTGCCCCATGACCGATACCATAGCCCTCTCCGCCGCCAGGTCCGACGCCAGTGCGCGCCGCAACGTCATCGTTCTGGTCTTGGCCCAAGCCTTCCTCGGGGCGCAGATGCCGATGATCTTCGTCATCGGCGGCCTTGCAGGCTTGATGATCGCGCCCTCGCCGGCGCTGGCGACGCTTGCCATCTCGTGCATCGTTTTCGGCTCGATGACCACCGCGCCGTGGATTTCGGCGGTCATGCAGCACTACGGGCGCGCCACAGGTTTCTACATCGGCGCACTTGGCGGCGGTGTAGGGGCGGCGCTGGCGGCCCTTGGCCTCTGGATCGACAGCTTTCCGGTGTTCCTGATCGGCTCCTATTTCACCGGCATCTACATGTCGGCGCAGGGTTTCTACCGGTTTGCCGCAACCGACACCGCGTCCGACGCGTTCCGGCCAAAGGCGATTTCTTATGTCATGGCGGGCGGCCTGATCTCTGCCTTCATCGGCCCGCAACTGGTCAAGGCCACCTCGGAATCGCTGGTCGTGCCGTTTGTCGGCACCTATGTGGCTGTTATCGTTATCAATCTTATCGGTGCCGGCCTCTTCGCCTTCCTCGATCTGCCCAAACCCGCCCCCGCCCGGGCCGACGCCCCCAAGGGGCGCAGCCGGGCCGAGTTGTTGCGTGAACCGAAGATCGTCGTCGCGATGATCTGCGGCGCGGTGTCCTATGCCCTGATGAACCTGATGATGACCTCGACGCCTTTGGCCGTGGTCGGTTGCGGCTTTACCACGGGCAATGCTGCCGATGTCGTCTCGGCCCATGTCATCGCCATGTTCGCGCCGTCGTTCTTTACCGGCCACCTGATCGCGCGCTTCGGGGCGACCAAGATCGTCGCCACAGGCCTTGTTTTGCTGGCTTTGGCGGGTGTCGTCGCGCTGACGGGCGTGCAGTTGTTCCAGTTCTTCGGGGCGCTTGTCCTTCTTGGACTCGGCTGGAATTTTGGCTTCATCGGGGCCACCGCGATGCTGACCGCCGCGCACCGCCCGGAAGAGAGGGGCATGGTTCAGGGCATGAACGACTTCGTGGTCTTTGGCTGCGTCACACTGGCCTCGCTCAGTTCCGGGGTGCTGATGTATTCCGGCGGCGACAACATTGCGCAGGGCTGGAGCAGCGTGAACCTTGCCATGGCACCCTTCCTTGTGCTGGCGGGTGCGGCGCTGATCTGGCTTACCATGAGACCCAAAACCCACCCTGCGTGATGGTCCCATTTGGCGACATCTGGGCATGGTTTGGGACGATAGGGTGGGCGCAATCGTCCCGAATGGGAGCATCTCGGGTCAGAGGCGTCCCATCAAGACGGCGCGCATCAACCCCACGCTTTCGCGCAACGGCGACGGCGCCAACCGCCCCTCTGCCACCGCCCCCGGATCGCGGGCAGCGTGCCACAGGATGCGCCGTGCCCCCGCCGCCTCGAAGAGGGCCGCGCGCCCCGGCGAAGCCGGCACGCGGTCCGGCCAGCGCGCCAGCGCTGCCCGCGCCAGCGACGCGACAGCATCGGGTCGGCCATCGACCAGCGGCACCCTGCCGCGTGCCTCCAACTCCGGCACGGCGACCAGAAACCGCGCCAACCCCGCGCCCGCCCCAATGGCCCGCGTTGCCGCGTCCGGCACGCCGCCCAGGGCGCGCAGCGCCACCTCGATCAGGTTGCCGGAGGTCTTCGCCAGATAGTCCTGAAAATGCCCCGCATCCTCGAACGGGTCGCGGTAGATGTCCCAGCGCCGTGCCGCGACCAACTGGTCGAGCAGCACCACTGCCTCGGCATCCAGAAAGCCCAGCGCATCGACCACCTCGTGCCGCCGTGCCCTGCCCTCGCCGATCTCCTCCAGGGCATCCCGCCACCATTGCAGGCGCATCTCGGCGATCATCGGCTCTTCCGTCAGCCATGGCGCGCGCGACACTTCGATGTTGAAGGCATAAAGCGGAAGCAGCACGCCCCGCGCCGCCAGAGGCGCCGCCATCGCCGCCCGAAACCGGCGCGGGTCGCCGCGCGCGACCAGATCGGCGCAGGCCTGCAGGCTCATGCCGGGCGGACCACCGACAGCAGGTAGCCGGTCTCGGCCCGATGTTTGCGCCAGCCCGCGATTTCCGCCTCGGTCCGCTCGAGCGCCGCAGCCATAACGTCATCCGCGCCGCGCCGAAGCTTTCGGATGCGGTCCTCCATCGGGCGGTAATAGCTTTCCCACGCCACGTCCGAAATCTTGCGGGAAGCGACGGTCTGGAACCCGGCGCGGACAATCTGGGCCGCGATGCCGTCCGAGGTGGTCAGTCGTTCATACCCCTGCCAGAACGCCACCGCCCCCTCGGAAGGGGTGTCGGTGAAGAGGCACGGCTCGGAAAACGCGATCGCGCCGCCCTCGGCCAAGGCGCTGCTCCACGCCGCCAGAGCCGCCTCGATCCCCACGAAATAGACCGCGCCCGCGCACCAGATGAAATCGAACGGGCCTTTGGGCGACAGGTAATCGTCGCTCAGGAGCGTCACGCGGTCGTTCTTGCCCCAACGCGCCGTTGCCGCCTCGATGAAGGGCGCGTGACGGTCCACGGCCGTCACATGGCCGCGTGCAGCCACCCGCAGCAGGGCGCCGATGTCGCCACCGGGGCCCGACGCGGCGTCGAGGATGCGCGCGCGCGACGAGGTGCCCGCCACCTCCGCCGCCCAAGCCACATCCGCCGTTTCGCCCGGCCCCTCGCGGGGCAGGTCGGCGTGGATGGCAAAGAAGCTGTCGCGGCCAGCGTCACCCATTCACCGGCCAGTCATGGGCGCAGGCATCGGTCGCCGCCTCAACCAACTCCTCATGGGTCACCCTTTCGGCTGAAAGGGCCTGTCCCCGAGGTGGCACGGTCAATATCAGGGCGTTGACGAATTGCTCGATGGCGTTCCCGCTGCATGTCGCATCGCGACGCTCGGACGAGCCATCGGTGAAGGTGACGACAAGGGCTGCCGCGGGCGCGTCTGTGCAGGCGGCCGCCTCGGGTGCGGCGGCAAGCGCCGTTTGCACAAGCGGCTCGACGGCCGGGATCAGGGACGTCTCGAACTGCTGGTACAACTCTACCGTCAGGCCGGGCGGATCGTAGGTGTTGATGGTCGTCGTGCGTCCGTCGGCGTGGTGGATCTCCGCATTCGTGCCGACCCCGGGCCGGGCAAGAGACAGGCAGACACTGTCGATTTCCTGCGCGGCGCAGGGTGTCGCGGCCAGGCAGGCGGCGAGCAGGGTGAAAAGCTGTCGCGTCATGGCGGTGTGGCTCCTTCGTGGATCAGCTTCCATTGGACGGCATCCAACAGCGCTTCAAAGCTCGCGTCAACTATGTTGGCCGAGACGCCGACCGTGGACCAGCGGCGGCCATTGCTGTCCTCGCTGTCGATGATGACGCGCGTCACGGCCTCGGTCCCGCCCTGGGTGATGCGGACCTTGAAATCCACCAGACGGATATCTTCTATAAGGCTCTGGTAGGGGCCAAGATCCTTGGCCAGCGCCTTCGACAGCGCATTGACCGGCCCGCGATCGGTGCCGTGGGCGTCGAGGCTTTCGCTGACTGACAGCTTCTTCTCGTCGCCGATCTTCACCACCACCACGGCCTCGGACAGCGACACCATGCGGTCATACTTGTTCTTCCGCCGCTCCACCGTGACCTTGTAGCGCTTGACCTCGAAGAAGGTCGGCATCAGGCCAAGGGCGCGCCGGGCCAGAAGCTCGAAGCTGGCCTGCGCGGTGTCGTAGGAATAGCCCTGATCCTCGCGCTCCTTGATCTGCTCGAGGATCAGCGGCAGCGCCGGATGGTCGCGCGCGACCTCGAGGCCGGCATCGGCAAGCCGCTGGCGCAGGTTGGACTGCCCCGCCTGATTGGACATCGGGATGATGCGGGAATTGCCGACGACGCCGGGATCGATATGCTCGTAGGTCGTGGGGTTCTTGACGATGGCCGAGGCGTGCAGCCCGGCCTTGTGGGCAAAGGCCGAGGCGCCGACATAGGGCGCCTGCCGCTGCGGCACGCGGTTCAGGATATCGTCGAGCATCCGGCTGGTGCGCGTCAGGGTGGCAAGGTTTTCGGGCGGGATGTTGGTGGTATAGGCGCTTCTATACGGCTCCTTCAGCAGCAGCGTCGGGATCAGCGTGGTCAGGTTGGCATTGCCGCAGCGCTCGCCTAGCCCATTGAGCGTGCCCTGAATCTGCCGCACCCCGGCATCGACGGCAGCGAGCGCACCCGCAACGGCGGTTTCGGTGTCGTTATGGGTGTGGATGCCGAGGTGATCGCCGGGAATGCCCGACGCGATGACCGCCTTGGTGATCTCGTGGATCTCGTGCGGCAGGGTGCCGCCATTGGTGTCGCAGAGCACGACCCAGGTCGCGCCCGCGTTATGGGCGGCGTGGATGCATCGCAGGGCATAATCGGCGTTCGCCTTGTAGCCGTCGAAGAAATGCTCGGCATCGAAGAGCGCCTCGCGCCTTTGGGCCACCAGATGCACGATCGAGGCGCGGATATTCTCGACGTTCTCGTCCAGCGTGATGCCAAGCGCCTCGGTGACGTGGAAATCATGGGTCTTGCCGACAAGGCAGACGGTCTGCGTGCCCGCGTTCATCACCGCCGCCAGAACATCGTCATTCTCGGCCGAGCGGCCCGCGCGCTTGGTCATCCCGAAGGCGGTCATCTTCGCACGGGTCGCGGGAGCGTCGTCGAAAAACGCGCTGTCGGTCGGGTTCGCGCCGGGCCACCCGCCCTCGACATAGTCGAGGCCAAGCGCATCGAGCGCCTGCGCGATCCTGACCTTTTCGGGGGTAGAGAACTGCACGCCCTGCGTCTGCTGGCCGTCGCGCAACGTGGTATCGTAGAGGAACAACCGCTCAGCCATGGCGCCGCCCCCCTGTTTCAGCTTGGCAGAAAAACTCCGGGGGGCGCGCAGCGCGGGGGCAGCGCCCCCTCCGACGGTCCGAACGCATCACAACCCCTCCAGTTTCGCCGGATCAAACCCCGCCGACAGTTCGGCCTGGGGGCCGTCGGGGCTGGCGACAAGCTTGACGCCCGCGGCCTCGATCGCGGCTTTCAGCGCGTCGGCGGCCACGAAGTCCCGAGCACTGCGCAGGTCCTGCCAGGCGATCATCAACTCTCGAAGCCGATCCTCCGGCGTCGGCGCGGCGCCCGCAGAGGACATGCCGCGGAGCGAAATCGCCTCGGTCCGGAACCAGTCGACCATCTCCGCATCGGGCAGGCCCATCATCCGCATCGCGGATTTCAGCGGCTTGGCGCCCAGATGCTCCATCTCGGACAGGGCCAGATGGGTGTTGAGATCGTCGGCCAAGGCCGCCACCACCGCGTCCGGCACGGCGCCCGAGGCGACCACGCCATCGGTCTTGCGATACCAGCGCGCCAGGCGTCTTTGGGCCTCTTCCACCTTGGCGGCGGTCCAGTCCATCGGCTTGGCGTAATGCGTGCTCAGGATCACGAAGCGGATCACCTCGCCCGGGATGCCCTGATCCAGCAGATCGCGCACGGTGAAGAAGTTGCCGAGAGACTTGGACATCTTCTTGCCCTCGACCTGCAGCATCTCGTTATGCATCCAGATCCGCGCGAAGGCGTGGCCGGCGGCGCAACTCTGCGCCACCTCGTTCTCGTGGTGCGGAAACAGAAGGTCCGAACCGCCGGCATGGATGTCGAATTCCTCGCCCAGTAGCGCGTGGGACATGGCGGAGCATTCGATGTGCCAGCCGGGGCGGCCCCTGCCCCACGGACTGTCCCAGCCGGGGATATCGGGCGTCGAGGGTTTCCACAGCACGAAATCCATCGGATCGCGCTTGTAGGGGGCCACCTCTACCCTAGCGCCCGCGATCATGTCCTCCACATCGCGGCCCGACAGCTTGCCATAATCCGCGAAGCTGGCGACCGAGAAGAGCACGTGCCCCTCGGCCTCATAGGCATGACCCTTGGCGATCAGGTCCTCGATGAAGGCCACCATCTCGGGGATATATCCCGTCGCGCGGGGCATGTCCGTGGGGTCGAGCACACCGAGCGCCCGCGTGTCGTCGAGATACCACTGCGCGGTCTCGGCGGTGAGGTCGGCGATTTCTCGCCCCTCCTCCGCCGCGCGGGCGTTGATCTTGTCGTCCACGTCGGTGAAGTTGCGCACGAAGCGCACGTTTTCGGTGCCATAGACATGGCGCAGCAGGCGGTAGAGCTGGTCGAACGCGACGGCGGAGCGGGCGTTGCCGAGATGCGCGCGGTCATAGACCGTGGGGCCGCACAGATACATCGAGACATGGCCGGGCACGATCGGTTGCAACACCTCGACCTTGTGGGACATCGAATTCTTCAGGTGGATCTCAACCATGGCTCTTGGACTTTCGGCAACCGGAGGGAAGGCGCGCGCGCAACCGGCGTGACAGCTTGGAATTTTGAAGAAGATCCATGGCCGCCCGGTCCGCTTGATCAGCGGGTAATCGAGGTTCCGGGACAGGGCATCAGATGGGTCATGGCGGGTCCATACCATGCCATACCCTGTGCGAACAAGCCGCAGGTCAGGGAGTGCCCATCTTTTGCGCAATACGTCTATGATGTGCGCATGCAGGAAGCGTTCGTGGACAGACATTGCGCGGCCCTTGCCGGCACGGCGCGGGAATTGCCGTTCGGCGCCGACACCGTGATCTGGACGGTCCATGGCCACATGTTTGCCGCCTACATGATCGGCGGCCAAGGGCTGTCGCTGCGGGCGCGTGGCAAGGCATCGACGCGACCGCTTCTG
>JBBQHZ010000032.1:0-31616 GCA_038324445.1 Rhodobacterales bacterium | reverse complement strand
GGCGGCGGGGGCGGGGGGGCCCCGGCCGCCGGCGGGGGGCGGCCCCCCCCCCCCCCCCCCCCTCCCCCCCCCCCCCCCCCCCCCGCCCGGCCCCCCCCCCCCCCCCCCCCCGCGCTGGCATGCGCCGCGCGCCCCGCGCTCAAGTAGCCCGAGGGGCGGTAGCGCAAGCTACAGAAACCCCGCTCAGCTTCCCGCCGCCAGCGCCCGCTTGAACGCGGGCCGGTCGCGCATCATCGCGTTGTGCGCCAGCAACCGGGCGTCGGTAACCTCGAACTTGGCGTTCACCGCCCAGCCCATGCAATGGGAAAGCAGGATATCTGCCATCGACATCTCGGCCCCTGCCACAAACGGCCCCTCGGCGCTCATCCGGGCCGACACCGCGCTCTGGTTGCGGGCGAACTCCCACCGCAGCGAGGGCTTCACCGCCTCGACCCGATGCGCCTCCGGCAGGATGAAGGAATGCCGCGCGGCGGTCCAAAGGAGGCCGTCGATCTCGTCGTTCACCTGCTGCACGAACGCGTCCTGCAACGCGCGCGCTACCGTGCCGGGTGCCGCTGTAAGGGCGCCATGCTTGTCGGTGAGGAAGGTCATGATCGCGACCGAATCGGGGATTGCCACGCCATCCACCACCAGCACCGGCACCTTGCCCGTGGGGTTGATGGCGCGCACCGCGTCGGATTGGGGGGAGGCGGCAACCAGTTCGTAGTCGGCCCCCAACTCCTCCAACAGCCAAAGCACCCGCATCGCGCGGCTGCGCACGTTGCCGAACAGCGTGTAATCCGTCATCTTCTTCCCCCTCTGCCCGGCAGCATCGCCAGCCGGATCAATGTGCGCTCCATCACCGCCATCTGCGGCGCGCTCGAGGCCGAGCGCAAGGTCAGGTCGGTTTCAATCAGCATCGACAGCGCGGTTTCCAGCGCGTCGCGGCCCCAGCGCCCGGCCTGCCGCGCCATGCGGTCGCGGCGCGGGCCAAAGACGGGTGGGCGCATCGCCTGCAGGCCGGAATTCACGCCGCCGGGGTGGCTGGCCGCGAAATGCAGCGTGCGGAAATGGCGCAAGGCCGCGATGCAGAGCGCCACCGGGGCCACGCCCTGCTGGTTCAGCCGCACAAGGATCGGGCCGATGGCGCTGGTTTCGGCCTCGGCGGTGGCGTGCAGGATATCGTCCAGTTCCGCTTCCCGCGTCAGGGGCGCCACGGCGTCGATATTCGCCGGGCTGACGGGCGTGGGATCGCCCAGCTTGTAAAGCGCCAGCTTCTCGATGGTCTGGCGGAAATCGCCGGGCCCGATGGCGCGCGCCAGCGCCTCCAGATCGGCCATGGCGTCGCGGTCGAGCGCGCCGATCTTCGCCGCCTTCAGCATGTCCTCGATTTCGGCGCGGCCCGGCGGCTCGTCGTAGATCGCGGCGGCATAGGCGCGCTTGTTGTCCTCGAACGCCTTGCGGAGCGCGGATTTCGGCGTCAGCTTGCCGGCGGTGGCGATGATCTGCGCGTCGCCCTGCATCCAGTCGCCGAAGGCCATGTCGAACACTTTCGACAGGCCGTCCGTCGCACCATCCACCAGCACCGCGCGGGGGCCGGGGAAGAAGCCCACCGCCTTCACCGCATCGAGGAGCAGCGCCGCGTCGGAGCGCAGGTCCGCGCCGTTGATCCGCGTCAGGCGCATCTCCTCCTCGGCGCCCTTGCCCAGCAAGGCCGCGACCAGATCCTGCCGCTTGAGAGCCACGCGCATCGCGTCGTCGCCGAAGATCAGGCAGCCGGCAGCCGACATGTCGGGGCGCTTGAAATAGGCATTTGCGTCGCGGGTGCTGAGTTTCATGTCCAGCCGGACGCGCCCGCGATCAGGCGCGAGACGAGTTGATCGGCCAGTGCCACGGCCAGCCGATCCTCGGCATCGCGCCGGGCCGAGACGGTGGCGACCGGCGAGGGCGTGGTGGCATAGGCGGTGAAGGTGGCGACAGCGCCTTCCTGCACCACGCGGCCCGATCCCACCTCGCGCACGGCAAAGGACAACTCGCCCACGATGTTGATCCGGTCGATATTGTCGGCCCCGTCGATGGCCACATTGCGTTGCCCGATCTCCAATGCGTAGGTCAGGTCATAGGCCGCGCCGGTGCCCAGCCGATCCTCCAGCCGCGATACCAGTTCGAACTCCAGCCGTGTCGAGGGGTCCGCCACGCGGATGCGATTGCGGATGACCTCCCCCGATCCGCCGGAGCCATAGACCGGCTGGAAGTTGCAGCCTGCCAGCGGCAGGGCAGCAAGGCCAAGCAGCAGGGTGCGGCGGCCAAGGATGCGGCCCGCGAGGATGGGGTCAGACAACGACATTGACGATCCGTCCGGGGACAACGATCAGCTTCTTCGGCGCCCCCCCGGCCAGCGCCTTGATCACAGCGTCGTCCGCCAGCGCGATCTTTTCAACCTCTTCCTTGGTGGCATCAGCGGAAACGGTGATTTCCGAGCGCCGCTTGCCGTTGATCTGGATCGGCAGGGTTACGGTTGCCTCGACCAGCATGGCGGCGTCCGCAACAGGCCAGGGCGCGTCCGCGATCAGGCCATGGCCGCCCTGCGCGGCCCAGATCTCCTCGGCCAGATGCGGCGTCAGGGGCGCCATCAGTTGCGCCATGGTGCGCATGGCCGTGGCCTGCCCGGCCGCGGAGGCATCGGTTTTCTGCAGCGTGTTGGCGAAGGCATAAAGCTTGGCGATGGCGGCGTTGAAGCCGAAGCTGTCGATACCATTGGTTACATCGCGGATGGTCTTGTGCATCTCGCGCAGCAGGCTTTCATCGTCGCCCTGCACATCGACGCCCTGCGCATCGCCGCCCATGTCCGCGATGCGCACCGACAGCGCCCAGATACGTCCCAGAAACTTGTTGGTCGCTTCCGCGCCGCTTGCCGTCCATTCCACGTCGCGCTCGGGCGGCGAATCGGACAGGACGAACCAGCGCGCCGTATCCGCGCCGAATTGCTCGATGATGGCGACCGGATCGACGACGTTGTTCTTCGACTTCGACATCTTGGCCGAGGGGATCACCTCCACCTCTGCGCCGCCGTCCTTAAGCACCATCTTGCCGTCCCGCGCCTCGACCTCGGCGGGATAGTGGTAGACCGGGCGCCCCTCGACGCGGGTCTGGTAGATCGCGTGGGTGACCATGCCTTGGGTGAACAGCGCCTTGAACGGCTCGATGGCGGTTTCGGGCATGTGCCCCGTCAGGTGCATCGCGCGGGCGAAGAATCGGGAATACAGGAGGTGCAGGATCGCGTGCTCGATGCCGCCGATATATTGGTCGACATTCATCCAGTAGGCTGCTTCCTCGGGGTTGGTCGGCGTGGCCGATCCGGGCGAGGTGAAGCGCGCGAAATACCACGACGAATCGACGAAGGTATCCATCGTGTCCGTCTCGCGCTTGGCCGGTTTGCCGCAGGCCGGGCAGGGGACCGAGCGCCACGCGTCGTGGCGGTCCAGCGGATTGCCGGGAATGTCGAAGCTGACATCCTTGGGCAACTCGATGGGCAGGTTTTCCTTCTTTTCGGGCACCACGCCGCAGGCATCGCAATGCACCACCGGAATCGGGCAACCCCAATAGCGCTGGCGGCTCAGGCCCCAATCGCGCAGGCGGTATTTGGTGACGCCGGTGCCAAAGCCCACGGTTTCGGCAAGCTCGATCGTCTCGGCAATCGCGGTGTCCGCACTTATCTCGCGCTCGATCCCGATCACGGGTTTCACGAAATGCACGCGGTCGGGCTTGGGCGGGACATAGGCCGGGCCGCCATTTTCGGGCAGGACGATGCTGTCGGCCACCGGCACAAAGGTCGAGATCACCGGCAAATCATACTTGCGGCAGAAGTCCAGATCGCGCTGGTCGTGGGCCGGGCAGCCGAAAATCGCGCCGGTGCCGTAATCCATCAGGATGAAGTTCGCGATCCAGACCGGGATTTCCCAGCTTGGGTCCAGCGGATGCTTGACCCTCAGACCTGTATCGAACCCCAGCTTCTCGCCGGTTTCCAACGCCTCTTCCGTGGTGCCGCCCTTGCGCATCTCGGCCACGGCTTTCGCCAGCGCCGGGTTCTCGGCCTCCAATGCCATGGCGATGGGATGATCTGGCGACAGGCCCAGGAAGGACGCGCCCATCAAGGTGTCGGGGCGGGTGGTATAGACGTCGATCCGCTCGATGCCATGGGACGGCGCCGTCAGCGCCCACCCCATCTGCAACCCGCGCGAGCGTCCGATCCAGTTCGCCTGCATCAGCTTCACCTTGGGGGGCCAGTCATCCAGACCGTCCAGAGCAACGATCAGTTCCTCAGCGAAATCGGTGATCCTGAAAAACCACTGGGTCAGCATCCGACGTTCAACTTCGGCCCCGGATCGCCAGCCGCGTCCGTCGATGACCTGCTCGTCAGCCAGCACGGTCATGTCAACGGGGTCCCAGTTGACGTTGGCGTTCTTGCGGTAGACCAGCCCCTTGGCCAGCATGTCCAGAAACAGCGCCTGCTGGTGGCCGTAATAGGCGGCATCACAGGTGGCGAATTCGCGGGTCCAGTCGAGGCTAAGCCCCAGCATGGCGAATTGCTTCTTCATGTTGGCGATGTTGGACCGCGTCCAGACCTCCGGGTTGATCTTGCGCTCGATGGCGGCGTTTTCGGCCGGCAGGCCGAAGGCATCCCAGCCCATCGGATGCAGCACCGCGTGGCCCGTGGCCTTCTTGTAGCGCGCCACCACGTCGCCCAGCGTATAGTTGCGGACATGGCCGATATGCAGGTTGCCCGAGGGATAGGGGAACATCTCCAGCACGTAATACTTGGGCTTGTCCTTCGACATCGTCGCCAGGAACGTCCCGGCCTTGTCCCAGGCCTGCTGCCATTTCGGCTCGATAACGGAGGGGTCGTAACGGGACATCTGCTGGGTTCCTTGCAGGACATCTGGACATGAAAACGCCGGACACGATGGCCCGGCGCATGGTGTAGGCGGACGGTGGGCTCGGGTCTAGAGCCGTCCGTCCGCCACGCGCAGCTGGCGCGCGCGGGTCAGGATGGCATCCTCGACCTGCCGCGCGGTCTCGCGGCTGACGGTGCTGCCGCCCTGGCCCTGCAACGCCACGCGCAAGGACCGTGCTTCCAGCGCCGGGTCGGACACATAAACCGTCGCGCGATAGGCGCGGTTGCCGCCCGGCGGCGTGGCATAGCCGAACGCGATGATCCCGGTGAAGGGGTCGGCGGCTTCCACCGGCATGAAGTCCAGGATCTCGAGCGAGGCGCGCCAGAGGTATCGGTTGACCTCGACCGTCACGGAAGAATCAGCGCCACCGCCGAACAGGTCCCAAATCGTTTCCCGCTCGCCATCGACGAGAAGACCCTCGCTGCGGAGTTGCGTATTTGCGTCCTCGCGGTCGTTGGCAAAGCTTCCGCACCCGGAAATCGCGCCGACACACACCAAAAGCCCCAGAAGGTTTGCTCGTTGTTTCAACATCTTCTCAGGCCCCGCCTCTTGGTTTGCGCAACTTTTATAGAACACACCCCACACCGGCAAGGGGGCAGGGGCCATCGCGCCCCGCTCTTGCGGCGTTTGATGCGTGGCCCCAGTGCTGTGCGCGTGCCTGACGCGCCCCAAAGCGGCGGGGCGGCGGGCGAGAAGGGGGGGCTTTTGCCGCTTCTGCCCACCTGAAAGCTCCCGCCGCGCATCGCCTTCCCCTCTGGCGTCGGTCCGGCCCGGTCGCCCGCCGACCTGCGGACGGAAGATGCCCCCTCCGGCCCGCATCGCGCGCCTGCCTCGGCGCCATCACGCTCCGCGCAAGGGCGACAAGTGCCTGTGGATGTTGCAGATTGACCGCGTCCGACCCTGCGGCACCCCACGATCCGGCTGGCAGACCTACCCCTTGTGGCGCAGGGCGCTGCTGGCAGACCGACGCCCTTTCCGGCGCCCATCCGTCGCATCGTCCTGCCCGGCGGGCGCCGTCCGATCCAGCCAGATCCCAGCAAACGCTGTCTGACGCGGGGAGTCGGCCGGATCCACCCCTCTCACCGCCTCCTGTCGATTCTGGCGTATTGTGGCCGCGATACCGCCGCAGGGACGCCACGGCCTGACGCCGCGTCAGAAACTGGAGGTTGCGCCAACACCCTGTTTCGAGGCGATAAATTCCAACCGCCGTCATATTACTGTGGCATGTCTGCACCATGAATTGGGCAACGTTCCTGCAAATCGGGCGGCTTTCTTGCAATCGCACCCCCAAAGCGCGACACAGGGCCATACCCAATCGGGATTTCCGCATTGGGGTGCACCTTCTTAAGTGAACACGAGGGAATACAACATGAAAAAGCTTCTTCTCGCCTCCACCGCGCTGGTCGCGTTTGCAGGCGCAGCGGCAGCCGAAGTCGCACTCAGCGGCTCGGCAGAAATGGGCATTCTGGGCGGCGACTTCCGTGAAACCCAGTTCCATACCCATGTCGACGTCACCTTCACCCTCTCCGGTGAAACCGACAGCGGCATTTCGTTCGGCGCTTCGGTCGATCTCGACGAGGCCGACAACATCAATGGCTCCAACAACGACCAAGTTGCGATCTTCATCTCCGGCGACTTCGGCACCCTGACCATGGGCGACACCGACGGCGCTCTGGACTGGGCCCTGACCGAAGCGTCGGTTGGCAACGCCGGCTCCATCGACGACTCCGAAACCTCCCATGGTGGCTACCTCGGTTCGTACGCTGACGGCGCCTATGATGGCCAGATCCTGCGTTACGACTACTCCTTCGGCGATTTCGCAGCCGCGATCTCGGTCGAGTTGGACGATGCGTCACCGGCGCGCAGCGAAGGCTTTGCCATCGGTGCACGCTACAACCTGTCCTTCGGTGGTGGCTCGGTTGCATTCGGTGCTGGTTACCAGTTCATCGATGCCGTCAACTTCAACCCGGGTAACACCGGCGCATTCACCGGCCAGGATCTGGACGGCGAGTACGACATCATCGGCGTTTCGGCTGCCGTCTCGCTCGACAGCGGTCTGCAGGCCAGCATCTCCTACACCGACTTCGCCTCGAACGAAGCAGACGACGAGTACACCCACCTGGGTGTCAGCGCCGGCTACAGCTTCGACGCGATCACCGTGTCGGCCAACTACGGCATGTGGGAAATCGATGCGGACGGCGCCGCACCCGATGAATCGATCACCGGTTACGGCCTTGCCGCAGCCTACGATCTGGGTGGCGGTCTGTCGGCTCACCTCGGCTACGGCTTTACCGACACTGACGCAGCTGGCGCAGATGCTGCCCGCGCCGGCACCAGCAACCAGTGGTCGCTTGGCCTGGCAATGTCCTTCTGATCCAACCGGATCAACGGATACGGAAAGAGCGGGCCTTGCGCCCGCTCTTTTCTTTTGCGCGGATCGCTCCCATAACGCTCCCATGGCCCTCACCGACATCACCACCCGCCTCGATGCCGCAGCACAGGCCCATGGCCGCGCGCCGCACGACATCACCCTTGTCGCCGTCTCCAAGGTCCAGCCCCCTGAAAGGGTGGAGGCCGTGCTGATGCAGGGCCACCGCATCTTCGGCGAGAATCGGGTGCAGGAGGCCGCAGGCCGCTGGCCCGATTTCCAGGCGCGCTATGACGGCATCGACCTGCACCTGATCGGCCCGCTGCAAACCAACAAGGCGCGGCAGGCGGTCGAGATGTTCGGCACCATCCACACGCTCGACCGCCCCAAACTGGCCCGCAGCCTGGCCAATCTGGCGCAGGAACGCGGCACCAGCCCCGCGCTGTTCATCCAGGTCAATACCGGCGAGGAGGATCAGAAGGCCGGCTGCCTGCCCGCCGATGCCGACGCCTTCATCGCCGAGGTGCGCGCGATGGACCTGGCCCCGATCGGCCTGATGTGCATCCCCCCGGTCGATGAGGAGCCTTCGCTTCACTTCGCCCTGCTGGCGAAAATCGCCGCCCGCAACGGCCTCACCGGCCTCTCCATGGGCATGTCCTCGGATTTCGAGACCGCCATCGCGCACGGTGCCACCCATATCCGCGTCGGCTCCGCCATCTTCGGCGAACGCGCGCACGACTAGGTCCCCGCACAACGCCTGATAAGGCTCAACGCGCCCGCGCCTGCGCTCTACCCCATTCCATGTGCCCAAAATATCCCGGGGGGAGTCCGGCACGGACGGGGATCGTCCATGGTTCGCCATTGGTCCGAGGACGAATGGACGATGCGCCCCCCAGCCACGCCCGCCTACCGCGCCAACGCCTCCGGTACGATCAACCGCGTCGCATAGCTGATCCGCCCGACGATCCATCGCAGATGCGCCGGATGCAGACCCACGCAGCCTTCCGTCGGCCGGCCCGGACCGCGCCAGCGGTGGATGAATATCGCCGATCCGCGTCCGCGCGTCGCGCGGGGCCAGTTCCAGTCCGTCACCAGCACGATGTCATAAAGGCGGTCGCCCCGCGCCAGTCGCTCCGCCGATCCGGCATAGGGCGTGCGGACCATCAGGTTGTAATCCTCGTCGCCCGGATCGTCCGACCACAAATCCCCCGGCCCGATCGGCACCGCCCAGTCGCAGGGGCGGGCGATCCGGTCGGCGCGGTAGAGGCAGCCGACGATCCGATGCACCCCCACGGGCGTGCCGCCATCGCCCTCGCGCTTGTCGCGCACCACGCCGCCGCGCCCGACCGTGAAGGGCAGCCGCGCGCCCCAGAACCGCATCCCGGTCGGCGTCAGGACCATATCCTCGGGCGAAAGCCTCATAACAGGTGCCCCGACTTGTCGCGCTTCACCTCCAGATAATGCGCGTTGAAGCGGTTGGTCGGCGTCACCAGCGGCACCCGCTCGACCACCTCTATCCCCTCTTGCGCCATCATCTCGACCTTGCGCGGGTTGTTCGTCATCAACCGCACCGCGCCGAACCCCATCCGCCGCAGCAGGTCCGCCCCGATGCGGAAATCGCGCTCGTCATCCTCGAAGCCCAGCCGGTGGTTGGCCTCGACCGTGTCAAAGCCCTGATCCTGCAAGGCATAGGCGCGCATCTTGTTGGCAAGGCCGATGCCACGCCCCTCCTGATTGAGGTAGAGCAGCACGCCTTCGCCCGCGCGTCCCATCTCGGCCAGCGCTGTGCGCAATTGTGGCCCGCAATCGCATTTCAGCGAGCCGAGGACATCGCCGGTGAAACACGCCGAATGCAGCCGCGCCAGAACGGGCCGGGCGCGGTCGGGGCGACCGATCTCGATGGCATAGTGCTCGACCTCGCCATTGTCGGGGCGGAAGATGTGCAGGCGCCCGGCCTCGGCCGCCTCCATCGGCAGGCGCGCCGCCGCCACGGGGTGCAGCGCCGCGTGACCGGCCAGATCACCCTCCGCCGCCAGCGCGGGTAACACCGTCAGCCCCTCGGGCCATTCCGCACCCGCCACCGCCACGCCCACCACGGCGGGCAAAAGCTGCGCCGATTTCGTCAGAACCAGCGCCAGCCGGTGCAGGTGGGCGTCGCCAGAACGCTTCTCCCGGAACGGCCCGCGCAGCGGCGCGCCCATGTCGCGCGCGGGGTCGGCAAGGTCGTGCAGCCACGCCACCCCGGCATCGCCGGGCATCGCGATCCGCGCGATATCGCCGTCATAGACCCGCACCTTCAGCGTCGCCGCCCGCCACCCGGTGATCGCCGCCACCACCGGCCCCAGCGCGCGCAAACCGTCCAGCCGCGTGGTACTTGCCGTCTCGCAGGCCAGCACCACCAGTGCCGCGCCGTCGCCCTGCAACACCACGGGCAAGCCCACCCGCAGGTCGCTGCGGGCGCGGGCCACAAGGTCGGCGATGGTGGGCAAAAGGCTCATGGGTCCATCCTTTACCCTGCGGCGGTCGGAAATTGAAACATTCCCTCGCAAATTCACACACCCGCGTGAGACAAGGTTACATCCGTAGACAACCGCCCCCCCGCCGCGTCATGTCGACCCAACGGAACACGCACGGCGGAGAACAGACCCATGGCAAACCTCAAGAAAATCCTTCTGGTCGATGACGAGGACGACCTGCGCGAAGCGCTGAGCGAGCAGTTGGTGATGACCGAGGATTTCGACGTCTTCGAAGCCGCCAGCGGCGCGCAGGCGATGAGCCGTGCCAAGGAAGGCATCTACGATCTGGTGATCCTCGATGTCGGCCTTCCTGATACCGATGGCCGCGAATTGTGCCGCCTGATGCGCAAGCAGGGCGTGAAATGCCCGGTCATCATGCTGACGGGGCATGACAGCGACGCCGATACCATCCTTGGCCTCGATGCCGGTGCCAACGACTACATCACCAAGCCGTTCCGCTTTCCGGTCCTTCTGGCCCGCATCCGCGCCCAGTTGCGCCAGCACGAGCAATCCGAGGATGCCGTGTTCGCGCTGGGGCCGTATACCTTCAAACCGGCGATGAAGATGTTGATCACCGAGGACGACAAGAAGATCCGTCTGACCGAGAAAGAGACCAACATCCTCAAGTTCCTCTACCGCGCGCAGGATGGCGTCGTCGCCCGCGACGTGCTGCTGCACGAGGTCTGGGGCTACAACGCCGGTGTCACGACCCACACGCTCGAGACGCATATTTACCGTTTGCGCCAGAAAATTGAACCCGATCCGTCCAACGCCCGCCTTCTTGTGACCGAATCCGGGGGTTACAGACTGGTGGCATAGGCGTCCTCCCACGCCTCATCGATCCCCCGGTGCCGGGCGGCCTGACCTCCCTCGGGCAAGGCACCATCTCTCCCTGTTGGACTTGGCCCGGACATTCGTGTCCGGGTCTTTTTTCGTTTGCATTGTCTGCATTTCCGGCCTTGTCGGCCCGTTGCTGGCTTTCGTGCGCCATGCTAGCAGGTCGCGCATGGGCGCAGACGGGCGTGGCGCCCCGGCGATCGCGATGGCGCGTTGGCATTCCGGCCCGCAGGAGATCTACCTAAAATGACCAAGTTTCAGACCGTTGCGGCAGCTCTGCTTGCCGCGACACTGGGCAGCGCGGCAGCCGCACAGGATATCCAGTACACTCTGACCAACGATTCCTCCGTCTGGGTGATGGAATTCTATACCTCTCCCACCTCAGCAGAAAGCTGGGGCGACGACCTGCTGGCCGAGCAGGATCTCGAACCGGGCTACGAGACGATCGTGACCATCGCCGATGGCGAAGCGGCCTGCGATTACGACCTGCTGTTCATCCTCGAGGATGGCACCGAGGTGTCCGATCAGGTGAACATCTGCGAGCTTGCGACCTACACGCTCCACGACTGAGCGCCGACTGAGCGACAATTGCGGCGCGGTCCCGTCCAAGGCCGCGCCGCCCCACCTTACCGCGCGCCTCGCCCCGGCAGGCGCAACCGCGCCGCGCCATAGACAAAGAGCGCTGCCAGAACCCCCGCCGCCAGCAGGAACACCAGCCGCAACGCGGCTTCGCGGCCCATGCCCGGCTCTGCCAGCGCCATGATCCAGCCGCCCGCCAGCGCGCCTATGGGCATCATGCCCCAGCCGAAGAATCGATAGATCGAGTTGACGCGGCCCAGCAGCGCATCGGGGATGGCCCGTTGCCGGTAGGATACCGTCACCACGTTCCACAGCACCGCCACAAACGTCTCCACAAACAGCAACGCGGCCGTCAGGGGGACCGAGCCGAACAGGTAAAGTCCCACGAATGGCAGCGGCATGAAGCCGAGCGCGATCCACAGGCTCCACTGCGAACCCAACCGCGCGGCAAGCCAGGGGCACACCAACCCGCCCGCCACACCGCCTGCCGCCCCCGCCGTCAGCAACATCCCATGGCCCACCGCGCCCAGCCCCAGCACCTCCTGCGAATAGAGGACCAGCACGGTAAGCCCCGCCATATGCGCCGCGTTCAACCCGCCCAGAATCAGCGCCAGTTGCAAGATCACGCGATGCGCGCGCAGCCAGTCCCACCCGGCGCGCATTTCGCGCCAGAAGCCTTCGCGCGCCGCCAGCACCCCGCGCGGCGGAAAGGCAATCGCCCAGACGGCGAAGGCGGCCAGCGCGAAACCCACGGCCTCGAACGCGAAGGGCAGGGGCACCGCGACCGCGATCAGCAGGCCCGCCAAGGGCGGGCCGACGAACTGGCCCATCACCTGCTCCACCGACCAGATCTGGCCATTGGCCTCTTCCAGCCGATCCTTGGCCACGACGCTGGGCAGGGCGGTTTGCGCCGCGTTGTCGCGGAACACTTCCGCCGTGCCCATGCAGAACGCCAAGGCCGCCAGCCCCGCGATCATCCACGCCGCCTGCGTGCCCGTCGCCGCCTCGGGCCGCGACGCGATCAGGGCGACCACCGCCAGCGCCAGCGCCATCCGCGCCAGATCGGCGCGCACCATCATGCGCTGGCGATCCGCGCGGTCGGTCCAGACGCCCACCGGCAGCGACCATAGGAACCACGGCAGGCGCGTGGCGAAGGCCACGATCGCCAGCGCGCGCGGGTCCGTGGTGATCAGCGTGGCAATCCACGGGAAAGCCAGCGCGCCGATGCCGTCCGACAGGTTGGCAAGCCCCGCGCCCGACATCAGCAGGCGGAAGTTGCGGTTCTCCCGGATCAGGGCAGGCATTGGTCACTCCGTTTCGGGCGATCTTGCGCCGGGGCGCGGCTTGCCCACTATGGCGTCATGCGGTTCGTTCTCAAAGCCCTCCTCGCGCTTGCGCTCCTCGCAGCTTTGCTGTTGGGCGGGCTCAGGCTTGCCGCGCATCTGCGCGAGACCGAGGGCGCCGAGGCCCTGCCGCCCGAGATGCGGATTCTGCGCCACCCCGAGGGCGACATCGCGATGCTGGAGGTCGCGACCGACCCCGCCCCCGGCGGGACCGTGCTGCTGATCCACGGCTCCGTCGGCTATTCGCTGACATGGCTGGAAACGGCCGAAGCGCTGTCGGAGGCGGGCTATCACCCCTTTGCCATCGACCTGCCGCCGATGGGTTTCTCGCAGCGCGAACCGGACGGCGACTTTGGCCGCGCCGCCACCGCCGCGCGCATCCTGCGCACGGTCGAGCAGCTTCGCATCCGCCCCCATCTTGTCGCCCATTCCTTCGGTGCGGGGGCGGCGGTCGAGGCCGTGATGCAATCGCCCGACAGCTTCGCCTCGCTCACCATCGTCTCCGGTGCCCTGCCGCTGGACCCGCCCGCCGATGCCACCCTGCCGGCGATCCTGCGACCCTTGTGGCTGCGCGAGGTGCTGAGTTCGGCCACCGTCACCAACCCCCTTGTCGCGCGGCCTTTGCTGCAGCAGTTCCTTTACCGGGACGAGGCCGCCACCGATGCGGTCCTCTCCACCCTGTCACGCCCAGCGCGGCAAACCGGCGCAACCGAGGCTGTGGCGGCCTTCGTGCCCCACCTCCTGATCGTGGACGCCGATCTGCCCTCCGCCCAATCGGAAGCTTACCGAGGGATCACCCTGCCGGTCGCGCTGATCTGGGGGGCCGAGGATACCACCACGCCGCTGTCGGACGCCGAGCGCCTGCGCGACCTGATCCCCGGCGCAACGCTGACCGTGTTGCCGGGCGTGGGCCACATCCCGATGATCGAGGATGCGCCCGCCTTCGACGCGGCGCTGATTGCGGCGCTTGCGGTCCATCGCTGACGGTTCTCCGCCGATTTCCCGCCCACGTTCCCGCCAACTGGACATCCGGCCGGTCTGTCTGCTAGTTTGTAACGGTTTTGCGAAGTATTTGTGACAAAGCCGGAGCGCGACCATGGCCGCAGGCCAGTCCATTCTACCAGATACCGGCGCCTTCGGGCGGGGCGTCAGCGCATGATCGCACTGGAAGCCGCCGAGAAGATCGGCAGCGGCAATGGGCGGGTGACATATCTTCACCCCCAAACCCCGAGCCTGATCCTGAAGCTGGAGCATACAGCCGTTGTCGGGCGGAGGCGCTGGTACGAGCGTCCGCCGGTGATCGCCCGCTCCAACCTGCGCGAGATCGACGGCTACAGCACGATGATCCGCCGCATCGGGCGGGCTGAAGATTTCATCACCCGGGTTCATGGCTGGGAAGCCACCTCCGAGGGGCCGGCGCTTCTGGCGGAAAACGCGCGCCATGGGCTGGAGGATGTGATTCCCCTGAACGGTCTGTTCAAATCCGGCGATGCGGTGGTCTATTCCCTCGACGACATCGCCTGGGCGCGGCAACGCTACGCCGAAATCGCCGACATTTTCAGTGCGTGTCGCGTCTACAACCACGGGCTGAAGCCCGAAAGCGTGATGATCGGGCGGGCGGACGGCGCCTTGACGATGCGGTTGTTCGACTTCAAGTCGATCGTCTACCGGCAGTTGATCTCGCCCCGCTTCCTGCCGCGCGGCCAGCACACTGTTCAGATGCTGACGATCCGAAGCGTCCTGAGCCGGTTCGACCGCCTTCTGGACGCGATGGACACGCGGCAGGCAATGTGAACCACCTCTGGACAGCCCGGCCAGGATGCCTATCCTTGCCCCTTCACCTGACCCGAGCCGCCCATGCCCTTCACCCTCGCCACCTGGAACATCAACTCGGTCCGTTTGCGGCACGGCCTTGTGACGCAGATGTTGGCGGAGGAGGCCCCCGATATCCTGTGCCTGCAGGAGTGCAAGAGCCCCGTCGACAAGATCCCGCTCGAGGGGTTCAGGGCGCTGGGCTACCGCTACATGGTGGCGCGCGGGCAGAAGGGCTATAACGGCGTGGCGATCCTGTCCAAGCTGCCGATGATCGAGGCGGGCGCCCATGAATTCGCCGGGCTCGACCACGCCCGCCATGTGGCGGGGATGCTGGAGAACGGGACCGTGATCCATAACTTCTACGTTCCCGCAGGCGGCGACGAGCCGGACCGCGAGGTGAACATCAAGTTCGGCCAGAAGCTCGACTACCTTACGGACATGCGCGACTGGGCGCACCAGACCACGCCGCAAAAGGCGATCCTTGTGGGCGATCTGAACATCGCCCCGCGCGAGGATGACGTCTGGTCGCACAAGCAACTGCTCAAGGTCGTGTCCCACACGCCGATCGAGGTCGAACACCTTGCCCAGACGCAGGACGCCGGCAAATGGGTGGACATCACCCGGCAGGATATCCCGTCGGGCAACCTCTACAGCTGGTGGTCCTATCGCTCGGCCGATTGGGATATCGCCGACAAGGGCCGCAGGCTCGATCATATCTGGGCCACGCCCGACATTTCAAACGCCGCGCATTCCTCGCGCATCGTGCGGCACACGCGCGGCTGGGACAAACCTTCGGACCATGTGCCGGTTTTTGCCACCTTCGATCTCTGACGCGCGCCGACACGGGTCAACCGGTTTTCAGGCAACCCAGCGCTCCACCGGAAAAAGTGGCACCACACCGTCGCAAAATCGGACCGTTTGCAGCCGCTCCCCCTTGGCGCGCGCGTCCCGCACCCGCATATAAGGCGCAACACGGCCAAAGGACGGAACCATGCTCGAACTCGGAACCAAATCCCCCGACAAAGCCCCCGCTGCGATCAAGGACACCACCGACGCCACTTTCATGGCCGACGTGATTGAGGCCAGCTCTGAAACTCCGGTGATCGTCGATTTCTGGGCGCCCTGGTGCGGCCCGTGCAAGACGCTGGGGCCGCAGTTGGAAGCTGCCGTAACCGCTACCAAGGGCAAGGTCCGCATGGTCAAGATCAACGTCGATCAGAACCAGCAGATCGCGGCACAACTGCGCGTGCAATCAATCCCCACCGTCTATGCCTTCCATAATGGCCAGCCGGTCGATGGCTTTCAGGGCGCAGTGCCGGCAAGCCAGATCAAGGAATTCGTGACCAAGCTTGCCGCGCTGTCGGGCGATGATGGCGGCCTTGCGGAAGCCTTCGCCGCCGCCGAAGAGATGCTGGAAACCGGCGCCATCGACGATGCCGCCCAGATCTTCGCGGCCATCCTGGGCGAGGAGCCGGAGAATGCCAGCGCCCTTGCGGGCCTTGCCCGCTGCCACATCGCGCTTGGCGAATTCGATCAGGCCGAAGGCCTGTTGTCCACCGCCCCCGACGCCATCTTCACCGCGCCCGAGATCGAGGCGGCGCGGGCCCAGATCGCGCTGGCCCGTCAGGCCGCGAATGCCGGGCCGCTGGCCGATCTTCAGGCCGCCGTCGATGCCGACCCCGCCGACCATCAGGCGCGCTTCGATCTGGCCACGGCGCTGCATGCCGGGGGCGATACCGGTGCCGCCGTCGATCAGTTGCTCGAGTTGTTCCGCCGTGATCGGGAGTGGAACGAAGGTGCCGCCAAGAAGCAGCTCTTTACCCTTTTCGATGCGCTCAAGCCGCAAGATCCCATCGCGCTCAGCGCTCGCCGCCGGTTGGCGTCGATGATATTTGCCTGAGACAAGGATCAGCCTAGCTCACATCCCATGAAGCACAAAGTTGACCTCCCCGGAACCATCCCGATCTTCCCGCTGCCAGGCGCGTTGATGCTGCCGCGTGCACGCTTGCCGCTGCACCTGTTCGAGCCGCGCTACCTGCAGATGCTGGAAGACACCATCAAGACGCCCCATCGCCTGATCGGCATGGTGCAATCCTACGAGGTGCCGGGAACGGGCGAGCGCAAGCTGCATTCGATCGGCTGCGCCGGTCGCGTGACGCAGTTCTCGGAAACCGAGGATGGGCGCTACATGATCACCCTGTCGGGCATGTCGCGCTTCCGCATCGTCAAGGAGGTGGAGGGGTTCACCCCCTATCGCCGCTGCGACGTGTCATGGGATGGCTTCAGCGCCGATCTTGGCCCCAGCGAGACGGACAAGGGCTTTGATCGCCCGAAGTTTCTCGACCTTCTGGGCCGCTATTTCCAGTCGATGGACCTGTCCACCGATTGGGACAGCCTGACCGAGGCCGATGACGAATTGCTGCTGAATTCGCTGTCGATGCTCTGCCCCTTCGACCCCGAGGAAAAGCAGGCCCTGCTGGAAGCACCGTCGCTGACGACGCGCCGCGAAACGCTGGTGACGCTGCTGGAAATCGCCCTGCACCCCGGCCTCGATGAAGAGCGGATGCAGTGACAGGGGCCGAAGGCGACGGCGACAGTTTCCAGCCACAGCCAACAGGCGACGCAGAAACCGACGCAAGATCCCCGATAGATCGCCGCATGCTGGAAGCGCTGGTCTGCCCGATGACGCAGGCGCCGCTCACCTACGATGCGGCGCGCCAGGAACTGGTGTCGAAAGCCGCACATCTGGCCTACCCGATCCGGGGCGGCATCCCGATCATGCTGGAAGAAGAGGCCCGCAAGCTGGAGTAGCGGAGTGGCGTTGCAAGCGTGCGTGCGTCGGGACTGGCCGCTTGGCGGCGGCAAGGGCGAACACGGCCGTATTTTCGGCGCAGCGGGCCAGTGGGCGTTCCGCCAACCCGGATGCTGCCATATGGAACGATCGGTTTCGCGCTATCGTCCCAAAAAATGGGCAAGCGGCCCCATATGGGTCCAACCAAATGGAATGATCTAAAGGGCGCGCCCCTGCATCAGGCGCGGCAAGTCGCCGGTCAGGCCAGCGGCCTCGCGGATGAAGCGGCGGCGCAGGGCAGGCATGGCGGAAATCGCCCCCATGCCCATGTCCCGCGCTACGCGGAGCAGCGGGCTATCGTTTGAAAACAGTCGGTTGACGCTGTCCGTGGCCAGCGCCAAAGCGGCTGTGTCAAACCGACGCCACTGCTGATACCGGGCCAGAACGTCCTTGGCGGCGAGATCTTCGCCGCGCCGGTTGGCGTCGACCAGAACCTCGGCCAAGGCGCTGACATCGCGCAGCCCAAGGTTCAGGCCTTGCCCCGCAATCGGGTGAATCCCATGCGCCGCATCGCCCACAAGGGCCAGCTTTTCTGCCACGAACGACTGCGCAAGGCTGAGGCCGAGCGGATAGCTAAACCTCTGCCCCGAAAGGGTAATTTCGCCAAGAAAAGTTCCGAATGCGGGCCGCAGGGCGTCCAGGAACACCGCGTCATCCGCCGCCGCCAATTCGCCCGCGCGCGGCTCGGTTTCAGACCAGACGATCGAGGATCGGTTGCCCGGCAACGGTAAAATCGCCAAAGGCCCCCCCGGCATGAAGAACTGATGCGCGATGCCGTTATGGGGTTTTTCGTGCTCGACGGCGCAAACCAGCGCCGTCTGGCCGTAGCCCCACCCCATGCGCTTGATGCCCGCCCGCTCTGCCACGCCCGAGGTGCGGCCATCGGCGCCCACCAGCAGACGGCCGCGCAAGACCTCTCCTCCGTCCAGCGTCACGGATACCAAGCCATTGGTATCTTGCGATAATACCCGCATGCCGTGCCGGTGGGTGACGAGCGGCGACGCGGCGATGGCGTCAAGCAAGGCCCGCCGCAGATAGCGGTCCTCGCACATATGGCCCATCGGGCCTTCCTCGATTTCCGCGTGATCGAAGTGGAGGAAGAACGGTGCCGCCCCGTCGCCCGCGCGCCCGTCGGATGCCTTGATCTCAAGGATCGGTTGCGCGTGGTCCGAGAGGGTGTCCCAGAGCCCCAACGCCCCCAGCATCCGCACCGACGCCAGCGCCAAGGCATAGGCGCGGCCATCGAAACCAGAGTCGGCCCGATCCGGTTCCGGTAATGAATCCAACACGATAGAGGTAAGTCCCGCCTGCGCGCAGGCCAGTGCCAGGCAGGGCCCATTGAGGCCGCCGCCCACGATCAGAATATCGCAATCTCGCTCCATCATGTGTCCAGATATGACGTGCGGCGGGGGATTGTCCATGTGGCGCGTCGTCGTTAGCGTCTGGAGGAGGGCAACGGGGGCAAGCGCATGGAATGGCGTCAGAAATCAGCTAGCGAGATCGGTCGCGGTATCGGCAAGGGCAAGGTTGACCCGGTCGAGTTGACCGAAAGCTACCTCGACGCGGCCGCGTCCCATCCCTACGGGAACCGCATCTACGCCCGCCTGACGCGCGACCGCGCCCTGGCCGAGGCGATTGCGGCCCATGACCGCGCCAAGCATGGCGTGAGGCGCGGATTGCTGGACGGTGTGCCGATCAACTGGAAGGATCTGTTCGACTCGGCGGGCGTCGCGACCGAGGCCGGATCCCTGCTGCTGCAGGGGCGCGTGCCCACGGCGGACGCCGAAGTGCTGGCCCGCGCCACCCGCCAAGGCCTTGTTTGCCTTGGTAAAACCCATATGACGGAATTGGCGTTCTCGGGCCTCGGCGTGAACCCGTCGACTGCCACGCCGCCCAATTCCCATGACCCCCAGCTTGCGCCGGGCGGCTCGTCCAGCGGGGCCGCAACCTCGGTCGCCTTTGGCCTTGCGGCGGCCGGGATCGGCTCGGACACCGGCGGTTCGATCCGCCTGCCCGCCGCGTGGAACGACCTTGTCGGCTTCAAGCCGACCCATGGCATCTTGCCGCTGACCGGCGTTGTGCCGCTGGCCGAAAGCTTCGATACGGTCGGGCCGCTCTGCCGCACGGTTGAAGATTGCGCCGAGTTTTTCGCCATCATGGGCAGCCAGTCTGCCGCCGATCTGCGCGGAGCCAGCCTTGAAGGCACGCGGTTTCTGGTCCTGAACCCCTTCGCCAAGGAAGTCCGCGACGCTCCTGGTGCTGCGTTCCAATCCGCGGTGGAGCGGTTGGGCAACGCCGGTGCTCGGATCGAGAGCGCCAGCATCCCGGCCGTTGATGAAGCCATGGCGACGACGCTTTCCCTATATACCGCAGAGGCTTACGGGACATGGGGCAAGGTGATCGAGGCTGATCCCGACAAGATGTTCCACCGCATCCGCGACCGCTTCCGGCAGGGTGCCACCATCAAGGCCGCCGATTTCGTCGCCCTTTGGCAACGCCTGCGCGTGCTGCGCGCCGACTATGCCAGGGCCACCGCGGCCTATGATGCCGTGCTGGTGCCAAGTGCCGCGAACCTGCCGCCCGACGTCGCCAGACTGGGCAGCGACGACGATTATTTCGTGACCGAGAACCTGCTGACGCTGCGCAATACGCGGATCGGCAACCTGATGGGCCTGTGCGTGCTGACGCTGCCGACGGGCGTTCCCTCGACCGGGATCATGCTGATGGCGGGCCCCGGACAGGACGCGCGCCTGCTGCGGCTGGCGTCGACGGCCGAGGCGGCATTGACCTGAGCGCAACAGTTTAGGCCCGCGCGCCACACCCGCCTGATATCGCAACCGTTTTTCTGGACCAAAGGCCAAGGCTTCGCTATCGTGTCAAGAAACGGGGCGCGAATGACCCCGATCCTGAGGCAGTCGATGGTTTTCCCGGAGCGGTTTTCGAACCTCCCAGAATATGCGTTTCCGCGTTTGCGGACGTTGCTCGATGCGCATGCGCCGGGCGACACCCCCATTGCCATGACCATCGGCGAGCCACGCCATGCCTTTCCGCCATGGATCGGGCAGGTGTTGGCGTCGAACATGGACGGCTTCGGGCGTTACCCCGAGAATGACGGCGTGGCCTCCCTGTTGCAGGCGCAAGCGGCGTGGCTGGGGCGGCGGTATTGGGTGCGGGTCGATCCGGCGACGCAGGTGCTGGCGCTGAACGGGACGCGAGAGGGGCTCTACAACGCCTGCATGGCGCTCTGCCCCGAGCGGAAGAACGGCCAGCAGCCCGTCGTCCTGACGCCCAATCCATTCTATCAGGTCTATGCCGTGGCGGCTTTGTCGGTGGGGGCGGAACCTGTTTATCTGCCCGCGACGCAAGCGACCGGAGAGTTGCCGGATTTTGACGCTGTCGATCCCAGGATCCTCGACCGGACGGCGATTGCTTATATCTGCTCGCCCGCCAACCCCCAGGGTGCCGTGGCGTCGGTGGCCTATTGGGAGAACCTGATAAACCTCGCGGAACGTCATGATTTCAAGATCCTGGCGGATGAGTGCTATGCCGAGATCTACCGCAATCGCGCCCCCGTGGGCGCGTTGCAGGTGGCGCAACGGATGGGGGCCGACCCCGAGCGGGTGATGGTGTTCCATTCGCTGTCAAAGCGTTCAAACCTTCCGGGCCTGCGGTCGGGGTTCTGCGCCGGTGGGCCGCAAAGCATCGCGCGGATGAAACAACTCCGCGCCTATTCCGGCGCGCCGCTGCCATTGCCGTTGCAGGCGGTGGCCGAGCAGGTCTGGTCGGACGAGACGCATGTCGAGGAGAACCGCGCGCTCTACCGCGCGAAATACGAGATTGCCGACGAGATCTTCGCCGATGTCCCTGGATACACGCCCCCGCAAGCGGGCTTCTTCCTGTGGCTGCCGGTCGAGGATGGCGAACAGGCGACGCTGAAGCTGTGGCGCGAAACCGGCGTGCGGGTTCTGCCCGGCGCCTACCTTGCGCGCGAAGTGGATGGCGTGACACCCGGCCAGGACCGCATCCGCGTGGCGATGGTGGCTGAACAAGAAGAAATGCGCCGGGGGCTGATCAAGCTCCACAAGGCGCTTTACGAGTGAGGAGGCAAGACATGGCCTATCAGACCCGCCAGAGAGAGCCGCTTCTGGACGGATACATGCACGAAATCCTGTCCCGTCGCGGGCGGGAGATGTTCGGCATGATCCTGATCGGGCTTGGCCTTGCCTTGGCTGCCCTGCTGTCGAGCTATGTGCCCGAAGATCCGAACTGGATGGCCGCCACCGATGCCCGGCCCGAGAACCTGCTGGGACGCGGCGGGGCGTCGATTGCCGCCGTCTTGATGATGATAATGGGATATGCCGCCTGGGTTCTGCCTGCGGCATGCCTGGCGTGGGGCACCCGTTTTGTGCTGCATCGGGGCGAGGGGCGCGCCCTTGGGCGATTGCTGTTCCTTCCGATCGCGATTGCGCTGGCGGCGATCTATTCCGCCAGCCATGTGCCGCCCGCGGAATGGACGCACTCGTTCGGGACTGGCGGCCTCTTTGGGGACACGATCCTTGGGGCGCTGCTGAGTGCGATGCCGATGTCGCCGCAGGTCGGCATCAAGCTGGCGGCTTTCCTGGCGTTCCTCGCGGCATCGGCCATGGTGTTGTTTGTCCTTGGCGTGACGCAGCGCGAACTTGGCCTGACGTTGCGGTTCCTGCTGGTTGGCATGGCGGCCACTGGTACGACGGTTTCGGCCACGATCAGCAGCCTTGGGCGCGGGGCGGGGGCAACGGCGCAGGCCCTGCAGGACCGCCGCGCCGCGCGACGCATGGCGCTGTCGGCGCAGGGCGGAGCCGATAGGGTCGCGCCGGTCCATGGCACAACCGAGCCGCGGGTGCGCCGCGCCGCCCCCATTGGTGATCCGATGCAGACGCACGCCCATGAAGCCCCCGCGCCGCAATCCCCGCAGCCCGCGCCGGGACTTTTCTCGCGCATGCCGATGCGGCGGAGGGAGGCGGCGCCCACGATTGATCCATCCTTGCCCGATGCCGATCCGATGCTGATCGAGGACCTCTCGCCCGGTGACGACCTGCCGGACGACCGCGTCCGCTCGCGCATTTCGGATGCCATTCGCGCACGCGTCAGCCCCATTGCAGCACCCAAGACCGGCAACACCATCGCCGACATCGCTGCCCGTGCCCGTGTGACGCCCGGCACGCCGTCGCGTGTGCCGCAACTCAACCGGATCGAGCCGCCGTTGAAGGCGCCAGCGGCCCTGCAGCAGGCTGCTCCTCCGGCCGAAGACGATCTGGTGGCCTATGACGAACCGGAAGAGGTCGACGTCGCGCCCTACACGCCCGGCATTCCACAATCCCAGCCCGGCCTTCAGCGCCGCGTCGTGCAGCAGCCGCTGCGCAAGGCCCCGGCCCAATCGCGGCAGGCGAAGGCCGATCAGCAGCCGTCGCTGCCGCTGTCCGAGCCGGAACCCTACGAGTTCCCGCCCCTGACGCTGTTGACCAATCCGACCACGATCAAACGCCATCACCTCAGCGACGAGGCGTTGGAAGAAAACGCCCGGATGCTGGAAAACGTGCTGGATGATTATGGCGTGAAGGGCGAAATCGTCTCGGTCCGCCCCGGTCCGGTCGTCACCATGTATGAGTTGGAGCCGGCGCCGGGCCTGAAGGCTTCCCGCGTCATCGGCCTGTCGGACGACATCGCGCGGTCCATGTCGGCGCTTTCCGCGCGCGTGTCGACCGTGCCGGGCCGCACCGTGATCGGCATCGAGTTGCCGAACCAGAACCGCGAGATGGTGGTGCTGCGCGAGATGCTCAGCCACCGCGACTTCGGCGATGGCAACCACAAGCTGCCGCTGGCGCTGGGCAAGGATATCGGCGGCGAGCCGGTGATCGTGAACCTCGCCAAGATGCCCCACCTTTTGATCGCGGGAACCACGGGGTCTGGCAAGTCGGTGGCGATCAACACGATGATCCTCAGCCTTCTCTACAAGCTGAAGCCGGAAGATTGCCGGATGATCATGATCGACCCGAAGATGCTGGAACTCAGCGTTTATGACGGCATCCCGCACCTGTTGTCCCCGGTGGTGACCGACCCGAAAAAGGCCGTGGTCGCGCTGAAATGGACCGTGGGCGAGATGGAGGAGCGCTATCGCAAGATGTCGAAGATGGGCGTGCGCAACATCGACGGCTACAATTCCCGCGTGAAGGATGCGCTCGACAAGGGCGAGTTGTTCTCGCGCACGTTCCAGACCGGGTTCGATGATGAAACCGGCGATCCGGTGTTCGAGACGGAAGAATACGCGCCCGAAAAGATGCCCTACATCGTCGTCATCGTCGACGAGATGGCCGACCTGATGATGGTTGCGGGCAAGGAGATCGAGGCCTGCATCCAGCGTCTGGCACAGATGGCGCGGGCGTCGGGCATCCACATCATCATGGCGACGCAGCGACCCTCGGTCGATGTGATCACCGGCACGATCAAGGCGAACTTCCCGACGCGGATCTCGTTCCACGTCACCTCCAAGATCGACAGCCGCACGATCCTGGGGGAGCAGGGCGCCGAGCAGCTTCTGGGCATGGGCGACATGCTCTACATGGCGGGCGGGGCGAAGATCACCCGCGTGCACGGGCCGTTCGTGTCGGATGAGGAAGTCGAGGAGATTGTCCGCCACCTCAAGAGTTTTGGTCCGCCGGTCTATGCGTCGTCGGTGCTGGAAGGCCCGGACGAGGACCGCGAAGGCGATATCGACGCGGTACTGGGCCTGAATTCAGGTGGCAACACCACGGGCGAAGATGCGCTCTACGATCAGGCGGTGGCCGTGATCGTGAAGGACCGGAAATGCTCGACCAGCTACATTCAACGCAAATTGGGGATCGGCTATAACAAGGCGGCGCGTCTGGTGGAGCAGATGGAAGAGGCCGGGCTTGTGTCCACCGCCAATCACGTCGGCAAGCGGGAAATTCTGGTGCCCGAGCAGGATTGACGCGGCAGGCCCTCCTCGCTCCGCTCCTCGCAGACTGCAGGGCGCTTCGGCAATCGCGCGCTGTTGATCTCGCGTTATCGCGGGCGGTTATCGCATAGCGGCGCGTGGCTCCCTATATTTCTCTGACATCTTTCGAATCGGAGCGGAAATCACATGCCGATCAATCGCCGCAGCCTTCTGGGTGCCACAATAGTCTTTGCCCTGATGGGCAGTGCCGCCCATGCGCAGGCCATCCCGCTCAGCGATCTTTCGGGGTATCTGAACGGCATCGAGACGGCGCAAAGCCCGTTCACCCAGATCAACTCGGATGGCACGGTGTCGACCGGCACGGTCTATATCCATCGCCCCGGACGGGTGCGGTTCGATTATGATGGCGAGGATCTGCTGGTGATGGCGGGGGGCAGCCAGGTGGCGATCTTCGATGGCCGCGCATCCGGCCCTCCCGAGCAATATCCGCTGAACGAGACGCCCCTGCGCATCATCTTGCAGCGCAACGTCAACCTTGGCCAATCGGGCATGGTCGGCGAACATTCGTTCGACGGCACATCGACCCGTGTGGTGGCGCGCGATCCGGAGCGGCCCAATATCGGCTCCATCACGCTTGTCTTCACCCCAAACCCGGTCGAATTGCGGCAGTGGATCATCACCGATGACGGCGGTTCACAAACGACCGTGATCCTTGGAGCGCTGGACCAGGGTGGCAGTATTCCGGCGCGCTACTTCTCGATTCAGCAGGAAATCAACTCGCGGCAGTAGGCCACGAAGGCGCGGTCGGCCTAACAGCTGGCCAGTTGCACGCGGTAGCGCTCGGCGCGTTGCTCGACGCGGGTGGCGACGTCCAGAAGCCACGGCTTTGCGTTGTGCGAGCCGCGGGCATAGCCCGAATGGCCTTCGTGGTAGTTGAGATACTGGTTGCGCGTATCCGTCAGGGCGATGCCGTTGCGTTGCAGCGTCAGGTTCATGTACCAGCCCATGAAATCGGTGGCGTCCTCGATATCTGTCCGCTCGGCGCGGCGATTGCCGGTGGCGGCCATGTATTCCGCCCACGTGCCGTCAAGGGCCTGGGAATAGCCGATGGCCGAGCTCTGACGCCCCATCGGGATGACACCAAGCGCGTAGCGGAAGGGGGGGCGAATATCGCCGTCGAACCGGCTTTCCTGATGGATGGTCGCCATCTGGACATGCACCGGCACGTTCCAGCGCCGCTCGGCCCGGCGCATGGCGCGCATATATTCGGGACGTTCGCGTCCCAGCGCGCAGGCGTCATCGAGGTTGCGGGGAGAATCGAATTCGCGCGCGCCACAGCCCGCGACAAGGGCAACAAGCCCCATGGAAAAGGTTCGTCTGTGCATTGGCCTGCTCTGCCTCTGGATGCTCCATTTTCGGAGCGTTGAGAGGACTATACGCGAAAACGCCCCACAGGCAAACGGGCGGTTTGCCTCATGGGCCGAGCAGGAACGATAATGTGACCGGCAGAGCAACAATTGCCAGCAGGGTCGAGACGACGACAAGGCCCGCAGCGGCGTCCGGATCGGTGTTGTAGCGCTCGGCCAGAAGGTAGGAGGTTACGCCGACCGGTGTGGCCAGTTGAAGGATCAGGACACCAAGGGGCAACCCGGTCAGGCCAACAGCCATCCCGACCCCGATGCCCGCGACAAGGCCGATTGCCAGTTTGATGACCGAGAGCACCAGCGCCGTCCATATCCGCGCCGGGCGCAACCGCGCCACGGCGGCGCCAAGCGTCAGCAACATCAGGGGGATGCCCAACTGCCCCGCCAGTTGCAGCGAGTTCATCGCCACGCCGGGCAATTGCCAGCCCATGATCAGGAACAGCACGCCCAGGACCGATGCCCAGAGAATCGGTTCGCGCAGCACTCGCGCCGGGTTCTGGACGCCCGCCACCATCCACAACCCACCGGTGAACATGGCAATCGCCATGATCGCAAAGATCACCACCGCCAGCCCCAACCCGGTTTCGCCGAAGGCGAAGAGCGCCAGCGGCAGGCCGAGATTGCCGGTATTGCCGAAGGTCAGCGGCGCAAGGTAGGCGCGCGGCTCCAACCCGGCGACCCGCACCACGACCCAACTGGCGAAGGCGACCAGACCATAGGCCAGTGCCGCCGCAAGGCTGAGCGAGGCCAGGGCGTCCGGCGCGATCTCGGCCCGGACCAGGGCGGTGAAGATCAGGCAGGGCACCGCCAATGTCATTGCCAGCCGCGTCACGAACTGGGTGGGATAGTCGTATCCGAACTTGACCCAAGCGAACCCCACGGCCCCGAGGAAGAACACCGGCGCGGTGATCTCCAGCACTGTCAGGGCAAGGTTCACAGACTGTTTCCCTTCGCAAATGCGTCGAACGGTGGACAAACCCGGGGGGACTTCGGTAACAACCAAAGTCAGACCCGGGGGCAATCCATGCTTGAGACGCAAGCCAAGTTCAATATCGGTCAAGTCGTCCGTCACCGGAAACATCCGTTTCGCGGTGTTGTGTTTGATATTGATGCACAATTTGCCAATACCGATGAATGGTACGACGCAATTCCCGTTGAAGCACGGCCCCGGAAAGAGCAGCCGTTTTATCACCTTCTGGCCGAGAATGATCAGACCTACTACGTGGCCTATGTCTCAGAGCAGAACCTGATTCCCGATGACACCGGCGAGCCGGTCAGCCATCCCGACCTTCCCGACCTGTTCGGAGAGTTCCGCGACGGGCACTATCCGCTGGAATATCAGCTGAACTGACGGCGTTTTGAGTGGGCGGATTGGCGGGCTGAGGCCCGCCATTCAGGCGCGGGTGAGGTGAACCCCGCCCGGTTTTCTCATCCCAATGTCTGCAAATGCTGCGTCAGCGCGTCGATGCTGCCACCGCGTGCTTCCAGCATCGCCCCGATCTCGGTCCGCTCCGAAATCATCAGATTCACACCCGCGATGATCAGGTTGAAAAACAGCGGCCGTCCCGATCCGTCCGACACGAGCCAGTTCAACTCGAACGGGGCTTCGGCCCGCATATTCACCGTGGTTATGACCTCGAAGAACGACCGCACCGCGCGGGTGGAGTTGACCTGCACCGACCCGCCGACAAATTCCCGGAAGCGGCGGCCATATTTGGCGGCGAAGTAGTTCTGGAACGCCTGGGTGAATGCACTCAGTTGCGCCTGGGTGGCACTGCGCGCGGGAGGTCCAAGGACCGAGACGGCGATTGTCGGCACGTCGGCATAGGTGGTGAAGATCCGCTCCATCTCGCGCAGGACATTCGCCTCGGACGCGCCCGAGGCAATGACGCGGTTCACGTCGTCAACGGCGGCTTGCACGAGGGCTTGGGCCTGCGCCTCGTTCAGGGCCTGCGCGGGGCGCGGCAGGAAGGGAAGCGCAGCACCGGCCAGAACGGTCGACAGGAACGTGCGGCGGCGGAAGGTCAGGAGATTATTGCGCATAGGGGTCAAAATACGGATCCAGATAAGGGTCATAATTGGGGTCAGCCGCCACGGCAGCGGCGGCGGCGGCGGGATCAGCAGCGGCATAGGGGTCTTCGTAATTGGCGTCCGGGCCGCCAAGCTCGTACCGGCGTTGTTGCAGGTAGAGCGAGCGCAGCTGGGCGTAACTGTCGGCGCTTTCGTAGAGGATCGAGTCGATCGTGCCGTCGAACTGATACCGCGATCCAAGGCCCGAGGCAGCGCGCGTTCCCGTCAGGAAATACCTTTCGGGCGCATCGACGAAATGGCTGATCGGGTTCAGCACGTAGTCCACCACCATCCCGACGGTGTCGCGGGTGGTCGATGGGCCAAGCACCGGATGCACCACATAATCGCCTTCTCCGAAGCCGAAGACATGCAGGGTCTCGCCGAAATCCGTCTCTTCCGCGGGCACACCGATTGCGGTGGCGACATCGAACAGACCAACCACGCCGAGCGTGGAATTTATCGCGAAGCGCAACGTATTTTGCGCCGCATCGCCCAGGCGCAGTTGCAGCAGGTTGTTCACCACGTAGGACGGCTGCCCGAGATTGGACGCAAAATTCGACACGCCTTGCCGGATCGGTTGCGGCACATTTCCGTAGGAATCGGCAGAGGGGCCAACAACGGCGCGATCGAGGCTGAGGTTGAATTCATGGGCGGCACGGTTCCGCGTCTCGTCCCGGTCCGCGATCTGGTCGCCCGGTGGCAAGGTTGCGGGGCCACAAGCCGCCAACGATGCCAAAAGCAAAAGCGCAGTGACGCGCTTTGTGTTTCGGCTGGTGTGAACCGGCAGCAAGACGCGCATTTACTTCCCCTTCGTGTCCGGCAAAAACTATATTCTGCCGACCATGAACACTTTCGAAACAGTATAGGGCAAGGATACGCGACTGGACACCCTTGCTGCACCATCGTGGGGCATATGTGCGTGATGGCGCGGACGCATCCTCGACCGCGCTGGAGAATTGACTGAAGGACGGACCTTCCGCGCATGAATGAACTGGCCGAATTCCGCCGACGCAACGCGTGGATCCTGTGGTCCGCCGCTTTGTTCAGCCTGTTCGTGAACCTCTTGGTGATGACTGGCCCGCTCTACATGTTGCAGGTCTACGACCGTGTCCTGGGCTCGGGCAGCGAAGAGACATTGCTGGCGCTGTCGATCCTGGTGGCGTTCCTGTTCGCGATGATGGGGGTGCTCGATTTTGCCCGCGCGCGGGTTGCGGGGCGGTATGGGGCGCGGTTGCAGGAGGCCTTCGATGCCCGCGTGTTTCGCGCGGCGCTGGGGCGGGCGCAGCGCACCGGGCAGGTTCAATCGGCGTTGGGCGATCTGGCGGCGATCCAGCGTCTGACTGCGTCGCCGGTGTTCATGGCGCTATTCGATCTGCCGTTCACGCCGCTGTTCATTGCGGCGATCTTCACCTTTCATCCATGGCTGGGCTGGCTGGCCTTGGGGGGGGCCGCGACGCTCGTTGTGGTGACGATGCTGAACCGCGCCACCTCTGCAAGATCCTTGGGGGAAGCGGCAGAAACCGGGCGCGCCGCCGACCGTCTGGCGGGCGAGATGCAATCGCAGGCCGAGGTGATCCGCTCGCTCGGGATGCGGGGGGCAGCCTTCGACCGCTGGCACCGGCAGCGTGCCCGGGCGCTTGATGGGGCGATGCGCGCCGCCGACATCGTGGGGGGCTATTCCACCCTGTCCAAAACCCTGCGGCTGTTCCTGCAATCCGCGATTCTTGGCCTTGCCGCCCTGCTGGTGCTGCGGGGCGAATTGCGGGCGGGGGCGATGATTGCGGGCTCCATCCTGATGGGCCGCGCGCTGGCGCCGATCGACATGGCCATCGGCCAATGGTCGATGATCGCCGAGGCGGCGCGCGGTTGGGGCAGGTTGCGAACTCTGCTGTCGGAAGAACGCCCGGAGGTGCCCCGGCTGAGCCTGCCGCGCCCTGCGGCGGCGCTGGAGGTCTCGGGCCTGACGGTGGTGCCGCCGGGCGACAGCAAACCGGCGCTGCGCGGTGTGTCGTTCCGGCTGGAACCCGGTGAGGCGATCGGGATCATCGGGCCGTCGGGCTCGGGCAAGTCCACGTTGGCGCGGGCGATTACCGGCGTGTGGCGGGTTGCCGGCGGCTCGATCCGGCTCGACCGAGCGACGCTCGACCAATATGACCCTGATACATTGGGCAAGCTGATCGGCTACCTGCCGCAATCGGTCACGCTGTTCGATGGCACCGTGGCGGAGAATATCGCTCGGCTCGACCCGCAGCCCTCTGGCGACGCGGTGACAAGCGCCGCCCGCGCCGCCGACGCCGATACGATGATCCGCGCATTGCCCGACGGCTATGACACGCTCGTCTCGGGCCTTGGCCCGCGCCTGTCGGGTGGGCAGGTCCAACGCGTGGGTCTGGCCCGCGCGCTTTACGGCGACCCGGTGCTGCTGGTGCTGGACGAGCCAAACTCGGCGCTCGACCATGAAGGGTCCGAGGCCCTGAACCGCGCCGTGCAGGGCATGAAGGCGCGGGGTCTGGGCGTTATCATCATGGCGCATCGGCCCAATGCGATCGCGGAATGCGACAAGATCCTGGTGCTCAAGGACGGGCAGGTGCAGGCCTTCGGGCCACGGGACGAGGTTCTGGCGCAGGTCCTGAAGAACAGTGCCGATGTGCAGCGCGCCACGTCTGTCCGCGCTGTGGGGGGGCTTTCATGAGCAAGCCACGCCCCGGATGGTCGGTAGGGGGGCCGATGTGGACCGGCATCGTGGCGCTTCTCGTGCTGGTCGCGGGGTTTGGGGGCTGGTCGGTCTCGACCACGCTGGCCGGTGCGGTCGTCGCCTCCGGCCAGATCGAGGTGGAGCGCAACCGGCAGGCGATCCAGCACCCCGAGGGCGGCGTCGTGGCCGAATTGCTGGTGGAGGAAGGCGACCGCGTGGACGAGGGGCAGGTGCTGGTGCGCCTTGACCCTGCCGAATTGACCACCGAGTTGACCGTCATCACCACTCGTCTGGCCGAGTTGCGCGCCCGCCGCGCCCGACTGGAGGCAGAGCGCGACGGCGCGACAGCGCTGGCATTCCCGGCCCCGCTGGTGGCGCAGGGGCAGGCCGACGCCGAGGTGGCGGACCTGCTGACCGGGCAACAGAACCTCTTTGACGCCCGCGCCGATACGCTGGCGCGTCAGGCCGAGCAATTGCGCGGTCGCATCACCCAGATCGGAGCGCAGGTCGATGCGTTGCGCGCCCAGGAAGACGCGCTTGTCGAGCAGATCGCGCTGGTGACCGGGGAACTGGAACTGCGCCAGGCCTCGCTCGATCGCGGCACGGGCACCCGCGATCCGGTGGTCAGCCTGCAGCAGGAACTGGTGCAGTTGCGCGGCGCGCTTGGGGAAGTCACCGCGCGGCGCGCCGAAACCGCCGAGCGGGTGATCGAGACAGAACTGGCGATCCTGCAGGTAACGGTCGAACGCCGCGAACAGGCGATTGCCGAGTTGCGCGAAATCCGCGTGTCCGAACAGGAACAGGCCGAGCGCGAAGCCAACCTCTTGCGCCGGATCGGCCGCCTTGACCTGCGCGCACCGGTTGCGGGCCGCATCCACGGCCTTGCGATCTTCGGCGCGGGCGCAGTGCTGCGCCCTGCCGATCCGTTTGCCTACCTGATCCCCGAGGGCAGGCCGATGGTCATTTCGGCCCGCGTGCCCGCCATCGACATCGATCAGGTCTTTGCGGGGCAGGCCGTGTCGCTGCGGTTCCCCGCCTTCGATCAACAGGAGATGCCCGAGGTGACGGGCGAGGTGGCGCAACTTTCGGCCGACGCCTTCACCGACGACGCAACCGGCAGCCGCTTCTACCGCGCCGAGATCGTGATGGCCGAGGATCAGGCCGCCCTTCTGGGCGCGCGGGTGCTGGTGCCCGGCATGCCGGTCGAGGCCTATATACGCACCCAGGAC
>JBBQHZ010000031.1:0-31842 GCA_038324445.1 Rhodobacterales bacterium | reverse complement strand
GATCTTCAAAAGCGGCGCGCGCAAATCAACCGCCACGCATCGCACGGACTTCATGGTTGGTTTTGTGACGGCCAGCATCAATCCGATCACGGGGGCTTTTTTCGCCAGCCAGTTCCTTGCCATGCCACTCGTTCCCACGTTCGGCGAGCTTGTTGCGATCTTTGTCGTCGTTGGTGGCGTTGCCTTCGCCCGCAGCATTCTGATCGCCCTCGTTCTGGATTTGCGCATCTTTCAGGGCGGTTCCTGGCCCTTTGCGATCTGGATTCGCCGGTCGGTCGGGGTGGCCTTCGCGGGTTCGGCGCTTGCCGTTCTGATTTCTGTCGCCGGGGCGCAAGGCTGAAGGCCCGGCCAGACCATTTATTGACGGAGGGCAATTCATGACTTTCACCGACCTACATGGGCCCGAACTATCCCTGACAGGGCACTCGCCCATTTTGCCGACCACCAGGTGACGACATGAGCCTGAACCAGGCCACTGCAATTGCCCTCTTGGCCGCCTTTGCCTGGGGGACCGGAAACGTCGCGCAGAAAACGATCCTTGAGCATCTGGATGGCTGGTCTGCCACTGGTATCACCTCGCTGGTCGGGGCGGCGGTCCTGTTGCCTTTTGCGTTGCGTGAAGCCAGCGGGGCGCTGCCATCGGTGAAGGGGTCACTGCCGCTGCTTCTTGGGGTGTCGCTGCTGTTCACCTTCGCGACCACCGTCATGCAGTTCGGCTATGGGCTGACCACGGTGACCAACGCGGGCTTTCTGGTCAACACCGCTGCGGTCCTGACGCCGATCCTGGCCTGGGCCTTTCTGTCACATCGCCCGCATCTTGCGATCTGGCCCGCAAGCCTTGTGGCGCTGCTTGGTATCTTCCTGATGGCAGGGGCAAGCTGGCGAGGTTTGAGCGCCGGTGATCTTCTGTCGCTTTTGTCGGCTGCTGGATTTGCCATCTGGACGCTGGCGGTGGGCCATTACGTCATGCGCACGCGCCGACCGGTCCTGATGACGGTCGTGCAATTGGCTGCCTGCGGCTTGATCTGTACCGCTGCAAGCCTTGCGCGATACGGCCTGCCCGCGCCCCAAACCCTTGCCGCGGCGCCGCCCGAGATACTGTTCCTAGGGTTGGTGTCCAAGGGTTTCGCCTATGTCCTGATGGCCATCGCCCAGCAACATGCCCCGGCGACGAGCGTCGCAATTCTGGTCAGCGCCGAGGCCGTGTTCGGCGCCCTTGTTGCGGCGCTTGTGCTGGGGGAAACGCTGAGCCCGGTCCGCGGCATCGGCAGCCTGTGCATCATTTGTGGTGTGGTCATCGCGGCGCGGATTCCCTTCGCTTTGCCGCAAGGTGCCACATCGAGCACGGTCCCATCCCCCGGTGGCAGCCCGATGACCAGCTCCAAAGTGGAACTGGCCCCAATACGAGCGTCCTAACGCCAGCTCTGCTTGCGGTCTTGTCAGAGAAGCCAGCCTTGAGCCGGGGCAAGGCGCCAGTTAGCCTCATCCCCTGACGAAGCGCTCTCCCGCTCCTTCAAGACGTCGCCGGAGTTCATCCGCTTGGCTTTGATGATCTCCGTCCGCTTCCCGGTGTCCCTACGCAACGTCAAGGACCTGCTGCTTGAGCGGGGAGTCGACGCCTGCCGAGACTGGTTTGAATCCGACTGACACCTCCCTGCCAGGTGCCGTGCCCCGGCCTTGTTCCGAAGTGGTGGCACTGCACTTTCGCCGGTCGGTGGTCAGTGCCGCCATTAGGCGCCGACCGGCGCGCGGGGCACGGCGGCGAAAATTGACCGGTGGCGATCACATTCTAATCAGCGATGTCGCCTGCCGCCCCCGAATTTCATATCATCTGATGGCGAAGGCACGGGTCTTTGACCGCAACGGTAGGCAGACTACCTCATTTGCTGATATGGGAGAACATGACCATGAGACTTCTTCATCCGACCCGACGCCATATTCTGTTGACCGGCGCGGCATCTGCCGGGGCAGTTGCATTGGCCGCTGCGGCGGGTTTGCCCATACCAGCATATGCTCAGGGCCTTGCACCGACGCCCACAATGCGGGGTGGTTCGAACAACTACCTGCCTGGCGCACCTGTGATAGAGCGGATCGGCGGTGGTGGTTTCTGGATGACAGGATCAGTGCGCCGAGCCGGCGACGGCGCGCCCATCGAGGGCGCCCGCATTCAGATCTGGGCCCATACCACGGAGGGGCATGAACGCGACCCGCACAGCCACGGGGCGACACTTACCGGCGCGGATGGTGAATTCCGGCTTGAGATGGCGCAAATCGTGCCTGCGTTCGGCCAAGCCCATGGTCACCTGGCCTACGACGATGACGCCTTCGAGACGGTCTTCCTCCGGCCACTGATGGCCAGCGCAAGCGACACGTCCCTGCGAGCCGAATTCGTGTTGCAGCCCGTCTGAGCGACGTGAAAATGATCCGCGCGACCGCCATCTGGGCTGCCGTTGCGGCAGTCATCATTTGGGCAATAGCGGTTGCTGCGACCAGCCCGCTGATGGCCTATCGCTCGCCGGTTTACGTCGCCGCCTGCCTCGCGGGGGTGATCGCTCTGGCGCTTCTGCTGATGCAGCCTCTGTTGGCGGGGGGATACCTGCCCGGACTTGGACGGATGCGTGGCCGGAAGCTGCATCGTCCGGTCGGGGTTCTCATTCTTGTGGCTGTGGGGGCCCATGTCGGCGGTCTGTGGCTGACCAGTCCGCCTGACGTGATCGACGCCCTGCTTTTCCTGTCGCCGACGCCTTTCGCTCCATGGGGCGTGGTAGCGATGTGGGCTCTCCTCATCACCGCAGGTCTTGCGCTGCTCCGGTGGCCGCTGCGCCTGACGCCCCGGTTCTGGCGCATTGCGCATTCCACCCTTGCGCTGGTGATTGTCGTCGGAAGCATAGTGCATGCGCTGCTGGTGCAGGGGACAATGGGCATGGGCTCGAAACTTGCACTCTGCGCGCTTGTCTTCGCCGCGACCGCCATGACGTTCCACGATCTGCGTATTTGGTCATTGCTCTGGCGAACAGCAACCAATCGTTCCTAGCACGCTGCAATAGGTGAAACTTCCACGGTGCGGCCACTTCGGACGGCCAGTGTCATCCGGCATGGATTGGCTGGCATACCACGGTCGTGGGAGAATGACGTGACGGCGCCCCCCCCCGCGACGCGCGCTACTTTCGCTTGCTGCTTTCCGCGATGTAGTCGGTGACGGCGAAAAAAACGCCAGAGAGCACGAAGGTGAAGTGAATGCCGACCTTCCAGGCGAGCTGGCTGTCCGTGTAGTTCTGACTGACGAGGAACGCCTTCAATAGCTCGACCGCCGATATCGCGACTATGGCGCCGATAAGCTTGAGCTTGAGATCTGCGAACCCAACCTTGCCCATCCAGCCCGGCCGGTCTTCGTGATCGTCGGTATTGATCCTCGACACGAAACTTTCGTAGCCGCTGAAAACGATGATCAACAGCAACACGGCAATGAGCGCCGTGTCGACCAGCGTCAGAATCGAGATGACGACGTCGTAATCCGAGGTCGTCCAGATATTGAGGACGAGGTCCAGCAGCTCCTTCATGAACTTGAAGAGCAACACGACCATCGCCACCAGAAGTCCGACGAAGAAGGGAGCAAGGATCCATCGGCTCGCAAATATCAACGTTTCGATGGCTCGTTCCAATGCCGGCATCATCCGCTCCACACCAAGCCGACATTTTCAAGCAGCGCGCCGGTGACGCTCGTCGACGCGCTGATCCGGGACCGGATCAAGCAGTCACCGTTGATGTAAATTGACGCCTTTCTGCGATCAAGCCGAGAGATCAAACAGCAAGGCAAGCGGTCTGCATCGCGACCCATCTGATTGCCTAATTTGATCGGCCGACCAGAAGCTTGTCGATCCGCCGCCCGTCCAGATCGACGACCTCGAGGGTCCAACCCTGCAGTTCCAGACGCTGTCCGACGTCCGGCAGATGTCCGATCTTGTCGAGAACCAGACCCGCCACTGTCTCGAAATCGCGATCTTCGTAGTTCTCCAACAACAGCAGGTCGGCGAACTCGTCGACCTGCATCCAGCCTGCGATGAGGTAAGATCCATCCGCCCGCGTCACGACCTTGGGCTCGTCCCTAACGTTGTCGGGGAACTCGCCCGCGATAGCCTCAAGCACGTCCATCGGCGTGATGATCCCCCCGAAATGACCAGACTCGTCATGGACCAGCATCATGTGGGCCGGTGACGTGCGCAGGCGATCCACGACTTCCAGCGCGTCTTGTCCGTCCCGGACGACGGGCGCTTCTTTTAGCAGGGCGCGCAGATCGAACGGTTCGTTCATCAGCGCAGGCCCGAGGAGGTCGCGGGTGACCAGCACGCCGATGATGTTGTCGATCTCCCCCTCCCAGACCGGCAGTCGGGATTGGCTGAAATCCCGCAGGAGGCGCAAAAGCTCCGCCCTGTCACGGCCGACGTCGAGAGTCTCGATATCGTTTCTGGGTGTCATCAGGCCGCGCGCCGTTCGGTCGGCGATCCGTATCACGCCCGCGATCATCTGGCTTTCGGCGCGCACCCTGGATCCCGAGCTTTCCGCCTCGGCGATTATGAGGCGCACCTTCTCGTCGGTTACGCCGCGCGATTGGCTCCCCGACTGACCGAGCAGCGCCAGCACCAGTTTGCCCGACCGGTCGATACTCCAGATCAGCGGGGCGGCGACGCGGGCGATGATCCGCATCATCGGGGCCACGCAGACGGCGGCCTGTTCGGGGGCACGAAGGGCGATCTGCTTGGGAACCAGTTCGCCCACGATCAGTGACAGGTAGGTGATCGCCACCACCACCGACCCGACACCGACCGGCTGCGCGAACGCAGACGGCATGCCCGCGTCAATCAGGCTTGCCGCCGGCCGAGCACCCAGCGTCGCGCCGGAAAACGCCCCCGCAAGCACGCCGACCAGAGTGATGCCGATCTGCACACTCGACAGGAAGCGTCCCGGGTCCCCAGCAAGGCGGATGGCGGTTGCAGCTCTCTTCCTGCCCTTGTCGGCCAGCATCTTCAGCCGCGCGGTCCGGGCCGAGACGATGGACAGTTCGGACATCGTCAGAACTCTTGCCGAACGTTCGGCCATTGTTCCTGATGATGGTGTATACTTTTCAGCTGATGCTGGCCACGGGCGGTACGAGCTGCCTTGGGTCAGTTCCTGAAGATGCGGACAACACTCGCGAGGGCGTCCCAAAGATCCAGCAAGCGGGCATAGAAGTGCTCCCGCGCAACAAAGGGTTTGTCGCCGCGCCCGACGAACTCCTCCTCCAGCGTATCCAGAAGGCGCCCAAGGCGGCGGCGGTGGATGGCGAGGCGACTCTGCAGGGGGTCCGCGACGACGCCTGCAAAGGCGGCGAAAACGGAGCCGATCATGACCAGCCCCGCTACTGCCGCTCCCACCAACCACGCCGACGCATCCACATCGAACACACCGTACCATACGCCGCCAAGCGTCTCGCCCAGCGGGAACGTCGCGACCGCGTTGGTGCGGGCCATGGCATCCGCGACGCCCGGCGCCATCGAGATCATGCCCGGCGTCAGCGCCTGAAACGCCAGCGCGCCGACAACAAGGACGCAGAGCGTCGTGGTCATCTCCGCCACAGCGGATCGGGCACCCGCGTATTCGCCAAGAGCGCTTGCGATCCGCTGGCCAAGGGCTTCAGCCTCGGCGGCGCTGGCGCGCCTGCGGATCATTTCGCGAAACTGCGGTGCCGCCAGAACGGCGCGCGCCAAGGCCGATGGATCACGGGCCGCAGCCCCCTCGTCGAGGGGGAGGTCCAGAAGATCGGTCACGACAAGCACCTCGACCCGCCGCGCAACTGAGGTGCGCAAGAGGATCCGCCGACTTGACAGCCAGTCTGCTGTTTCTCGCCAGCCGATGCGGCGGCAAAGGTAGGCGGCGGCGCGGGTAAGCACCAGGATCGGCGACAGGACGACGTTGACAGGCGCCCGGAGGATGTCCCATCCCAGCGCCGCACGATGAAGCCGAAGCGTTCCGGGCCAGGTGAAATGCCGTGCCACGAAGCCGTCGATCATCGCCCGGCGGCGATCGAAGTACTCCCGGTCGAGCGATCTGCCGGTTCCCTCGGCGCTCAAGTAGCCGTTCGATGTTGAGCCCATGGCGGTGACCCACCATCTCCTTCCTGCAAGCAATTCACGCGCGATGCATTTTGCCGATCAACCATCGTTCATTCGCGCTTCGATACCTATCCGGACATGTCGTGTCGAAATGGCGCGACTGCAAGAGTTTCCGCGAGGGCCTTGGGATTTGTCGACGGCTCCTGTTCTGCAAGGGGGTGTCGAGCGACTTGGATCGCTGCAGGTTGCGGTCATTTGTCCGGCCCCTTTGGGCGGGCCGTCTGGCGACTGGCCCTGATGAGGTCCGAATGCCGGGTGGCGGGCCGTCGATCACGAGGGCAAGGTCCTGGAAAACTCTGTCACCAGGACCCGTGACAAGAATGCTGCGTTGAACTTTCTAAAGCCGCTCCGCCCAGAACATCGTCACGGCAAACGGTGCCGCTGATCACCATTGGTGGAGCGGCCTCTGCGCGGGAAACGCGGCAGCGTCATTGGCCTCGCGGAGACTGGTTAGACTTGGACTGCCCGCACCGCCACCGCAACCGGCATGCACTCCCACACTCTTCGGGCCGGCAGAATGCGATTGGAAATGTCGCGAACGGGCAGCCGAAAAATGCGGCATGTCCATTCTGAGCCTACTGACTGCAAGTCGGGCGCGGACCGAGGCCGTGACGCAGCACGGTGAACAGGAAGATCGCCATCGACAGGGCGGTCAGCATTGCACCGACGGCGGCCAAGCCGGGTTCCCCGATCGTGATCGCCACCGCTATGCCCGGAACCATCACGAGAACGCCGAGGATCGCCGTCCCGGCGTGTAGACGCGCCAGCATGGTGTCGGCAGCGTGCGGGATCAGGCGGTAGTATAGCCCGAACAGCGCCATCGTGGTCCAACCCACCAGATTGAGATGCGCGTGCGCACCCGACATCAGATGGTCCTGATTGATGGCAATCTGGATACCCCAGGCCATTCCGACCGACACGCAAAGCACTGCCGCCAGAAAGAAGACAAAGGCCGTGTCACGCATGGTGCACCTGTTGCTGAGCCAGACCCGGTCCCATGAAGCGTGATCCATAGCGCGCAGCGATGGCGGCGACTGCCGCCAGATCCTGCATGAATTTACGGAACTTCGATCTGAACCTCCTGATGTCCTCGACGCCCTGCTGCGCGACGCGTCCACCACCCGGGCGGGGGAGCGGATCGGGTTGTCACAACCGGCAGTTTCGGCAGCGTTGGGACGGCTTCGGGCGGCGTTCGGCGACCCGTTGTTCGTGCGCGACGGACAGGCCCTGCGACCCACGGAATATGCGGTGTCGTTGGCAGCCCCCCTGCAGCATCTGCTTGAGGACACCAGCCAGTTGCTGACCCGCCCTGCCTTCGATCCGGCGACCGCGACCGATCTGTTCCGCCTTTCGGCCCCTGATTTCTTCACCGAAATGTTGCTGCCGGATCTGACTGCAAGGCTGGAACGGGACGCGCCGGGGGTCACATTGCGCTATTCCGATTCGATCGGCCCGAAAGCCTTCGACGACATCCGCGAGGGTCGAGACTGAATTGGGGCCAGAGAAAGCCCGACCCGGTCGCACTCCGCCCCTGTCACCGGTTGACTTCAAAATCAGACAGCAAAAACTGACCGAGGCAGGTTTCCAGGAAACGAGGCGCACCTCAGAAGGCATCGCGTCGTCGTCCGGACAAATGCTTGGTCGCCATGGTCCGACACCACCCCGCCGCGCGCTGCTTTTTCAGCGGTCGCGCCACACGGGATTTGTCCAAGCCCGTTTGCCGGCCTTGTCGATGATCGTGAGGCGCAGCCAATTTGAAGGCTCAAGGGCGGCGAAGGGCAGTGTGATGCGGGTGAGGCTGTGACCATGGATCACGCTCGTGCGGGTTCCGCTTCCCTGAAGGATGACCGTGACCACCGCACTGCAGGCGATCTCCACTTCGGTCGCAGCCCATGCGACGTGATGAATCTCGGGTCCCGTGGAAGAGTAGAAGGCGCCCGATTTCAGGCTGGCCAGAAGGTCTTCGGGCGTATTGCTTTCCGCGCGAACCATGACCCACCCGCCGAAATGGTCAGGCTCGGTGAAATGGGCGTCGTCCGTGGCGCAGAGCGTCACGCGGCGCCCGGCGTTCAGGAGGTGTTCGGCCACATGAAGGCCCGATCCCCTGTCGCAGCCCATCGCGCAGCCATGGTTGTAGATCTCCACCGCATGCGCCGCGTCGAGCGCCATGGCATCCTCGACCGACAATTGCGACCATTCCGGATGGGCGATTGCAACGAAGGCGCCCGCATCCCGCGCCCGCCGGGCGAGTGCTGGTCCGCTTTCCTGATCGGGATGCGGCGCGAAATCGGGTGTGGCGGAGGGGCTGAAATCTTCTGGCAGGCCGACCGCGAGAATGTGCCATATCTCGCCGTTCGACATGGCACCGCTGTGCAGCTCCGCGCCCGCAAGGGTGGTGAAGCGATTGGTGCGGAATGGCACGGTATCCGTGATCGGGAAGCCGTAGCGACCGACGAAATGATCGGTGAGAGCGATGAAGTCATAGCCCTCGGCCGCGTAGCGTCGGCAGACCTCCTCCGCGCTCAGAACGCCGTCGGAACGGTCGGAATGCGTGTGGATGTTGCCCCGCCAGAAGCGCCCGGGCGCTTCGAATGCCGTGTCTTTCATGTCGGACGTCCTTCTCGACAAGTGTTTTGCCGGACCATGTCCCGAGTCTGATGCAGTGCCAAGCACGATGACGTCGCGTGCAGGCTCTGTCAGAGGAACTTGGCTTGAGGCGGAGCGGGGGCCCCGTCAGCGAGGTGGAATGAACAAACCCAGCCCATTCAAGTGGTTCGAGACGAGATCAGAGATCATTCGCTTGGCCGTGATGCTCTACGTCCGGTTCCCGGTCTCGCTGCGTCATATAGAGGATCTGCTGCACGAGCGCGGCGTCGATGTCAGTCACGAATCCTTCCGGTTCTGGCGGCGTCGGTTCGGTCCGGTGTTTGCCCTTGAGATCCGGAAGGGCCGGGTAACCTGAAAGAAGTTTGCTCTTTGGCTTGCAACGATGAACACTGTCGGAGGCGGGCTGTGAAAGGGAGGGGAGATAGAATTGGACGGTTGGGCCCGGGTCGCTTTTCCACCGCTCGGTGTTTGAGCCAGGTGTCGCGTATCGAAATCAATAACTTTCGAGCTGGAGAAGGTTGAATGTCAGGCCCACCCCTCCGCCACTTGCCCCAGCGAAAGCTTTCTTCCGATCCGGCAGAGGCCGGATTTTTCCTTTTTTCGAGGGTTATGAAGGCTGGGCTGAGCACGGGCCTCGGCGCTGGGCGGGCTGGCAGTGGTCTCCCAAGGGACATACTCTCTGGGCCTGATGACTCCCCTGATCTGGTGCGTGGGTATTGGTGAATGTCCACGACGGGCCGACAGGCGCGTGGCGCCGTGCCCTTTTTTCGGGCGACGTCCTGCCTCTGGATATATCCCGTCAGGCGCGAGCCCGGCCGACTGTGCGCCACCCTGCGGCATCTACATCGAAGCGTGTTGACAGAATAGAGGGAACGGGCATTCTCTTGCCCATATCCGTGACTGCCGCATTTTTTTGACGCTATGTTCCCTGTTGGATTGGAGTGCCCCATGTGGTTGCGCCTTGCCTTTTCCCTTGCTTGCCTTTTCTGCGCGCCCGCCGCGCCCGCTGCGACGATCCAGTCGTTCTATGGTGACGATGACGGGTTCGGGGTTGGTGTCGCCTCCGGTGCCCTGACCTCAGACCAGATCCAGGCGATCAACGCCACTGCGGATGATGCCCAATTCACCGACGCACCGATGTTCACCGACACCTTGTTCCAGCCGCAATTCCGACCGACCGGGTCGTTTACGCCCTTCACCGTTACTGGCGAGATCGTTTCGGCCACGCTGACGCTGCGGGTGGCGGGACTGCGGATACTGCCCAACTCGGCGACGTCCAACCGGATCTTCCTCGATACCTTCGACATCGGAACCGGTCTGCTTGAACAGCAGATCCCCAATCGACCCGCGCCGCACACCGAAATCGACGAAATTACCATTCCCCTGTCGTCCTTCTTCTTCCCGTTCCTCGCGGACGGTGCGGTCAGCCTCGATAACACCCGCATCCTCCAGTTCACCGAGAATTCGTTTTCCTCGGTCGGTGCGTTCCAGGTCGATTTCATCCGCCTGACGATCGAAACGAGCGATCCGTCGCCGGTCCCCCTGCCCGCCGCGGCCCCGCTTCTGTTGCTGGGACTTGGGACATTCGCAGTCGTCGGACGGCGCGGGCGGCGTTCCAGCGCGCCGGTCTAGTTTCGCCGGCCGCTTTCCCATGATCGAGATGGGGCGCGAAGCGGACATCGGGCTGGAGGCTGTCGCGTGGCAGATCCGGGCAGTTCGGAAACCGACCTCCGAGATCTTGTGTCCAATGGCAGCTGGGTCCGCTTGGCGGAACTTTGCATCCAATACTGCGAAGGGCCGATTTCCCCGCGCGTCTCGAATTGCGCGCACCGCTGCACCGTGCAAGCTGACCGTCGGCTGGCTTGCAGGCGAGCACGACCGGCGATCCGATCGCGAACCATAGTGCCCGAGGTATAGACAATGTCCGATCCCAGTCCCGAACGCCTGGCCATAGAGATGGGCCTCGACATCCCCGATTTTGAACGCGACGGGTACTACGGTGCCGACTATGGCACCATGAAGCCCTTCCACCGTATGGGAAATCTGCTGTTCCTCTCGGGCCATGTCGGGCAGCGCCGGGACGGCACATGCATTGTGGGGCGGCTCGGAGAGGACCTGACCACCGCGCAGGGTTATGAGGCGGCACGCCTGACTGGCCTGAACCTGCTTGGCGGCATTCGTCAGGCAGTCGGAACGCTCGACCGCGTGTCCGGGATTGTCCGATGCCTGAACTTTGTGGTGTGCAGTTCCGACTAAAGGGAGGTGCATCTGGTGGCCAACGGTTTGTCGGACGTTCTGGTGGAGGTGTTCGGGCGCGACCGCGGCCTTGGTGGAAGGGCCACCATCGGGGTCATGGCGCTGGCTTCCGGTAACTGTTTTGAGACGTGGGCGACGGTGGAACTGTTTGGATGATCCCGTCCACCCGGTTCGGGACCATGCAGTGATGACCCATCCGCCGGTCATGGTGCCCGGATCGAGGTCCGTGGCCTACGGCATGGGTCGAACGTGAGGAACCTTCCGGTGCGTCTCGGATGCTGTTGACCATCCGGTAGGCCTCTTTCGGCGTGCCTAAGAACTCCGCGCAGTCGGCAGAAGTTTACTGCCAATCCCGTCTCTGGCTCAGACCACTTCTATCAGCCTTTGCGCGACACAGGTGGTAGCGCCCCTGCCCTTGCCGAGACTGGGTCGACTTGGTTTGACGGCACCCGGCAGGAGGCTTTGGTTCTCTGCAAGGCTGAACCAAAAGTCCCTATGCTCATTCCGGCACGAAAAGCTCGTCGGAGACAGCGGCCCGCACGGTTCGGATTGCCAGCATGACAATCGTGATAGCCAGAGCCGCCAACATCACCCAACCAACACCAAGGTGCAGGGTGGATCCGGTCAAGGCGGCGAAGCGAAAGGTTGCGATCGTGATCGCAGCCAGCGGGAACGACAGCGCCCAAAACGACAGGGCGAAGGGCAGCCTCAGCATTGACGGCATCTGAACCGCGACAAGGGCAGTGAAGAAATACCCCAGGTTGAGGAAGATACGTGCCGGTGCGTCGATCACGCCGCCCTGAAACTGCACCCACACCGAAAAAGCCAGCGCGGGCGGAGCGATCAGGATGACAATCGTCGGCTTCAGCTTTCCGGGCAGAGGGTCGTGAAAGATCAACCGATTGAAGACGAGCGTCAGAAGGACCAGCCAGAACAACACGCCGACGGCGAAAAAATACCAGCTCAGCTCGATATATCCAAGGGGGATGCCGCCCAAGGGTGCCATGACATTGCCGACGGCGGGGATGAACCATGCGGGCGATAGATGCCCCGGCCCAAAGGCGCGATGCCCGATCCATGCCGACATGACGATGATTGTCATGATGCCCTGCATCGCCGCGCCAAGAAGCCAGATCCCTTCGGCGACGACGGGAGCCATCTCTTGCAAGAACGTCGCCATCAGAAGAAGCGAGACGCTCATTGCCGGGAAGAAGGCCAATTTGACCGGGTGGGACCATTCTGCCTTGAGCGCGGAGGGATGGCGGGCCGCCTTGAGGGCAAGCGCGCCAAAGCACAGGATCAAGACGCCAATCGCAAGCGCGCCGACCACAGTTGCAGCCGCAATGAGCCCGCCGGCCCGCAGGGCGAGCGACAAGCCAAATACGCCCATGGGAATGGTGAAGAAGCTGATTGGAAAATGCTCCAGCCGGCCGGGCTTGGCAGGGGATGGGCTATCGATTGACGTCATGGCGATATGTCCTTCGCGTGCGCATCAGCGCTTTAGTCTCATCGATACGGACAGCCATACGCTTGCGTCGATGATCGCAGCACGGCTTGTCCCGGTGCACCCTGCTACCTGGCGAGTGGGCAATCGGACAACTCCGATGCGACCGCCTCGTCGAGGGGGGTGTCGAACGTGTTCAACAGGAAGCCCAGTGTCGAATAGAAGCCTACGGTCGCCATCAGGTCCAGAACGCCTTCCTTGCCGACAAGTTGCATCAGGGGGGCGAGCGTGTCGGGGCCGATGCGGGAGAGCGTCAGCAGATCATCCACCGCGCGGGCAAGGATGGCGTCGTCTGGTGCCATCGTCGACAGATCGTCGAGCATCGAAGCGATACGGTCCTGCGAGATGCCCAATCCAAGCGCGCGGGACACATGGTGGTTCCATTCATAGGGCGATTTCAGATGGGTCGCGGCGCGCAGAATGACGATCTCGCTGAAAAGGCGGCCCAGGCTTGTGTCGAGGACGATGTGCTGGCGCAGCGCGCCCCACGCGCGCAGCAGCGCCGGGTGATGCGCCATAGTCCGGTAGACGTTAAGGCGGCCACTGAACCCCGCCTGAAGATCGTTGATCGTTGCGGGCCAGTCTTCGGGTGAAATCGGTTGAAGGGTGGTTGGAACGGGATGGGTCATCGTCAGTCCGTTTGTGGGTCGGTTTAAGAGGATGGGGTGCGGCGTAGCGTGCAGAGGAGGAATTGAGAACCGTCATTGGGGATGGGAAGGCACGGGCGTCCTGTGCAACTCGGGCGGAACTGGCGCATCATATAATTTGATCGACACTATTATATATCATCATTTGCTTTGATGGGTGCTCGTGACATTTTCCCTGACAACAGGAGTCCACCATGAACATTCCGAGCCCCATGTCCGACAAAATCATCAACGCCACCGATTTCCGGCGCAGTCTTGGCTGTTTCCCCACCGGGGTGGCGGTGGTCACGGCGATGAGCCCAAGGGGGGCACCCATCGGCGTCACAATCTCGTCGTTCAATTCGGTCTCCATGGACCCCCCGCTGATCTTGTGGAGCCTCGCGCTCAAGGCCGCCAGTCTGGTCGATTTCCGCGCGGCGGGTTTTTTCGCGGTCAATGTTCTGTCAGATGAGCAGGCCGATCTGCCACGCGTCTTTTCCAGTTCGGTGGAGGAGCGGTTCGAGGGCCTGACATGGACGAAGGGCCTTGGCGGCGCGCCGGTTCTGGCGGGTTCGGCGGCGGTGTTCGAATGCCGCACCCATGCGCAGCATGAGGGGGGCGACCACGAGATCTTCATCGGGGAAGTCCTGCGCCATGGGCGCACCAGCGCCGCGTCGCTGCTCTTTGCCCACGGTCGACTGTCCAGCGTGCAAGCGCCCAACTGATCGGCGCTGACACGGCGCGACCCGAGCGATCTATGACAGCGGCGCGTTGGCACTGTCGAGGTGTTCGACGGTTGTGAAACACAAGACCGTGTCGCCAATATTCTCCAGATCGTGCGTCATGGACTGGCCTGCCGCGAACGTGAAATGTCTGGTGGTGCCGACGTCATAGGCGACCTCGGCAACAGTCCCATCGCCATAGCGCGACCGGGCCCGGCCTGCGGTGGTGGCGACCCAGAAGTAATCCAGCACATGGGTATGGAACGGTAACCGATCACCGGGTTGCATTTCGATCAACCAGACGCGGGCCCGCTTGTCTTCGCTGACCAGCGTCGAGCCAACCTGACCAGAGCTTCGGCCCTCCTCGACCTCGGCAATCAACTCGGCCGTCCAATGCGGTCCCATAAAGGCGTCGTCCTTTTGGGTGGCGATTTTCGTCATCGGATTCTCCTACTTGCCCGCCCTTAATTATAGAGTGATAAATAAGGTAGGGAAAGACTTCTTGGGGAGGGGCAGGATGGCAGGCTCTGCGGCGGTAATCGGCGGCTCGATCGGCGGCCTGTTCGCGGCTGCCGCGTTGCGCAAGGCCGGTTGGTCCGTGCAGGTGTTCGAGCGGGTGGGCGTGCCGTTGTCCGGGCGCGGCGCGGGGATCGTGACGCATCCGCAACTGATCGACGCGCTGCAGCAGGTGGATGCCGACATCTCCAATCTGGGGGTGCAGGTGCATGACCGCGTGATCTTCGACCGCGCCGGGCACCGTCTGACTACCCTTCCCTATCCGCAAGTCGTCACGTCATGGGACCGGATGTATCAGACACTTCGTCGGTTGATCGCGGATCAGGACTATCATCTGGGTGAGATGCTGACGTCGGTCGACCAAGACGCGGACGGGGTGAACCTGCGCTTTGACAGCGGCCTTACGCATCGCGCGGACCTTCTGGTGGGGGCGGACGGCTTCCGATCCGTCGTGCGCGCGCATATCCTGCCAGAGGTAAAGCCTGCCTATGCAGGCTATGTCGTGTGGCGGGCCTTGGCGCAGGAGGCGGACCTGTCGCCGGAAATTCGGGCGCGGATATTCGATGTGTTCGGGATGTTCGTACCCACCGGCACGCAGATCGTCGGCTACCCGATTGCGGGCGAAAACAACGACCTGCGGCCGGGGTATCGGCGCTATAACTTCGTCTGGTATGTGCCGGTCGAAGCGGCGGCGTTGCAAGACATGCTGACCGATGCCAGCGGCCAGATCCACGCCATCTCCATCCCGCCGACATTGGTGCGCAACGACATCGTCGCGCGGGTGGAAGCGTTTGCGGCGACCGCCCTGCCCGATGTCTTCACCCATATCCTGAGCAAGAGCGAGCGGCCCTTCTTCACGCCGATATACGACCACCTGTCACCCAGCTTCGCGCTGGGCCGCGTGGCCCTGTCGGGGGATGCGGCCTGCGTCGCGCGGCCCCATGTCGGCATGGGCGTGACGAAAGCGGCGCAGGACGCGCTGGCCTTGGCACGGCACCTGGCGACCGGGTCGGTGGCGGCGGCGTTGCAGGCCTATTCAGCCGAGCGTGTGCCGGCATCGCGCGCGGCCTATGCGCGGTCGCAGCTGCTTGGGCGGCACATGATGCAGTCGCCCACGGAAGGCGACAATGTCGATGGGCGCAACAACCCGAACCTGGACGAAATCATCCGGCTGACGGCGGTGGCTGATTTCCCCTAGGCGCGCAGCTCCTCATAAGACGTCATGACGACATGCTGATAGGCGGGCCGCGATTTCAGGGCGTCGTACCAACGTGCCACATGGGGATACGCGGTGAGCGGATCGCAAAGATCGCAGGCCCGATAGAATATCGCCCCCGCCGCAATGTCGGCCACCGAGAAGCTGTCTCCCCCAAGCCATTCGGTCTTTGCCAACTGCCATTCGAACGGCGCAACGGTGCCGAGAAAACCTCTCACCAACGCCCCCGCATCCTGCGTTCGGTCCTTGGGCGCGGTGCGCACAAGCTCGTAGAACAGGCGAATGAAGGCCGGTTGCGCGGTGGAGGTCACGTATTCCATCCATTGATCCGCAAGCGGTGTCACGCCACCGGCCAGATATCGCAAGATCGCGTGGCTTTCCCACAGCGCAAGCGCACCATCCTGCAAGACGGGAACGCGGGGCAACGGGCTCAGGGCCGCGAATTCCGCCGTATCCATCCCGCCATACTTGCCGCCGACGATGCGATGCTCGAAGGCTGCGCCCTTCTCCTCCAACGCCCAAAGCACCTTCTGGACATTGACCGAACTGGGCCTGCCCCACAGCGTCATCATTTGATGGCTTGCGGGTTGATCGGCGAGCCTGCGGCCCCCGGAATGTGCAGCGGTGGCGCGGTAAACAGGAACTCGTAGACGCCATCTTCGGCGCAATCCTCCGCCAGTTCCTTCACGTAGAAGATCTCGCCCATCGAGATGCCGATGGCGGGGATCACGACCCAGTGCCACGGCTGGTTCGCCTCGTCAGTCTCGTTCGGACGCACCTCGCAGCCCCAAGTGTCGGCACAGATCGCCGCGATATCGCGCGACTTGATCCAGCGGGCCGTCTCGAACGACAGGCCGGGCGCGTCGCCCCCGGCATAACCAGTCCAATCGCCGGCCTTCAGGCAGCGTTCCTGATGCCCGGTGCGCACGATCACGAAATCGCCTTTGCGCACCTCGACCCCTTGGTCCCTCGCACAGTCATCCAGATCGGCATTGGTGATCCCGTAACCATCCGCGAGGCTTTCGAGCCCCTTCCAGCGCGCGATATCGAGCAGCACGCCGCGGCCGACCATCTTGTCGCGGACGTGCTCGATGCCCAGCCGTTTCGCGCCATTCACCGTCACATCCGTCGCCGGATAGCCGTTATACATCTTGTCATCGAGGAAGATGTGGCACAGCGCATCCCATTGCGTCCCAACCTGACAAGGCATGTTGATCGCATCGTCGGCGTAGCGCAGATAGGCCTTTCCATCGCCGTCCTGCTCGCCCGTGACGGCGTCGGTTCCGGTGGCCAGCATCTGGTGGATCATGTTCCAGCGCCCGCCGAAAAGACCGGACTGGATCTTCTGCTTCAGGTCGAGCCCAAGCGCGAAGCTCCTGCCCTTGCGCACCAGTCCCGCCGCCGCTACGATATCTGCCGGCGTCACGTTGTTGAGCGTCCCGATCTGGTCGTCAGCACCCCAGCGGCCCCAATTCGACAGCTCCTTCGCTGTGGCGTAAATTTCCTTGCGGGTGAGTTTGGGCATCCTGGTATCCTCCCTGAAGACGCGGCGATCTTGATGATCGAGTGAAAAATAGCCCGCACCCTTAAGTCAATCCTGACCAACGAAATACTTAATGATCGACCGATAAATTTACGCTAGCGTCGGGCAATCAAGGCACAAATGGTACAGTGAGGGACCCAATGACCGAACAGGCAACCAAGACATTCGAAGTGATCTTCGAGGGAACCGGCGTGTCGTCCGGCAAGATGCGCAACGACATCTCGGTACAGTGGCCGATGATGAAGGAAAGCTTCGAGCTTGCGACCGACGAAGGTCCCTTTCATGGCGGCGATGGCACGGCCCCGCCGCCTCTGGCCCTGTTCACGGCGGCCCTTACGGGATGTTTGATGACGCAGATCCGGGCCTTCGCCAAGCGGCTGAAGATCGATCTTCGGGGCGTCGAAGTGAAGGCGCGTCTGCATTGGAAGGGCGAGCAGACCGGCAATGACCCCTATGTCACCGATCCGGTCAGCTTCAGCCTCGACGTTGCGATGGATTGCGATGCCACGGAGGTGCGGCAGAGGGAGTTGCTGGATGCCGCCAAGAAGGGCTGCTTCCTTGAACAAAGCCTTGCCAAAGGCGTGATCGTCGGCCATCGCCTGAAGCTGGGGAGTGAATGGTGTGATGCGTGACAGAAGAAACTGAGGCTCCGTCGACCAAGGCCGAAGCGCCCCGGCGCCGTCTGTCGTTTGACGACCGGCGGGAGGAGTTTCTGACCAAAGCCGTCGAGTTCTTCGCCCAGGAAGGCTTTGAAAGTTCGACGCGGGAACTGGCGCGGCGTCTGGGTGTGACCCAGCCGCTGCTCTACCGCTACTTCCCCTCCAAGGGCGACCTGATCGCCGAGGTCTATGACGCGGTCTATGTGAAGCGCTGGCGCGAGGAGTGGGGCCTGCTTCTGACCGACCGCTCGCGCCCCGTCCGCGACCGTTTGCTGGACTTCTACGTCGCCTATACCAATGTGGTATTCCACAACGACTGGATGCGGATCTTCCTGTTCTCCGGCCTCAAGGGCATGGATATCAATCGACGCTACATGAAGCTGGTCCGTGCCCGGATCCTTGAGCCGATCCTAGCGGAACTGCGGTTCGAAGCGGGATATGACGATCTGGTGGCGACGGACGAAGAGGTCGAGTTTGCCTGGATCATGCATGGCGGGATCTTCTATTACGGCGTGCGGACGCTCATCTACGAAGCGTCGGTTCTCAACAACAAGCACTTCGTGATCGAGACGGCGATCAACAGCTTTCTGGGGGAAGTGGCAAAGGTGCGTGAGGAAGCCACGCGCTGAACCGCGCAGGCCGATTGCCGCCGTTTGGTGCCGGCCAGTTAGACCTTGCTAGTTATTTATAGTTCGATAAATTAACCCGAGGCGGAGGATTGGAGCCGGGCAAGCTGGCCCGCCAAGTGCTTGCTGAGGGGACTACATGAAAGCTGCCGATTTCAGGTATGAGCGGCCCGGATCACTGGCCGAAGCATTCGAGTTGCTGGACGACGACACGCTCGATGCCATGCCGTTGGCAGGCGGACAAAGCCTGATGGCCATGATGAATTTCCGCCTCGCGCAGCCGGGAATGCTGGTGGACCTGTCGGCGTTGGACGACCTCAAGGGGATTGCGGCGGATAAACATGGCCTGCGGATCGGCGCGATGACGCGCTATGTCGATCTGGCGAACTCGCCCCTCATTGCCGAGCACGCACCCCTCTTGCACATGGCCCTGCCCCATATCGCCCACGCCGCCGTGCGCAATCGCGGCACCATTGGCGGCAGCGTCGCATTGGCCGATCCCGCCGCCGAGATGCCGGCGCTGCTTCTTGCGCTCGACGCGGAGATAACGGTGCAATCCAGCGCGGGCAGCAAGACCTGCGCGGCAGCCGACTTCTTCCTCGGGATGTATCAGACTTCCCTTGAAGCGGGCGCGTTGGTGACTGCCATTTCGATCCCCGCCCGCGCGCCCGACCGGCGCTTCGGGTTTTACGAACTCGCCCGCCGCCACGGCGATTATGCGATGGCGGGCGTGGCCGTTTCCGCGACCGGCGCATCGAACGGCCCCTGCACCGACTATCGCATCGCGTTCTTCAGCATCGCCGACCGCGCTCTGCGGGCGTCCGCTGCGGAGGCAGCACTTGAGGGCAAGGCGCCGCGCGACGGGGCGCAAGCTGCCATCGCTGCCTTGGGCGAATTGCCCTTTGCCGGCGACCTGAACGCGGGCAGCGCCACCAAGCGGCACCTGTCGGGCGTTGTCATGAAACGCGCCCTTGAAGGGATGACGAGATGAGCGAGACCCGCACGATCAGCCTGACGGTCAATGGCGCGGCATCGACCCATGCCGTCCCGGTGCGCCAGAACCTCGTCGATTTCCTGCGCAACACGCTTGGCCTGACCGGCAGCCATGTCGGCTGCGAACATGGTGTCTGTGGCGCCTGCACTCTGGAGGTCAACGGCGCCACGGTGCGCGGATGCCTGATGCTGGCGGTGCAAGCCGATGGCGCGGTGGTGACGACCGTGGAAGGGCTGGCAGAGGCGCGGCGCGGCGAAGACCTGCGGCAGGCCTTCATTGCCCGCAACGCGCTGCAATGCGGGTATTGCACGCCGGGGATGCTGGCTACGGCTCTCGAATATGTCGAGGGAGGCGGCGCTGCGGACCGCATCGCCATCCGTCAGCACCTGTCGGGCAATTACTGTCGCTGCACCGGGTATCAGTCCATCGTCGATGCGGTCTGCGACGTGATCGACGGGAGGGCTCACCGATGAGTGGCCCGCTGACGATCTTCGACAAACCCAACACCTATATCGGCAAATCGGTGCCCCGCCCCGATGCCACGCGCCTGTTGCATGGCAGGGGCAAGTTCGTCGACGACATGCAACTGCCCCGGATGCTGCACGCGGCCTTCGTCCGCTCGCCCATGGCGCATGGGCGGATCGTGGGCATCGATACCGACGCGGCCCGCGCGGTCGACGGTGTTGTGGCCATCTATACCGGCGCGGATTTCGTGGCGCATGTGACGCCTTATGTGGGCGTATTGAGCCATCTTGCAGGCCTCCGCTCTGCCCCGCAGATGCCGCTTGCAGTTGATGTCGCCCGCTGGGCGGGGGAGCCGTTGGTGATGATCGTCGCCTCCAGTCGCGCCGTGGCCGAGGATGCGGCGGCGCTTGTGGAGTTGGACATCGAAGAATTGCCGCCCGTCACCGACATGGAAACCGCGTTGGACGCAGACTCGCCGGTGATCCACGAGGGATTTGGCTCGAACCTCGCCTGGGAACGCACGGTGGTGGCGGGTGACCCCGACGCCGCCTTTGCGCGCGACGACGTGACCATCGTAGAGCGGCGCTTCAAATTCGGCCGCCACACCGGCGTGACGCTGGAGGCGCGCGCCTCGTTGGTGGAATACGACCCGTCAGAGCGGATGCTGACCTACTGGTATTCCGGCCAGGCGCCGCACATGATGCAGTTCATCCTCGCCAAACATCTCGACCTGCCCGAGGAGAACGTGCGCGTTGTCAGTCAGGACGTGGGCGGGTCCTTCGGCATCAAGATCCACACCTATGGCGATGATATAGCGACCGCCGTTGCTGCCAAGCTGCTGGGGCGGCCGGTAAAGTTCGTGGCCGATCGGCTGGAGAGTTTTCTTTCCGACATCCACGCCCGCGACCATATCGTCGATGGCCGGATCGCGGTAACAGCAGATGGCAAGATCGCCGGCCTGACGCTTGAGGATATCACCGGCATCGGCCCCTATTCCATGTATCCGCGCACCTCGGCGATCGAGGCCAATCAAGTGCTGAACTTGACCGGCGCGCCTTACGCCTTCAAGAACTATCGCGCGCGGGCCCGGGTGGTTTTCCAGAACAAAAACATGACGTGCCAATACCGCGCCGTGGGGCACCCCATCGCCATGGCCGTCGCCGATGGCCTGCTGGAGGATGCAGCCGCCGAGATCGGAATGGACGTGGTCGAAATCCGCCGCCGCAATCTGATCCGCGATGACGCCTACCCGACGACCACGGCCAGCGGCATGAAGCTGGACGATCTGTCCCATCACAAGACGCTGGACCGGCTGGTCGCGGTGATGGATTACGCGGCGCGCCGGGCGGAACACGCGCGCCTGCGCGCTGAGGGCATCTATCGCGGGCTTGGCCTTGTCTCGATGGTCGAGGTCACCAACCCCAGCCCGATGTTTTACGGCATCGGCGGCGCGCCCATCGCAAGCCAGGACGGCACCACCATCCGGCTGGAGGCAGGCGGCGCGATCCACGTCTCGTCCTCGGTGACGGAGCAGGGACAGGGCACCAACACGATCCTCGCGCAGATTGCGGCGGGAGTCTTTGGTGTGCCGATCGACCGCGTCAAGGTCACGACCGGTGACACCAAGACCACGCCCTATGGCGGCGGCACCTGGGCCTCTCGCGGGGCGGGGATCGGCGGCGAAGCTACGCTGCAGGCGGCCCATGCCCTGAAGGGGCAGGTGCTGGAGGTGGCGGCGACGATCCTGCAAGCAAGACCCGAAGCGCTGGACATCATCGACGGCCATGTGGTCGACGCCGGCGGCGGCGCGCAACGCATGAGCCTGAGCGATCTGGCGCGCACCGTCTATTACCGGGGCAACGAGTTGCCCAATGACCTGACGCCGGAACTGGTGGCTACCCGTCACTACCGGGTTACGGAATTTCCCTTCGTCTTCACCAACGGCGCGATGGCAGCCGAGGTCGAGGTCGATCCCGAGACCGGCTTCGTCACGGTCCTGAACTTCTGGGCGGTCGAGGATTGTGGCCGCATCATCAATCCGCAACTTGTCGATGGCCAGATCCGGGGCGGTGTGGTGCAAGGCATCGGCGGCGCGCTTTACGAGGAATGCCATTATTCCGACGAAGGGCAGTTGGAGAACGCCACGATGGCGGATTACCTGACGCCCATGGCGTTCGAAATGCCCGATATCGTTGTGGAACATGTCGAAACGCCCACCAAGACATCGGTCTTGGGCGCGAAGGGCGCCGGCGAGGCCGGCACCGGCGGCGCACCGGGGGCGGTGATGAACGCCATAAATGATGCGCTGCGCCCGCTGGGCGCGTCGATCCACCAGATGCCGATGACGCCAGAGCGGATTCTGAAAGCGCTTGGCACCGTTTGAAACCGGCGATACGCCGACCCCCTGATCCAAGGAGAGAGACCCATGACGACCCTGTGCTACGCGAAAAAGACCTGCTCCATCGGTATCCATGTGCTGATGGAAGAAATCGGTGCGCCTTATGACTTGAAGATTGTGGACTTCTCCAAGGGCGAGCAGAAAACGCCTGAATACAAGGCCTTAAACCCCAAAGCCAAGGTTGCGGCGCTGGTGCGCGACGATGGCAGCGTGATCACGGAATATGCCGCGATTGCGATGTATCTGGCGATGACACACCCCGAAAAGCACCTGATGCCCACCGATACCGAAGGGATGATCCGCACGCTGGAGGCGATGGATTTCATCGTTGGCACCATGCACATGCTGTCGTGGCGCATGTTCCGCCGCCCCGATGCCTATTCCGACATCCCCGAGGCGGTCGAACAGCTGAAGGTGCGCGGCAAGGACGCGATGATGGCGGCATTCGACGTGGTCGACGCGCAGCTGGCCGGGAAGGATTACCTGATCGGCGACTTCTCCATCGCGGATACGGCCTTGTATTACAACGAGTACTGGGCGGTGGACGTGGCTGGTTGGAGCTTGCCGAGCAACATTCAGGCCCATTACGAGCGGATGAAGGCGCGCCCGTCGGTGCAGGCGTCGCGCAAGCTGGAAGGCGTGGCCTGAGGCCCCGCCTTGTAGCCTGCCGCGCCAGCATCGCGGCGGGCTACCCCTCCTCCAGATCACCCTTGGTATTCACCCGCAATCCCGTCTCGTGGCTTTGCGCCAGAACTTCCGGTGCCCATTCCACGCGACCGCCGTCGCCGGTGCTTTCCTTTGATCCGATGATCGCCATCAGCATGCCATGGCTATCGCCAATATTGCGGAACCCGCGAAAGACGCCGGGCGGAAAAGAGATGACGTCGAAAGGATCAAGCTCCAGCTCCTTGCTGCCATCTTCGCCCCAGTAGGCGGCCCACCGGCCGATCAGCGGAATGAATACCTCGATCGTCTGGTGCGCATGGAGCGCCGCCCCCTTGCCGGGCGCGGCCCCGACATAGGTGATACCAAAATAGCGGGAGTCGGTGATCGAGGGGGCAAGGCCCGCATCCTCCGTCACGCCCCGCCCGATGACGTTGTAGATGTCGCGCTCGTATTTCGGGATGCGCGTGTCCACGAAGGCCTGTGGGGAGGCGCCCAACTCGCGGAAGCGGGCTACGCGGGTTTGCATTTCCGCAACTGAAACGTCGATGATATCCATTACTTCTCTCCCTTTTCGCGCACCAGTGCCATTTCAGACCTGTACCAATCCCCGATCTGGCTGGCCGTCATAAAGGCGGTGCCGTCATGGGAGCCGACATAATCCAGCAACTCCTCCAGATACCGGATCCGGTGCGGGACGCCGGTGATATAGGGATGGATGGAGATCGCCATGACCCGTGCATTATCCGCCGCCTCGGCGTAGAGGCGGTCGAACTGATCGCGCCCGCGCGTCAGGAACTCGTCCGAGCGGTGGCTCTGCAGGGCGTAGACGGTGATATCGTTGGTCTCGACGGTGTAGGGCAATGTGGTGATCTGACCGAACGGCGTGTCGATGTCCTGCGGCAGGTCGTCGATAACCCAATCGGCCACATACTCGACGCCGTGTTTGCGCAGAAGATCAAGGGTTTCCTCGGTTTCGGTCAATCCGGGGCTTTCCCATGCGCGCGGGCGGGTGCCGGTGAAGGCCTCGATCCTGTCGAGGGCGGCAACAATGGCCGCTTCCTGATCTTCGAGCCGGTGCATCGGACCCTGCAGGAAGCCGTGGCCCATGAACTCCCACCCGGCGTCGCGCGCGGCACCTGCCACGCGGGGATAGCTGTCGCAGACATTGCCGTTGATTGCCAGGGTGACGGGAATATCGCGCTCCGTCAGGGCGGTCATCTGCCGCCAGAAGCCCGACCGCATGCCGTATTCGTGCCAGGCCCAGTTCGGCACATCGGGCAATAACGGCTGGCCCATGGGCGGCGGCAGAACCGTGCGCGGCATCGGCTTTTCGATGCGCCATTCTTCTACATTAACAATCACCCAGACCGCGATGCGTTTGCCGTCCGGCAGGCGCAGTTTCGGGCGGTCGATGAGGGCTTGGTAGGGGATGCGGTCCGACAGGGCCATGGAGGGTGCCTTCCGTCAGTGTTTGCAAATGCCCGTGCCGGTGCGGCACGGAAAAAAAGGGCGGCTCAGGAGCCGCCCTTTGGTTTCGATCAGATCACTCCAGCGTGTAGACAAGGGGCCATTCATACCCCACCGCCACGACCGCATCGAGATAGGCTTGCATGACCTCGGATCCGGGCATGCCGCGACCATTCGCATCCGCCGCCTGCTGACCCGGGAATGTCGCCAGCGATTGTGCCCATTCGGAGCGCACTTCCGGCGAGATCTCGGTGATTGTGGCACCGGCCTCCTCCAACCCGGCAAGACCCGAGGATTGTGCCGCGTTCAGCGAGGCACCGGCCTGATCTTCATACGCGCGACCAACCTCGATGATGATCTGCTGAACATCCTCGGGCAACCGCTCCAGGCTGCTTTCGTTCATCGTCAGCGCGTTCACACCCATCGCGCCGAAGCCGATCAAGGTGTAGTAAGGCGCTGGCTCATAGAAGCGGAAGCCAAGATAGGCGGACGGGAACATCAGCCAGCCGTTATAGACGCCGGTCTGAAGCGACAGGTAGCCATCGGGCAAGGCGGATTGCACCGGGGTTGCGCCCGCAAATTCCAGCCAGGGCAGGTTTGGACCTGCGCCACCGATCTTTACGCCTTGAAGGTCGGCCACAGTTGCCCACGGGTCGGTGGTGCCAAGATGGTAGTTGTCCCAGCCGTGCAGGCCCAGAAGCACCTGATCATATTCGGCAGTGAACTGTTCGGTCAGCCATGGCACCTGGTCATAGACGGCGCGCACGGCCTGCATCTCCTGGATCGAATCCTGCGGGCCAAAGGCCGCGTAATAGGGGAAGTTGTGCAAGAACAGCTTCGCAGGCTCGAAGCACATGCAATAGGCGCCGATGTCGAGGATCCCGTTTTGCACAGCTTCCAACGTCTCGGCCACACTTGCGATGGAGCCGCCGTAACCTTGGACGAATTCGATCGTGTGCTCTGTCTCTTCCTCAACGCGGCGGATGACTTCAGGGACGAAAAACTGTTCTACGTCAGTGACATAGACCGTTGGCCCGCTGGGGTGCCCTGCCCCGATCCTTAGCGTAAAAGTTTCCGCAAACGCCGCCCCCGCGCCGATGGACAATGCGATCGCTGCAAGGGCCGTGCCCCCTAGATACGTATTTGATGCCATGAAAATGTCCTCCCATTCTGGCTCAGTCCTGATCAACGGCGCGCCACTTTCGTGGATGGTCCTTGCCTTGGACCAATGCCGGTGTCCCGGCTATTTATCGACCGCTAATTAAGAATATCTCCACATAAAATCTGCGTTCGGTCAAGCGTTCCAACGCGCCTGTGCACGCTATTTATCGATCGCTAATTAACAACTTGACCCGCGACGCGGATGCAGTAGCGTCGGTTGACGCAAGCTATTTGCGGCAGACACGGGAGGGTCTGATGGGAGTGCCGATCAAGCTTGCGAGGGGGATCCACCTGGTCTCCGCGTTCTGGACGTTGGCGCTTGCCGTGCTGATCTTCTGCGACGTCATGGTGCGGCAATTGCTTGGAACGTCGGTCCCGGGAACCAAGGAGATCTTGCAGAACTCGGTCGTGTCGATCGCTTTCCTGCAACTGCCGCTGGCGGTCTATTCCGGGTCAATGTTGCGCACGTCGGTCTTTGCCGACGCGGTGCCGCCCTTTTTTCAAAAGCTCTTGCGCACCTTCTCGGCGCTTCTGGGGGTAGCGGTGTTCGTAGCCTTGGTCTGGAGCACCAGCGACTCCTTCGCGGACGCCTACCGGATCGGCGAATATGAAGGCGAGGGATCGCTGCGCGTGCCGACATGGCCGGTGCGTGGCGCGGTCTTGCTGATGTCGGCATTTGTCGTTCTGACCTACCTGCACATGATCCTCCTCGATTGGCAGGGCAAACTGCTCAACGATCTCGAAGCACCCGGGGCAATCGCGCCCGGCCAGATGCACTGAAGGCAGGCCAGAAACATGGGCGGCGATATCATATTCTGGATGCTGGGTCTGCTGATCCTGCTGATCTTTCTGGGCACCCATATCGGCGTGGCTCTGGCGTTTTGTTCCGGGCTTGGCGTGTTCCTGATGCTGGGCAATTTTGAGGCGGCGATCTCGATCCTTGGCAATACCGCCTATGAGGCGGTGCGAAAGGACCTGTTTGTGGTGATCCCCCTCTTTGTCCTGATGGGAGATTTCATCTCAAGATCGGGGGCGGCGTCGGATCTCTATCGCATCTGTGACCGCGCCCTGAAGCGCCTGCCGGGGCGGCTGGCCATTGCCACGATCGCAGGCAATACGGTTTTCGCTGCGGTGACCGGCGTGTCGATCGCAGCGGCCGCCGCCTTTTCGCGCATCGCCTATCCCGAAATGAAGAAGGCCGGCTACAAGCAGACCTTCGCGCTGGGAGCTGTCGCAGGATCGGCCTGTCTGGGCATGCTCATCCCGCCGAGCGTTCTGCTGATCGTCTGGGCGATCCTGACCGAGTTGAGCGTGGGCGCGCTGTTCATTGCAGGCATCATTCCCGGCCTCGTTCTGGCGCTGATGTTCGCGGCCTATGTGGTGATCTCGGTCATGCACCGGCCCGAGATCGCGCCGGCGTTCAAGGCCGACCTCGTGCCGTTGACGCGCACCGAAGTGCGCGACGAACTGGTGGGTGGCTTGGGTATCCTGAGTTTGATCATGCTGGTGATCGGCGGCATCTGGCAGGGCTTCTTCACGCCCACGGAAGCCGCGGGCTTCGGCGCCCTTGGCGCCTTCGTCATCGGATTGATCAAGGGCATGCGCGGCAAGGAAATTCTTGAGGCGATCTATCAGGCGGGCCGAACAACTGCGCCGATCATGTTTTTGCTGATCGCAGCCCAGATGTACTCGCGCCTTCTGGCCCTTGGCGGGGCGGTGCCGTTCATTCAGGGCCTGTTCCTCAATATCGGAGCCGAGCCGTGGATGATCATCGGCCTGATGATGGCGGTCTGGATCGTGCTGGGGATGCTGATCGACTCGGTCTCGATCATTCTGCTGACCGTGCCGATTTTCGCCCCCATTGCTGGCGTGCTGGGGATCGACCCGATCGCGTTTGCGATCTTCGGTATCCTGGTGATCGAGGCGGGGCTGCTGACGCCGCCCTTCGGCCTTCTGGTCTATACCGTCAAAGGGGCGGTGCCGGACCCGACGGTGACGCTGGGGCAGATCTTCTGGGGCTCCACCCCCTATTTCATCCTGATCCTCATCGCAGCGCTGATCGTCTTGTTCATCCCCAGCCTTGCGACATGGCTGCCGGCGATCATGTTCTAGGCAGGCTCGACCAGACGGGCCAATTCCGCCTTGATCTCGGCCAGAAACAGATGCCCTTCCGTTTGCAGCGGCCTGCGGGCGGGTTCTATCACGACGAATTCGGAATAGAGCGGCGGGTCGATCAAGGGCGATATGCGCCGGATCGCGCCGCCGTTGGCTGCATCTGGGCTGCAGATGATCCATGGCAGGATCGTCACCCAGTCGCTGACAGCAACCAACTCCAGCGTTCCCAGCATCGCATCCATCTCTAGCACGCGCTCGATCGCGACACCATAAACTTCGATATATTCCGCGATCTTCAGGCGGCGGATGTTGGAGCGGGCGGGCGCGATCAATTTCAGGGGTGCCCTGTCGGACAGTCGCAAGGGCTCCAGATTGGTCAGACCGCAGCGCGGCCCGGAGACCAGCATCTCGCGGCTGCGCGTCAGGGCGGTGACCTTCAGCCCCGTCTCCCCCGAAAACCCCGGCACCAGCGCGAAATCGAGCGCTTCGGCGCGCACAAGATCGGTCAAGCTGCCGCTATAGCCCTCGATCACCTCGATTTCGACCCCCGGATGCAGATTGGCGAAACGTTCCAACGCCGGGGCCAGAATGGCGCGGGTGAAGGCGGGGATCAGGCCCGCCCGGATCTTGCCGGTCAGCGCCCCGCCGGTTTTCTGCGCCTCGGCTTTGGCAGTTTCCAGCGTGCGCAACACCTCGATGCAGCGCTGGTAATACTGCAGGCCCGCACGGGTGGGCGTGACGCCCTCGCTGCCCCGTTCGAACAGCTGGACGCCAAGCAATTTCTCCACCGCGGCGACATGTTGGGAAATGCCGGATTGGGTGGCGTTTTCACGGCTGGCGGCGCGGGTGAAGGAACGCTCCTCCACCACGGCGACGACGGATTGGATCTGACGCAGGGTGATCATGACGCCCATCATGCTTTCTGATAGGACGGGTTATTCTTTATTATTTTCCATCAGGCAAGCATCGCCCTATGGTTAGCTTCCCTGATGGAGCGGAGACACCATGGACCTTGGATTTTTCACGATGCCGATTCATCCGATCAACAAGGACTGGCGACAGTCCTTGCACGAAGATCGGGAGGCGTTTCTACTGGCCGACGAGCTGGGTTTTACCGAGGCCTATGTGGGCGAACACGTGACGGACTCGGCCGAGAACATCACCAGTTGCGCCATGTTCATCGCCTCACTTGCGTCCTCCGTGAAGAACATCCGCTTGGGCACCGGCACGGTTAACATGCCAAACGCGCATCCCGCCGCCGTCGCGGCACAGATGGCGATGCTCGATCACATGCTGGACGGGAAGTTCAACTTCGGTATCTCGCCGGGTGGCTTGGCAACCGATGCCGAGGTTTTCGGCAACCTCGACAATGACCGGATGGAGATGTTTCTGGAATGCATCAACACCGTCCTGAAGATCTGGGAAAGTGACGCGCCTTATAACATCAAGGGCAAATACTGGAACGTCTCGACCGAGCGCGGGCAGATGACCGAGATCGGTCAGGGCATCATGCCCAAGCCGTTGCAGCGCCCGCATCCGCCGATTGTGGTGACCGCCGTGGCGCCGTTCTCGAATGGCGTGACCGAGGCCGCCGCTCGGGGCTGGGACCCCATAAGCGCGAATTTCCTGATGCCGCAATGGGTGGCCTCGCACTGGCCCAAATATGTGGAGGGCTGCAAGCGCGCGGGCCGTCCTGCCGACCCCGCCAACTGGCGCGTCGCCAAAAGCGTCTTTGTCGCCGACGACATGGACACCGCGCGCCGGTATGCGACCGATCCCGACAGCCCCTATCGGTTCTATTACCGCCAGCTTTACACCAAGCTGAAGAAGCATGGCCGCATCAACCTGTTCAAGGAATACCGCGATCAGCCCGATGACGAAGTGACATTGGACAGGGTCTGCGAACGGCTGATCATCTGGGGCACGCCCGACAAGGTTGCCGATGATCTGCTGGCCTTCCGGGAGGAGACCGGCGATTTCGGCACCCTGCTTTATGCGGGCAAGGATTGGGCAGATGTGGCGTTGGCGCGCCGCTCGATGGTTCTGCTGGCCGAGAAGGTGAAACCGGCGGTTGATGCGGCCACCGGCAGCATGAAGGCCGCCGAATGACCGGGCGCGTGGATCTGGGCGGTTACGCCCTGAACACGCGCATCGACGGGCCGGAGGGGGCGGAGTGGATCGTGCTGTCCAACAGCCTCGGTGCGGATCTGACGATGTGGGATGACCAGGTGGCGCTCCTTGCCGCAAGGTATCGCGTGCTTCGCTACGACACGCGTGGTCACGGGGCCAGCGACACCGTCGCGGGGCCCTGCAGCTTTGCGGAGCTGACGGGCGATGTCTTGGCCCTGATGGATCACTTCGGGATCGAACAGGCCGCCTTCATGGGCCTGTCGATGGGGGGGATGACGGGGCTTGATCTGGCGATCAGGCATTCCGACCGCCTGTCGCGCGTGGTCTGCGCCGATGCCCGTGCCGACGCACCGGCGGCGTTTCAGGCGAACTGGGATGACCGGATCGCCAAGGTCGAAGCCGGAGGGTTGGCAGCCATTGTCGATGGCACTTTGGCCGGTTGGCTGACCGACGTCTGGCGCAAGGCGCATCCCGATCGGCTTGCGGCCATTCGCGACATGGTTCTGGCCAACGATCCGCAGGGCTATATTGCGTGTTGTCATGCCCTCAAGGGGCTCGACCTCCTGCGCCACCTAGGTCATGCGCGCGTGCCGGTTCTATATGTCGGCGGCTCGCAAGACGTCGGGGCCGCGCCTGCCGTGATGCAGGCGATGGCCGATGCGACCCCGAGCGGGAAATATGTCTCGATCCCCGACGCGGCCCATGTCGCCAATATCAACGCCCCCGCCGCCTTCAACGCGGCGATTGCCGCCTTCTTGCTGGTGTAAGGAGCCAGGCGGGCAGGACACTCGGTGCCCGATCTCGTCGCGGATGGTAGGATGATCGCCGTTTGCTGCGTCAAGACGGGCCTGAGATCAACCGTCTGGCGGTGATGCTTTGTGTCCGTTTCACGCTTTCGCTTCGAACGGGGCATCGACACCAACCCTGAAACCGTCCGGTTTTGGCGGCACGGGCTTGGCCCCAAGTTTGCTGCGAATCCGCAAGTCCGTAACACGACGCGGGGGCATCGAAGCGAACGGTCGGTGTCTGGTCCAGCAGATCGCGGGAATATGCCGCCCTCGGTCCGGCGAAGAACGCCTCGGACGGGCCGGTTTCGACAAGCTTCCCGTCCTTGAGCACCGCTATGTCGTCGGACATCTGGCGCACCACCGCAAGGTTGTGGCTGATGAACAGCGTGGTCAGGCCGAACCGCGCCTGCATGTCCTTGAGCAGGTTCAAGATTTGCGCCTGGATCGACACGTCGAGTGCGCTGGTCGGCTCGTCGCACAGGAGAAGGCCGGAACGGGACAGCAGCGCACGTGCGACCGCGATGCGCTGACGCTGCCCACCGGAGAACTGGTGCGGGTAGCGATCGGCCGCCTCGGGCATCAGCCCCACCAAAGCCAGCATCGCGCGGGCCAGCCGGTCGCGCCGCGCCGCATCGCGCGCGGTCCGCGCGGTCCGCGCGAAGTTGACCCACAGCGAGAGGGAGATGGCCAGCGTGATGACCGCAATCCGCAAGTCGTCATGCAACTCGCGGGGCAGGATTCCGCGCAAAATGCCGTCGATCAGCAACGCCGTCAGGATCGCCGGAAGGGCCAGCTGCACGTCGGCGATGCGCATCACGATGGCGTCGAACCGGCCGTCGAAATTCCCCGCCGCCAGCCCCAACCCGACGCCAAGAACCAGCGCCACCGCCATGGCCATCGCGGCGATCAACATCGACAGCCGAGCGCCGTAGAGGATGGAAGACAGCATGTCGCGCCCCTGGTCGTCGGTGCCCAGAAGGAAGCGCGGAGCCCCACAATCCTCCCAGACCGGCGGGAGGAGCCCGTCGATCAGGGAGAAGGAGGCCAGATCATAGGGGTTTGTGGGCGAGATCCAGGGTGCGAACACCGCACCCGTCAAGATCAGCACAGTAGTTACTGGCGGCCAGGATTGCGGCGGGTCTGCGCGAAAACAGCCAGACCCCTTCGGATTGCATCAGGCGGGCAATTTTTCCGTTTGCGGGCATCAGACGCTCTCCCGCACGCGCAGGCGGGG